>NZ_CP150274.1:5142134-5484269 GCF_037977055.1 Paenibacillus sp. FSL K6-1096 | reverse complement strand
AGGTAATGCAGATGACGGTCTCCCCGCGCCTGCAGCAGCTTCACTGTATCCACGATCTCCCGGCGCATTAGAGGCAGGGTGAAGCCGAGCGGATTCTCCTCTGTCTCCCGCTCCGTGCCGTAAATAGGCGAGATGACAACCAGAGGTGTCTCTGTATGCTTCTCCCGGATGGTCTCCAGCAGACCGATCAGCAGCGGCTTGAACATCCGCGGGCTGGAGGACACTGCGCCATAGATGTTCACACCGACGCACAAGGTAATCAGGTCAGCCGGCAGATCACGGATAAGCCGGCCCGCCATCGGCTCCATCAGGCAGTTGCCGGAGAAGCCGAGATTGGTCAAGTGACAGCCAATCTCTCCGGCGGCGATTACCGGCCAGGTGCGCGACGGGCCCCGAGCCGCCACGCACTGGGTAATCGAGCTTCCATACGTCACCCAGCGGGGACGATGGTCCGCCAGCGGTTCGGCAACAGCATCATCATCAATGGCAAGTCCGCTGATCGTCATGCCGGTATTCTGCGGCAGATAGATTTCCAGCTCCTTCACACCAGGGGGAAGCCCGGTGAAATGAGCCTCCCCAGCTCCCGCAGCAAGCCGCAGCGTCTGGACCAGCCGTCCGTCAGCAATGCAATCCAGCGAAGCGTCCTCGGCAAGCGGTTCAAACGAGAGGAGGAGAGTCCCAGAATCTGTGGCCAGCCGCAGCCGTATCCCGGAGCAGATCTCCGCCTTGCCGCCGATCCCCTCCGGCGGATACAGGTCATAGTCCCGGAAGGGAATGCGCCAGGGCTTGATGCCCTCCTGCCGGTGCTCCAGCGAGACCGCCCCGTGAAACCACTCCTCCTGCAAGGGAAGGGGCCTCACGTTTTTCCCGATCTCCATGTTCTCCACGCTCTCCACACTCTTCCCGATCTCCGCGCTCTCCCCACTCTCAGCGCTCTTCAAATTCTCCGCGCCGCTCACTGCGCCTGCCCCGCATCCTGCTCCGCTGCCCCGGGAACGAAATTCTCCCCGAGCCACACATCCTGCTCCAGCAGGCGCTGCTGAAGCTCAGCAACCGAGATGCTGCGGGAGTCCTTGCCGTCCCGGAGCGCAAGCGTTGCTGCCGTGCCGCAGGCCTGGCCCATCGAGAAGCAGTTCGGCATGACCCGCAGGGAGCCTTGCACCGCCCGGTCCGAGGACACGGACCGTCCCGCCACCCACAGATTGCGGATGCCCACCGGCAGCATCACCCGGTAAGGCACCCCGTGGGAGACGCCCGGCGGCAGATGATTGAAGGTCATATCACTTTTGCTGGTCGCCAGATGAATGTCAATATAGTAAGCATTGCGGGCGATATCGTCAGGGAAAGAACGCGCGGCCACGAAGTCGTCCACAGTCAGCGTATAATCGCCCTTAATGCGCCGCGTCTCCCGGATGCCAAGCTGCTCGCCGCTGGCCACCAGATGCGCCTGTTCGAAGCCGGGCACATACTTGCGGAAAAATTCAAGCTGCCGCAGCACCGTCCGGCGGCCTTCAATCGCTCCGCGTGTCAGGTCCTCGGCCTTCGTTCCGTCCACCCCGAACACATGGCCGAAGTTAACGCCGACCAGCTGATCACTCACCCAGGCCAGACCGGAGATCGATTTGCGGCCTTCCGGCAGCGCTCCTTCCAGAATCGCCTGCTCCACCGTCCGGTGCAATTGACCTGAATCTCCCGTCTCCGCCAGGAAGCGGCTGAAGCTTGGCCGGTCAACATTCGCCAGCAGATAACACATGCTGCCCGGCTGAAGCTCGCCTTCATCGCCTCCCTTCTGGAACGGCACCCCCGACAGGGCAGCAATATCGCCGTCGCCAGTGCAGTCAATGATATAACGGCAGCGGATGAAGGACCGCCCGGATTTGTTGACAATCATTACGCCCTCTATCGTCTGGCCGTCCGGCGACCGCACCACATCATAGACAAAGGTGTGGAACAACGGCGTCACACCGCTCTCCAGAATTGCATTGTCATAGACGCGCTTCAGCACTTCAGGATCAATCGGCACCCAGTCCAGCTGCTCGCGGTATTCCTCCTGATACTCCGGATCACAGGCCTGCTTCATCCGCTCCATCAGCTTCAGCCCAAGGCCGCGGATAATCGGCTTGACCTTGTCCGTATAGGGACAGAACGCTGGCACCAGCGCCACCGTGCCCATTCCGCCCAGATACCCCCGCTGCTCCACGATCATGGTGCTTGCCCCGCCTTCGGCTGCGGAGATCGCGGCGGCAATCCCTGCCGCCCCGCCGCCAATAACCAGCACATCCACCTCGCAGGAGACCGGCACCTCTGCCTGCGGTACTGTAATATGTCCGTAATTCATTGTTATCCTCCTAAAAGTTTTGATAGCGTAGCTTCACCTGAATCCACCTCGCAAAACTCGCTTCGGAAGCATAGGCTTATCTTAAGATTTATTACCCCTTCACCGAACCTGCCGTCACCTGAATGAAGGTTTTATTTGCCAGAATATACGCCAGCAGCATCGGCAGGATGGACAGGCAGGCCCCGGCCATCATCAGGTGAATCTGCATCGCGGCCGAAGAGCCATAACGGAGATTCGCCAGCCCGACCGTCAGCGTCTGCAGCTTCGGATTGGTCATCGTGAAGACCAGCGGCAGAATGTATTCATTCCAGGCATGGCGGAAGGCGAAGAGTCCGGCCACCCCAAGTCCCGGGGTCAACAGCGGCAGAATGATACGGAAGAAGGTGCGGATGAAGCCCGAGCCGTCCACCATCGCCGCCTCATCCAGCTCGCGGGGAATCGCCTTGAAGAAGCCCTGCAGCATGAAGAAGGTGCTGGAATGGGCGCTGACCAGAATCAGAATAACCCCCCACAGCGTAGTATTCAGATGCAGTGCAACCATCAGATCGAACTGCGGGCGCAGGACGATGGCCCCGACGGAGATGAACATCATGGACGCCTGCACCGTGACATAGATTCTTTTCCCCGGAAAATCACGCCGGTCCACCACATAAGCAGCCATGGAAGCTACCAGCAGCGTCCCTATCGTCACCATCACGCTCATAAAAGCACTGTTCCAGGTATAGCGGGCGAAATTGGCCTGTTTCCAGGCTTCAGCATAATTATTGAATTGCAGCTTGGCAGGAAAAAGAGTTCCGCCCGTCATCATCTCTGCCCCGGTCTTCAAGGAACCGGTCAGGGTCATCAGCAGCGGAAACAAGGTCAGGACCGCCGTTGCCAGCAGGAAGAGCCACATCACGGTCCGGGTCACGATTCTCCCGGCAGAACCGGGCGTCCGGCCAGCCGTCTGCGGCCGCCCTGCGGGCTGCTTGGATATCACAGATTCGTTCATTGGATAAGCCTCCTAATACACCTTGTTCATTTTGCGGCTGAAGAAGAAATACAGGCCGGTTACCGCTCCGACAATCACAGCGGTGGCGAAGCCCACGGCGCTGCCGTAACCGAGCTGCTGTGTTACCGGTGAACCGGTGGATACCGGGAATAGCAGCTTGTAGAGATAGAGATACATGACTTCCGTTTTGCCGATCGGTCCGCCTTCGGTGATGACCATGATGCTCTCATAGCCCTTCAGGGAAGCGATAATCGCCAGCATAATGACCATCTGGGCTACCGGAGCCAGCATCGGAAGCGTAATATTCCAGAAGCGTCTTCCGGCGTTCGCTCCGTCGATGGACGCGCTCTCGTACAGGTCCTGCGGAATGCTCTGCAGCCCGGCGAGAAAGAGCAGCATATAGTTCCCGACTGCACCCCACACCGCCACAATAATGACTGTCAGCATCGCGTGCTTCGGACCGAGCCAGTCGACCGGCTGGGAGACCAGATGCAGCTTCATCAGAACTGTGTTAACCATGCCGTTATAGGAATTGAAGATGTTATAAAAAACAACCGAGATCACCGCGGTACTAATAACCGTCGGCATGAAATAAATGCCCCGGAGCAAATTGGACCCGCGCAATCTGCCATTTAGAATAACAGCCAGCAGCAGCGACAGCGGCAGGGTCAGCAGCAGCTTCCCTCCGGCATAGATGAAGGTATTGCCGACCGATTCCCAGAACAGGCTATCCCTCAGCAGCCGGCTGAAATTGTCCAGCCCGACGAACAGCGCCTCGCCGTAACCGGCATAATCGTAGAACATATAGCGCAGCATCCAGATGAGCGGATAGATGCCCAGGGCAAGCGTCAGAATGATGCTCGGTGCAAGGAACAGGGAATTCTCCCCAAGTCTTTTCCATTTATAGATCATGATTGGTCTCCTTCAGGGAAAGCAAAGGGGCTGATCCGGGAATCCCGTACAAGCCCCTTTGTCACCCGTTATTCTCCCTGCGGCTTCATTGGATCAAATGCCGGGTCCGGCGTAACGGCAACCTCGCCCTTCTCGACCGCTTTGGACAATGCGTCATTGTATCTTGTATTCAGATCGGCAGCAATGGCCTTGGCATCCCCGCCCGAGAGCATATATTTGAAGAATGCATCCGCATAGGTAGCACCTTCCGGGGTAACGTTCGGCACAGCCGGCCAGAGCGAGTCATGCTCGCCGACCAGGAAGCCTTCCATACCGCCAATCTCCGGGTTCTTGGCCTGCTCCACAATGCCCGGCACTACGGCAATTCCGAAGCCCTTCTCGTGATATGTCTTCAAAATATCATCGCCGTACATGTACTGCATGAATTTCCAGGCGGCCTCCTGATGCGCGGATTTCGCGCTGATCCCAAGCCAGGTACCTGCGGATACGATCTCTGAGGTTCCCTTAATCTGCCCGTCCAGCGTAGGGGCCAGCGTACCTGCCCAGTTAATCTCTGTCGGGAACTGGTCCTGGTACACGCCCGGCTCTGTCGAGAAGCTGAGATACATGCCTATTTTGCCTGCGGCAAATTGGGCCCGGAGCGGGTCGATATCCAGCGTTTCGGCACCCGGCAGAAAGCTTCCGTCTTCGTACATCTGCTTGAAGTACTCGATAACCTGGGAATAAGGTGCGAAGTCAAACTGGCCTGTCTTCAGGTCAAAGCCAAGGCCCTGATAGCCGCTCAAGGAGAGAATCTCGCGGATCGAACGGTCAAAGGCCGACTTCGGACTTTTGAAGTTCAGTGCGAAGCCGTAGACGCCCTCCGATTTGCCGGCTTCAGTAATTTTCTTGGCATCATCGACCATTTCCTGCAGCGATGCCGGAGGATTCGCGATGCCTGCTTTGTCAAAGAGATCCTTGTTGTAGATCAGACGCAGGGTGAGGCCGGTATTGGCCAAAGAATACACCTTGCCGTCAAAACGGTTGACGCCATCGATCAGCAGACTGCCGAATTTCGTTTTGAATTCATCGGTCAAGTAACTGTCAATCGGAGCCAGATAGCCTTTTTTGACAAATTCGGGGGTGTTGCCGCTCTTCAGACGCAGGATATCCGGTGCCTGGTTGCTGGTGAAGGCAATGTCTACGCTCTGCGCGTAATTCTCGGACATGACCGTCAATTCCACCTGGATATTCTCGCCGTTCGTCTCATTGAACTTGTTGACCAGTTCCTTAATATATTCCTGGTCATGACGGTCATCCGTCCAGTATTTAAGCTGTACCGGCTCGCCTGTCTCAGCTGCGGCCGAAGCTGCGGGACTTGCGGTTGCCGCTCCGGGTGTTCCCTCCGCCGTAGCACCGTTACCGTTATTGTTCCCGCCGCAGCCGGCGATTCCGGCGGCCAGCATGAGGCTCAGGCTGAGGCCCAACCATTTTTTCTGCATACGTTCTACCCCTTTGATTGACATTTGTATTGTGAGCTCGTTCTCTATTATAGGCTACCCCTCCGGCAAAAGGAGTGCGGCAGACTCACTCTTGAGGGACAGAATTCTATTCTTTGCGGCAGGCGGCAGCGGCAGCGGCTTGGCTCCCCCATTATCGCTGGATGCCGTTCTCATCAAACTTCCGGATGTACTCCAATAATTCGGCAAAACGGACCCAGGCGATCCCCGCCTTCTGATCCGCAGCGCCATAAGACATGATCAGATCCTCCCCCACGACAATACCTCCCGTTGTAAACAGGCAGGGTGTAGGGTAATCCTCCGGCATCTCCCAATCCCGCTCGGCGTACATCAGGCGGTCAGAGCAGCGGTGGATGATGACCGGAAAATCATCCTCCTGCTCCTTAAGGATCATGAAGGACTGCGTATAGCCAAACTGCACATTCTTCTTCCCGTGATAAGCCACCAGCCACTCCTGATTCCCCAGGGCGACCGGCGGCCAGCTTGCCCCCACACGGTTCTCCTCCCAATCGAACAGCGGACTGGCCAGCAAGCGGTGGACTGCTGCTGGTGAAGCGAAATCCGCGATGGATTCCGCCGCCGCCAGATAAATGGATGGCTTGCCCGCCTGGTCCCCGCCTGCAAAGGGAAGGACATTCATCGGCCGGTGCAGCATCACATATTGCCGTTTACCTGCAATCCTCATCTGCTCAGGAAACAGGAACACATCACGGTTATCGCTGACATGCCCCTCGGTGAGCGGGCCTACGTACCCGAAAGCGTCTTCATATTTTCCCTCCTTCAGCCTGGCCAGATTCAGTTTGTACAGAACGCTGACCGTATCATTCGCCCGGGCCGATTGAATGAACGGGTCTGTACTCTCTCCCGCAAAGATCCAACCCGGCACATACTCAAAACGCGTCTGCACCGGAGGCTGCTGGCTGCTAAGCCAATAGGGGCCAGGGGGAAATGCCCGGCAGGCTACCGAGACATACAGCTCATTCCCGATATAAAAGATCCGGGGGTCCTCCACACAGCCGTTGGCATAATTCCGCACGCTTTGTCCATACATATCAGTGATGTACAATTCATCCTCTTCATACCCGAGGGCCGGAGCCAGGGCAGGTCTTGAAAAGTCTGCCTCCCAGGTCTCTCCCCCATCCCTGCTCACCGCATATCCCAAAAAAATCGGATAGGGATCATGGCAGCCCTCTCTTCTTGCCTGCGGCCACGGACCCGTTGCCCGAAACAGCATATGAATGTCATCCGAGTCAGGGTCCTGAATGATCGCCGGATTCAACACCATTTTGTCCGCCCAGTCACAGCCTGGTACAGGTTCAAGCGCCGGTTTGTCCAAACAGCGAAATTGTGGCTTCATAGTTCCTCCTGGTTTACCTCCTGAGGTCAGGGGCATATTCATTTTTCAGCAATCAACTTATCATAGGCCATCCGCGAATTCAAAAGGCTTTTCCCCTGAAACCGGCCTTTCGGGCAAAACAGTAAGATCCGTCAAATGAAACAGGAAGATCCATCATTCACGCGGATCCGGGCAGCGGATTATAATCATTTCTGCAGGCAAAATCGTTACCAAGGAGGAGGATAAGCCGGATGAAACAATATGATCTTGTCATATACGGCGGAACGGCTGCAGGCATTACAGCGGCTGTTCAGGCAGCTATCATGGGCAAAAGTGCGGTAGTCATCGAGCAGAGCCGGAGAATTGGAGGCATGACCACCGGAGGATTGGGAGATACGGATGTGGGGATGAAAGAGGCAGTCGGCGGCCTGTCTCTGGAATTCTACCAGCGGATCGCCCAGAAATATGCGCAGGACGGGGCCCGCTGGCTGTTCGAGCCTAAGGTTGCGCTTGAGGTGCTACAGGACTGGGTGGCGGAGCATCATCTCGAAGTCGTCTGCGGGGAAAGGCTGGAGCTTAAGAATGGAGTGACCCGGCAAGGCTCAAGAATCATCTCCATTACTATGGAATCCGGGAGGGTCTATCACGGCAAAATGTTCATTGACGCCTCATACGAGGGAGACCTGATGGGACATTCCGGTGTGTCCTATGTAGTCGGCCGGGAGCCGAACGCACAGTACGGGGAGACGTTAAACGGCATTCAGCCCGGCCCTGAAGCAAATGAGCTCCCTTCTGGAATCGATCCTTACGTCATTAAAGGCAAACCTTCGAGCGGATTACTTCCGCGAGTCCATGCAGAACGCGGCGGCGATGCCGGCGAGGGGGACCGTAAGCTGCAAGCCTATAACTTCCGCATGTGTCTCACAGACAATCCGGATAACCGGATTGCGGTCAGCAAGCCTGAGGGCTATAACGAGGCCGATTATGAGATTCTGTTCCGGGCCATTGAGCAGGGGCAGCGTTCACGCTTTTTTAAGCTGAACCGGGTCACTGCGGACAAAACCGATTCCAATAACAACAGCGGCATTTCTACCGATTACAACGGAATGAATCACAGCTATCCGGAGGCGGATTATACTGCGCGGGACAAGATTTGGGAGGCTCACCGCATCTACCAGCAGGGATATGTCTGGACGATCCAGAACCATCCGCGGGTGCCGGAGGAGATCAGGGAAGCCTACAAGCCTTGGGGCCTGCCGCTTGACGAATTCACCGATAACGGCCACTGGCCGTCCCAGCTCTACATCCGGGAATCCCGCAGAATGACCGGAGATTATGTGGTGACGGAGCATGATGTAAGACGGGACAACCCGGTGCCGGATTCCGCCGGAATGGGTTCCTTCGCCATGGACTCGCACCATACGCAATACTATGTGAACGAAGACGGTCATGTCAGCACAGAGGGCGGATTCTACATCCGGTTGGCCGAGCCTTATCCGATCAGCTACCGGGCAATGGTGCCGAAGCGGAGCGAATGCACCAATCTGATCGTACCTGTCTGCCTGTCGGCCACTCATGCCGCCTACGGCTCCATCCGGATGGAGCCGGTCTTCATGATTCTCGGACAATCGGCGGCAGCCGCTGCTGTACTGGCGCTTGAGGGGAACGGCATGGTTCAGGATGTGGAGTATGGACAGCTGCAAGCGGTACTGCTTGCGTCCAATCAGGTTCTGTATACCGGCCTCACCCGGGATTGAAGCGGAAGCCGAAGCTGCGCCGGTACTCCCCCGGGGGAGCGCCATACCGTTCCCGGAACATCCGGCAGAAATGGGCGTAGCTCTGGAAGCCCGCATTGTCGGCAACCTGCTCCAGTGACAGCGTGCTGTAGAGCACCTGCTGCTCGGCAGACCTCAGCCTGACATCAATACAGTAGGCGAACGGCGATTGGCCAAAAGCGGCTTTGAACAGGGAGGAAGCGCGGGAGATGCTTAACCCGGCAGAGGCGGAGATCTGCTCCAGGCTGAGCGGTTCATGGGCATGATTGTCAATGAACTGCTTCAGCCTGTAGGCGGTCTCCGCCCCTTTGGTGCGCCGCCGTGCCTGAATCACCTGCTCCAGCGTCAGGCAGAACGTTCTGAGCAGGTAATCCAGCAGCTCCTCCTGGTGTAGCATCACCTTCCTCTTCTCGCCGGCGATATGCTTCCATAAGGTAATGACCGTATCGTCGAAGCCGATATTCGTCCGGGCCGGCAGCCTGCGGTCTTGCCACCAGGAGTCCAGCCACTCTCCGCTGGCGATCAGGAAATAATCCGAGGCGGGCTGAACTCCGCCAGCGCCTGGAGCACTGCGGGGCTGGACGATCAGCTCATACGGCTGATCCGGGGCATAGATCAGCAGATCACCGGGGATGATGGTCTCGTATTTTCCGTCTACCAGTGCACGGCAGGTCCCTTCCATCTGAAGTCTGAAGAGATAGAAGGATAGCCCGTCTTTATATTGAACAGTGTGAGGCTGTGTATGTGTGAAATAATTGGCATACAGGACGCTGCACCGTTGCGGGCCGGATGTTGTCACTGGTAGGACTCCTCCTGACGGTCCGGGTGGTACCCCGCCCTGAACTCTGACGGCGTCTGCCCGGTGATCTTCTTGAACATCTCGCTGAAGTATCTGCGCTCCTCATACCCCACTGCGGAGGCCACCTCCTGCACCTGCGCCCCTTCCACCAGCAGCAGCTTGGCTCTGTGAATGCGCTCTGCGGTGATATACTGGGTAACGGTCATCCCGTTCACCTTCTTGAACAGGCTGGAGAAATAGCTGGTGCTGAGATGAACATGGGCCGCACATTCACCGACAGTGATATCCTCGGACAAGCGGCCCTTGATATACTCTACCGCTTCATAAATTACCTTCTGCCCTTCGGACAGGCTGCTCCTGCGCACCAGGGCGGCCCCCTCTGTACACAGGTCCAGCAGCATCCGCTGAAGGGTAGCAAGCGGCAGCCCCGCTGTTCCCTGTACCGCCCGGAACCGCTGGATCAGCGGCTGAATCTCCCCGTACGGAACCAGCTCATAGAAGGTGCGGATCGCTGATGCGGCCAGCTCCTCATACAGAATGAGCAGATAATCGGGATTGTGCCCGGAGCTCAGGCTCTGCAGCGATTCTGAGATGGCTGCGAGGATTGCGCCTGTCCGGTTGACATTGCCGGAGCGCAGCGCCAGCAGCAGCTCGTCCTTATACTCCAGCGCCAGCGGCTCCTGGCTGCCGTTGTGGTGAATATCGTCA
This sequence comes from Paenibacillus sp. FSL K6-1096, assembly GCF_037977055.1. NCBI lineage: Bacteria > Bacillati > Bacillota > Bacilli > Caryophanales > Paenibacillaceae > Paenibacillus > Paenibacillus sp. FSL K6-1096. Next base: position 5,473,911 of record NZ_CP150274.1, on the reverse strand, counting down.
TACATAATGGCGGCATTGCCTCCGGTGAACAGATGGTGGGCCAGCGCCCGGTGCGCCTGGCGGTAGGAATCCGGCAGTTCGCTGGTCTCCTCCACCCGGCCTCCGACCCCGGCCGACACCGTGAACTTGGTATACCGTTCAATGTTCTTGCAGCAGCGCTCAGCAATCTCCACTGCACTGGCCGGACCACAGTCATTCATAACCGCAAGATAGCGGTTATGCTTGGCCCGGAACACCACGCAGCGCGTATGCCCGGCAATGGTCTCCTGGGTAATATTCAGCAGGGAGAAGCGGATCAGCTCCACCTCGCGGATAGACAGCTCAGCCGCCCGCTCCTGAAAGTGGTCGATCTCCAGCAGCATCACTACGAACCCCTTGGGGTTCAGATCGATGCCTAGAAATTCCCAGCGCGGCTTCGCCTGCTCCCACGCCGTTCTATGGCTGACCAGCAGGGCGAAATATTCCTGCCGCAGCACCGGCAGACTCTCCCGCAGCTTGTTCTCCATCTCCCGGAGGGTATCCTGTCTGGAACGCTGCTCCAGAATCTCCGACTTGGCCCGCAGCACCGCCTTCATGATCTCCTCTTCCGTAAACGGCTTAACCACGAAGTCGAATGCGCCGAGCTGTACCGCCTGCTGCGCATATTCAAAGTCAGCATACCCGCTGACCAGAATGATTTTACAGTCGCGGTGGTGTTCCAGTGCTGTACGCAGCATAGCCAGCCCGTCCATCCTCGGCATGCGGATATCTGTAATGACCAGATCGGGATGCAGCTCCGCAATCAGGTTCAGCCCGTCCTCACCGTTGCTTGCCGTCCCTGCCACCCGGATGCCCTGCTCCGCCCAGTTCATGCGGGTCAGGCCTTCCACCACGCTTTTAATATCATCAATGATACACAGGGTTACACTATGCTCGTCCATCCTGATGCTCCTCCCGTTTCGGTAAAGATATGATAACCGCCGTACCCCGGCCAAGGCTGCTGTCCACCCGGAATACCGCGCTGTCGCCATAGTAGAGCTGCAGCCTGCGCACCAGATTGGATACGGCATACCCCTTCTCCGATTCCCGCCGGAACAGCGCACGGACCGCCTCCTCATCCATGCCGGCTCCATTGTCGCTGATCTTAATACACCAGCGTTCTCCTTCATCGAAGACTTCGATGTCGATCAGTCCTCCGCTCTCGCGGTTGCGGAAGCCATGCAGAATGCTGTTCTCCACCAGCGGCTGCAGCAGAATACGCGGAATCGGGAGGGCAGCCAGCGCTTCATCCTCGACATAGATCTCATAACGGAACAACCCTTCATAGCAGCTGCATTGCAGCTCCAGATACATGCGGACATGCTCCAGCTCCTTGGCCAGTGTCGTGATCTCCTGCCCCTTGTTCAGCCCAAGCTGGAACAGCCGGGACAGGGACATGACCATGCTCTGTGACTGCTTCACCTGCTGCAGATTCAGCTTCCAGTAGATCGTGTTCAGTGTGTTGTACAGGAAATGGGGGTCCATCTGGGCCGATAAGGCCTTAATCTCTGCCGAGCGCTTAGTGGTCTCCGCCTGCGTGACCTCTCCGATCAGCACTACGATCTGCTCCAGCATCTGGTTGAACCGCATGCCGACCTGGGCCAGCTCGTCCCCGCCCCCGCTCTCGAATCTGGCAGTCAGATCATTGCTCTCCACCCGCTTCATCACCTTCATCAGACCTTGCAGCGGACGCAGCAGATAACGGGTAAAAGCTCCCGATACCATCATGGTAACCGTGAAAGCAACGAGGGCCACCACCACGATAAGCCACTTCACATAGATCATATCCTTCAGCACGCCCGCCTTGGACTGGATCGTGATCATCGTCCAGTCGGCAATGCCCAGATGCGCATAGTTCAGCAGATACGATTCCCCGCCCAGCTTGAAGGTATTGCTCGACCCGCGGCTGCTGCTGATCATACCGTTCAGATCACTGCCCTCCACCGCCTGCCGGATCAGCGGGTCCTTCACAGCATAGACAGGTCTGCCTGCCGCGTTCAGCACGAAGCTGCGCTCGCCGCCGGTAGCGTCTCCGCTGACCAGCTTGCGGAAGCCGTCTTCACGGATGTTGACGATGATATAGACCCCGCGGACCGCTGTATCGAATATCGGCTCCAGAATCAGTGAGATGACCCTGTTCTTCCCGGAGAACAGCATGTCCTCATGGCCTTCCACCCATATATTCTTCTTCTCCTGTTCAATACGCTCATACAGGAAGGTATTCTTGAACTCCATCAGGCGGTTACGGTTCATGGAGGAAGGGTAGAACTCCCCGATCGGCGTAGACACATAGATGGAATGGATCAGCGGCTCAGCAATCCGCGCCTGCGAGAAAACGTTATCAAGATCATTCAGATGCGTATAATACCGGCCCGCGTCCCCGTTGACGACATCCCTCATCATATCGTGAAACGGCTGGCTGATCATGAAGGTCATCATAATGAGCATCAGCTTGTTCAGCTTCTCATCAATAATCTGCGCCGATTTGACCACGTTATCCTGGGTAAGCTTCAGCGCATTCTTCTCCAGAGTCGCCGCCGAGATGGAATACGATAGTCCCCCGGTCATCAGTACGGAGAGGAGGATAACCGCCAGGAATGCGGTTTTTAATTTGCTGCTGAATGATTGCTTGCGGAAATAGTTCAAGTGCTTCACGCCCTCCTGTATGCAGATGCCTGCTCTTCGATTATGTCACCTGAACGTTTGATTCGACAACACACAGTGTATGAAAAAGTAGATTTACCGTATGCGGAGCGTCGATCTGCCGTATGTACAGGGGTGAGTAATGGCGGATGTGCGGGCGTGAGGGCGGGTGTGTGTGCTGATGTGAGGGCGGGCGGGTGTGCTGATGTGAGGGCGGGCGGGTGTGCTGATGTGAGGGCGGGCGGGTGTGCTGATGTGAGGGCGGGCGGGTGTGCCGGTGTGTGCTTGTGTGTGCTGGTGTGAGGGCGGGTGTGCCGGTGTACGGGCCGGTGTGCGGGCCGGTGTACGGGCCGGTGTGCGGGCCGGTGTGCGGGCCGGGAGAATGTGCACGCCTCCCCGTTCGCTTAGCCGGGCGGATATGGTACGATAGACGGGATCACTCTTCATCATAATCCTCTTATGGAAGGAATGGATACAAGATGAAATACAGAAGACTGGGCAATACCGGACTTAAGGTCAGCGAGATCGGCCTGGGCAGCTGGCTTACATATGGCACGGCGGCCGAGCAGAAGGCGGCGGATGAATGCATTGCCGCTGCCTTTGAATGCGGTATCAATTTCTTCGATACGGCCAATGCCTACAACCGGGGCGAAGGCGAGAAGGCTATGGGCGCCGCACTCCGCGCGTACAAGCGCTCTGATTATGTCCTGAGTACCAAGGTGTATTTCCCGATGGGAGACGGGGTGAACGACCGCGGGTTATCGCGCAAGCATATTATGGAGCAATGCGAAGCCAGCCTGCGCCGGCTGGGTACGGACTATATCGATGTGTATTTTTGCCACCGCTTCGACCGGGAGACACCTGTAGAGGAGACGCTCCGCGCTCTTGACGACCTCACCGCCCAGGGTAAAATCCTCTACTCCGCCGTCAGCGAATGGAGCGCTGCACAGATTGCTCAGGCGGCTGGCATCAGCCGCAGGCTGAAGCTGCGTCCGCTGGCGTCCAATCAGCCGATCTACAACATGTTCGAGCGGTATATCGAGCAGGAGGTGCTGGAAGTATCCGCGCAGGAGGGCCTGGGACAAGTAGTCTTCCCCCCGCTGGCCCAGGGCATTCTGACCGGCAAATACAAGCCGGGCCAGCAGCCACCGGCCGGTACGCGCGGCGCGGATGCGTCCGTGAACGGCGTCATCCGCAGCTACCTGCGGGATGATGTGCTGGAGGTCGTCGGCAGGCTGGATGCCTTGGCCGGAGAGCTGGGCCTGAAGCTATCCCAGCTTGCGCTCGCCTGGGTGCTGCGCCAACCCGGCGTCAGCTCGGCGCTGATCGGCGCCAGCAGACCCGAGCAGGTCCGGGAGAACGCCCAAGCAATCGAGGCTGCGCTTCAGCCGGATACGCTGCAGGCGATCGATGCGATCCTTAGCGAGGTCGCCGGCTTCGCGCCGGCGAGGTAGGACGCGGGGGCAAGGGCGGGGCGAGTTAGAGCGGGGTGAGGTCAGGGCGGGGTATGGTCGGGGCGAGGGCGAGGTAGCGAGGTAAGGCGAGGGCGTTGTGAGCCGGGGCGTTGTGAGCCGGGGCGGGGTATGGTCGGAGCGGGGTATGGTCGGAGCGGGGTATGGTCGGAGCGGGGTGAAGCTGGGGTGTGGTTAGGTCGAGGCGAGGGCAAGTTGAAGTGGAAACGGCTTGACGGCCGCGCAATGTGATCGGTTTTTCGACTACATTTGGCCCATGCCGCATCCCCAAACCAATTGTGTTCGGTTTTCCGCATACATTCGACCACTCATCCCCGCGCACACCAATTGTGTTCGGTTTTTAACATACATTTGCTCATATGCCTGCGCCAACACCAATTGTGTTCGGTTTTTCGCATACATTTGTCCATGTGCCTGCACCAACACCAATTGTGTTCGGTTTTTCGCATACATTTGTCCATGTGCCTGCGCCAACACCAATTGTGTTCGGTTTTTAACATACATTCGGTCCGTGTGCCGTTGTATCAGCATAATGTGTTCAGTTTTCCGCATACATTTCGACCACTCACCCCCGCGCACGCCAATTGTGTTCGGTTTTTAACATACATTTGTTCATATGCCCACGCCAACACGAATTGTGTTCGGTTTTTCGATTACATTGGGGCCGCACAGCACCACCCGGCGTAATGTGATTGGTTTTTCGATTACATTGGGTTCGCACACCACCATCCGGCGCAATGTAGTCGGTTTTTCGATTACATTGGGTCCGGTCCAGACAAGCAAGCCCCCTCCAACCCGGAAGGGGCTTCCTTACATTTCAAGTGTCTGCTACAACCGGTCTTGCGTGTTAACCGATTTTTCTGCATGGGCAACCTGCACTTTATTGATGAGCTGCTTGTATCGCTCCTGATCAGCGGCAGAGGCCAGTGGCCGGAACTGCTCGAACAGACGGACGCAGCGGATCACACAGGCCACACTGCCCAGCGCGGCGGAAGCCTCCAGACTCTGGAACAGTGCCTGGAGCCCCTGCTCCGTCCGGTCCGTATCTAAATAATACACTGCCAGCTCGTAGAGCAGCTCCGGGAATCTGTCCGGAGTGTCCGTCCCCGCCGGGTCAGGGACCGGCTTTCCATGCCCGAAGGCAGCCTGCACCTGGGCAAGCTGCGGCTGGAACCGCACGATCAGCCCGTCCGCCTGCCAATGGAAGCGGTTGACGGCTTGGACTGCATGAAGCAGCCCGGCAATCAGCCCCAGCTCTTCACTGCCGATGTAACTCACATATTCCGCAAGCCGGTCCTGCTCCCCGCTCATCAGCCGGTACAGACAGGCCGAGACGGCCCCCCGTCTCCTGAACTGCTCTGTGATCTCCTGAACCTCAGCGGAGGTCTCGACAATCCAGCTCATGTCCGTATACTTGCCCACATACTCCATCGCCTGCCCGTAATCTCCCGCTTCCTCATATACCTTAGACTGCAGCCAGTACGCATACAGGATATAGAAGCAGAGTGGCCTCGGCGGCTCCTTCTGCTCCTTCTGCTTGCGGGCCCGGTGATATCTGATCCCGTACTGGATCGAAGCCTTATGATACAGCTGCTCGGCCAGCAGCCCCGCCTTCTCCAAGTGGCCGAGGGAGAAATAGATTCCGGCAAGCTGCTGCAGCGCCCCGAGCTGATCGGTCTCCTCCAGGCGCTCCACGAAATATTCGAACCGGGTAGCCGCGCGGAAGTCAGCCTCCGGGCTCTGCCCGGTCCGAATCGTGAACAGCCGGTACTGGCATAGAGCCAGGCGTTCCGAATGCTGGTATTTCTCGCTGTCGGCCACCCCTTCATAGAGGAGTGCCGCCGCCTGAAGCTTGCCCTGTCTGTAGAATTCCTCCGCCGTATCGAACAGCAGCGGGGCATATGTAACATTATCCATAATGATCTGAACCACCTGCCGGATGCACTCCAGCTTGTCCAGCTCCGCACAGCGCTGGAGGAAAGGCCCCAGACGCCGCCAGTCCGGCGTGGAATGAACGACACATTCATCTATATACAGCTCATAAAATGATCCTTCAGGAAGCCCCATTCCGGCGGTAATCCGGTCAAGCTGCTGCATGGCAATCGGACGGTTGCCATTAATAATGCTGCTGAGCGTTCCCGAATTCACACCGGAGATCCCTGCAAACTGATTAATCGTCCGGCCCTCATTTTTAAGAAAAGCAGCCAGTTCTGCCTGAATTGTAGACTTATGTTGCAACCCAATTCCGCCCCTCAAGAACCATATATTCTAGTAAAAATCCAGATATTCCTACATCATAAATCCCTTAATTAGACAGGTCAATCTGGATTGAACGGTTAAAAAATGGTTGACAAAGACGGAATAAATGTTATATATACCCATTTCATGCTTAAGTAATCAGCTTCGACTCCTCTACCTTCGCGGCGGTTCTGCGGATGATGCCCTCCAGCGGCTTGCGCAAAGTCAGACCCAGAAGCAGCGCCAGCAGACCGAACAGGATCAGCAGCAGCACATCACGAACCGCAATCTCGGGCAGCAGGCCGCCCACCGCCTCGCGGAGCAGGCTGATCGCATAGGTGAAGGGCATGAACGGATTCAGTGCCTGGAAGAAATGCCCGGTCGTGCTGACCGGAAAGGTGCCGCCCGAGCTGGAGAACTGCAGGACCATGAAGACAATGGCGATCCCTTTGCCGATGCTGCCGAAAACCGAGACCAGCGTGAAAATAACCGTGACGAATACTATGCTGATCAGCACAGCGGACAGAACGAACCACACCGGGTCGGCCACATAACCGCCCAGCAGGAAGATATTTCCTAGCACCGCCACCAATGCCTGCAGGATGCCGATCGTAAGAAAGGTGCCCAGACGCCCGAGATAGAGCTGATAGCCCCGGTAGCTTCGTCCTCCGGTATCTACACTGGTGCGCAGCAGCGAGACCATCAGCGTGCCTCCCACCCATAACGACAGCACCACATAAAAAGGCGTCATCGCTGAGCCGTAGTTGGGAATCGGATACAAGGTCTGCTGCTTCAGCACCACCGGATTCGCCAAAAAATCGCTCTGTCCCCGGATATCGCCGCTTAGCAGCTGGGCAATCTCCTCCAGGTTGGCCTCCTGTTTGATTCCGCGGAGCGTCTGTGCGCCGTGACGGACCGCAGTCATCAGCACAGGCAGATCGCTGTTCACCCAATCCGCCGCCTTATCCACCGCCTGCCCGGCCTCCGGCAAGCCGCCGCTAACAAGATCCGCCGCCTTGCGGAATTTCGCCTCGGCGGCCGGCAGCTCATTGCGGGCAAATTCGGCCGCTTCATGAATCTGCTCCCCGGTGCGGGGCAGGTCCGCGAGGATGCGCGGAAGCACCTGATTGATCAGGTGGTTCAGGTCCTCCCGCTTCTGCGCAATGCCTCCCGCTGCAGTCTGCACCGTCTGGCGGATCACGGGCAGTTCCTGCCGCACGGCCGCCATGCCGGACTCTGCGGACGCAACGGCCGCGCGCGCTTCATCCAGCACCGCGTCCAGCGCCTCCAGGCGCTGCGGAAGCTGCTGCAGCGCCCCGGCGGCCTGGCCTGCATCCGTGCTGAGCCGCTCCAGCGCCTGCTGCACGGCAGGCATCATCCCCGCGTTGTACCGCGGGATGAGCCGCTCCAGAGCCGCAGACGCCGCCGAAGCGTCTGCGGCCAGCTGCTGCAGGGCAGCCGCCCCGGCGGGCGGCGCGCCCTGCGCCAATGCCGCTGCACGCGCAGCCGCAGCGGCATACCCCTCCTGCGCGGCCTTCACCGCGCGCAGGTCCTCTGCACCCGCGGTCCCGGGTGCAATCGTGTTCACGGCGGCGAGCAGCTCCGCCGTGTGGGCAAGCCCCCGCTTGCGGCTGAGAGCCGTGCCGCCGCAAGCGGAAGCAGCCGCGCAGCCAGCGGCTGCAGGGACTCCGGCGGCGCTGCGTTCAGCTGCGCCGTCCACTGCACGGCGGCGTCCCCGGCCTGCTGCAGCAGATACAGATTCTGCTGCAGCACTTCAGGGACTGCCGAGAAGGCCGGGCCGCTGCTGGCCAGGAACTGCTGCAGCTCCGGCCCCAAGCGGCTGCCGGCGCTGCGCAGCCCGGCCGCCGGAAGGGCCTGGGCCGCCGCCTCCAGGACGGCCCGGGCCTGCGCCAGCCGTGCGGACATCCGGTCCAGCAAGGCGTCCACCTGCCCAAAGTCCGTATCCAGCCCGGTGACAAGCCGGGCGGCATCCTCAAGCCCCGGCAGGTGTTCCCGCAGCTGGTCCAGATGCGCGGCGGCAGCGGTAATATGCGGCCAGTAGCCGTCAATCGCTTCGGCCAGCTGTCCGGCCTGCTCCACCTCCGGCAGCTTTGCCGTCAGACCGGCAACCCGCCCGGCCGAGGAGGCGATCTCCGGCCAGTCCCGGCGGAGCTTCAGCACCAGCCGCCCCGCCTCTGCAAGCTTTGGCAGCTCCGCCTCCAGCCTGAACAATCCGGCCTCCACCCGGCGGATGACCGGCAGCTCGGACCTGAAATCCTCATCGATCTTCCGCAGGGCATCCAGAACCGTGCCGCTGAGCGTCTCGGTGAAATGCTCCGTAATTTGCGCGGTGATGCCGGAGGCCCCTTTGCCGGTGATTTTGGGGGCGATGGCATTCATTTTCTCATTCACCGTGTATTCGATCTCTGCCTTCTCCAGCTTCCCATTCAGAATTCCGGTCATCCGCCTGGAGAAATCCGCCGGGATCACAATGCTCGCATAGTATTCCTCCCGCCGCACCCCTGCCGCCGCCTCCTTCGTATCCGTAAAGCGCCACCCCAGCTGCTTATTGTTCTTCAGACTGCTCAGCACCTCAGAGCCGATATTGAACTGCTTCCCCTTCACCTCCGCCCCCTGGTCGAGACTCGCCACAGCAACAGCGATGCCTGAGGTATTGCTGTACGGGTCCCATACCGCCGCCACGTTCACCCAGTCATAGACAGAGGGCAGCAGGACCAGCGCGCAGATCAGCAGCAGGGCTACAGGATTTTTGAACAATCTTAGCCAGTCCCGCTTATAAATTTGCCAGATTCCTGTCAAGTCCAGCACCCTTTCCGCGTAAGTTGTATATGTTACTATGCCCCGGAATGAAGCTTTTTACGGAAAAACGGGCTAACGGAGGACAAATCATCATAGAGTAATTCATGGCCCGAAAATTATTTGCAACATTTCCGCAAAATCAACGTTTATTAGGGTACACACACGTTTGAGAATATTCCGGCAGGGTATATAGGTGTTGTAGACTCATGCTGCGAATATGATGCCAAGGGGGAAATTCATAATGTTAAAGCACAAAAATGTCTATCTGTTTCCTGTACTGGTCCTGCTATTCCTTTCCCTCGTGACGACGGCAAGCACAACCATGAAGACCGCAGATGCCCGGAGCACCGGCACCATTCAGCACCTGACCGTTTACATCCATGCCATTGATACCAATGGCGGCAAGACAACCCTCACCGGAGATGAGATCGAATGGTACGAGGGTGCGGCAGCCGATGCTGTTTTCGCTGAGCGGGAGCCTGAATCCGCAGCCGAGATCGGCGGTGCGCCTGACGGATATTACATTGTAAATGACAGCGACTCGCTGAATACCTATACTGTAGCTCCCGATGCCAAGGTAACTATGCAAATCTATGACCACACCGGCAAGCTGGAGGATCTCGATGTGAACTGGAACGAAGCGCTCACGCTGGAGCAGTTCATTCATGAATTTGCCAAAAAAGACGTCTTCGATCTAAGCCAATCCCCGTATCATCTGACGATTCAGGATGGCCAGGTCGTATCGATCGTGCAGCAGTACACTCCATAACCTTAACTTCCAGAAGCCACTGTTGTTGCCGCAGGCAGCAGCGGTGGCTTTTTTGTTGTTCGGGAATTGATGATTGATGTCTGCCTGGGATAATAGCCAGCTACGCTCCCCCTGTAATCCCAATGTAATCGAAAAACCGATCTCATTGCTCCGGGTGATGCCGTGCGGACCCAATGTAATCGAAAAACCGATCATATTATGCCGGATGGTGGTGTGCGGTCCCAATGTAATCGAAAAACCGTTCACATTACGCCGGGTGATGCTGTGCGGACCCAATGTAATCGAAAAACCGATCACATTACACCGGGTGATGCTGTGCGAACCCAATGTAATCGAAAAACCAATCACATTGCTCCGGGTGGTGCTGTGCGGACCGAATGTAATCGAAAAACCGATCACATTGCGCCAGCCCCCCTCTGATCCACCTGCCTAGCACGAAACATCCGCCTCCTTCCCCCACAAACTCCTTTTATTCCGTCCTGCAAACACCTTCCACAGCGAATCTAACCTTTTCACACATATTCAATCCTATCACTATTTACCGGTGATCCCTTTATCTATAAGCTTATACATAGGATGCATATTAGCATCGGCCCTACAGTACCTATAGGAAAGAGGATGAAAAAGTGACAATTACACCCCAGCCGCACCCAGCGGTCCCTGCACCAGACAAGCCGCTCTATCAGGATTACCGCCTGGACCAGGTCTCCATATCCGATCCTTATATCGTTAACGCCTTCGCCAGAGAAATCAATTATCTCACCAGCTATGACCCTGACCGCCTGCTCGCAGGCTTCCGCGAGAACCGGGGCTTGCCGCCGAAGGGCGAGAAATATCCCGGCTGGGAGAATACCGAGATCCGCGGCCATACGCTGGGCCATTATCTGTCGGCGCTGTCGCAGGCTTATGCCGCCACCCGGGGTGATGCGCTTGCGCTGAGACTGAAGTACCTGCTGGAAGAGCTGGCGCTGTGCCAGCATGAGAGCGGTTACTTGTCCGCCTTCGGCGAGCAGCTGTTCGACAACGTTGAGAATAAGCAGCCGGCCTGGGTGCCGTGGTACACGATGCACAAGATTATCGCCGGGCTGACGGCCGCGTATTCGGCTACGGGCAGCAAGACCGCTTATACTGTGGCGGACCGGCTCGGGGATTGGGTCTACCGCCGCACCTCCTCCTGGACGGAAGAGATCCATAAGCGCGTCTTAGCTGTTGAATATGGCGGAATGAATGACTGCCTCTATGAGCTGTACAAGCTAACCGGCAAAGCGGAGCATCTGAGCGCTGCCCACAGCTTCGATGAGCTGAGCTTGTTCACGCCTGTCCGTGAGGGCAGGGATATCCTCAAAGGCAAGCACGCCAACACCACCATACCGAAGTTCCTCGGCGCGCTGAACCGTTACCGGACGCTTGGGGAGAGTGAAGTCTTTTATCTGGAGGCAGCTAAGCAGTTCTGGGATATGGTAGTCTATCATCACAGCTACATCACCGGCGGCAACAGCGAATGGGAGCATTTCGGCGACCCGGATATGCTGGACCGGGAGCGGTCCAACTTCACGGCGGAGACCTGCAACACCTACAATATGCTCAAGCTGACCCGCGAGCTGTTCAAAATCACCGGGGAAGCCCGCTACGCCAACTTCTACGAGAACACGTACCTGAACGCGATTGTGTCGTCCCAGCATCCGCATACGGGGATGACGATGTATTTTCAGCCGATGGCGACGGGGTATTTCAAGGTGTACAGCTCCCCATTCGAGCATTTCTGGTGCTGCACCGGGACCGGCATGGAGAGCTTCACCAAGCTGAATGACAGCCTGTACTTCCATGATGCCGCCAGCATTGTGGTCAATCAGTATATAAGCTCGACCCTGGATTCTGAAGAGCACGGCCTGAGGCTGACACAGGCGGCTAATCTGCCGTATAGCGATACTATACAATTCACTGTGAAGACGCTGGAGCCTCAGATCACAGCCCTTGAGCTGAAGCTTCGTCTGCCGGACTGGCTGGCCGGTGAGCCGGAGCTGCTCTTAGACGGGGAGCCTGCGGGCGCCGCCGTGGACGCGGATTATCTGGTCATCCGCAGAGTGTGGGAAGACGGCGATACGTTCCAGCTCCGGCTGCCGATGAAGCTTACCTTCTTCAACCTGCCGGATGCCCGCCAGGTCGTGGCCTTCAAATACGGCCCGGTGGTGCTGAGCGCCGCTCTGGGACAGGATGATCTGTCCGTGTCGGCCACAGGTGTAGCGGTAAGTGTTCCGACCCGCAACATGCTGGTGAAGGACTTCATCACCACGCTGAACGAGAGCCCGGAGACCTGGCTGTCGCTGCTTCCGGACCGCATGGTACGGCTGCCGCAGGAGGAGCTGGCCTTCGCGCTGCGGGGAACCGATGAAGACGAACGGCTGATCTTCACTCCGCACTACAAGCAGCATCAGGAGCGGTACGGGCTGTACTGGCGGCTGGTGGAGGCCGATTCGGCCGAGCTGCAGGAGCATATCCTGCAAGGCAAGCTCCGGCAGCGTGTGGAGGATGCCACCCTGGACAGCCTGCCTGTCGGCAACGACCAGTATGAGCTGGAGCATGGCATCGGGGGCGAGAATACGTCGGTGGCTACATGGGACGGCTACAATATCCGCAAGGCAGAGCAGGGCGGCTGGTTCAGCTACCGGATGAAGGTGGCCCCGCGCACGGACAATTACCTCTCGGTCACCTATTTCTCGGGAAATAACGGCAGGGAGATTGCAATATACGTAGACGGTGAACAGATTGCCAGTGAAACACTGTATACCGATAAGCCGCGCAGCTTCTATGGCCGACAGTATCTGATCCCGGCTGGTATGGTCAGCGGCAAGACCGAAGTGGAGGTCCGGTTCGTGGTTCCGGGACGGGAGAACGGCATCTTCGATCTGCTGCGCATGATGACCGGCTATGATCACAGCGCAGGGCTAAGCCAGCTTACCTTCAGCGAAGGCAGGCTAACCACCTCCTTCAGCGGCGGAGTAACCGCCTATACCTTAACCGTTCCGCACAGCACGGACCATGTACAGATGAATGTGACGCCGGCCCACAAGAATGCCCTGGTCTATGTGGACGGAATTCTGATTGAGGACTCGCTCCCGCGCGGGATCAGGCTGGCGCAGAGCAGCACGGAGCTGAAGCTCACGGTGAAGGCAGAGGATCATCTCACGGCGCAGGAGTATGCGGTTACCATTGTGCAAGAGCAGTAATTCAACAGCAATATCTCAGGGTCATTCCGGGTGCAGCGTGCTGCATCCGGGGTGGCCTGTTGGCTGTGCGCTTTACTTCATCCATGGAATGCGGAATAATGAGAGCAACATGACATGAAGCCTGCCCGGCATGGAAGGAGACTACAGACATGACTGCATTCGAGCTGACGCTGGAGCAGCCGGTAACCCTGGAGATGACCGGAAAATTCGTTGCCCCCTCTGCGGAGTGGGTTCACTTAAGCCGGATTCTGCAGGACTATGAGCTGATCGTCATGACGGAGGGCGTGCTCTACCTGGCGGGTGACAACCAGAAGTTCACAGTCTCCAAGGGTGAATACCTGCTGCTTCCCCCGCTGACCCGGCAATACGGGTACAAGCCCTCGGATTGCAGCTTCTATTGGCTGCATTATCAGGCTGCGGACGGCAGCCTGGCGAAGACGAATCCTCCCCAGCCCGGCGGTGCAGAGGACCCGGTGATTCACCTGCCCCAATATGGAACCTTGCGCAATCTGGAGAAGATCATCGTCATGATGAAGCAATTGCAGGATTCGGTGCGGAGCTATAACCACACGGTCCTTAACAACTATATGTCCACGGTTATCCTGTGCGAGCTGTACAACCAGACCCGTAACGCCGGGGCCGATCCGTCCCGGAGAACGAAGCAGGAGCAGCTCTACAACGACATCGTGGACTATATTAAATGGAGCCGCAGCGAGCATATCAAGGTGTCGCAGATCGCCGCCTATTTCGGCTACAATGAGAAGTATCTCTCCCATCTGTTCACCGTCATCTCCGGGATCTCCCTGAAACAATATATTCTGCAGCAGAAGATGGAGCTGGCCAAGTTCCTGCTGACCGACACCAACCAGAATGTCAGTGAGGTCTCGCAGCAGCTCGGCTACAAGGATTGCCACAATTTCATGAAATCGTTCAAAAAAATCGTCGGCCTCACCCCTACCGAATTCCGCAACGCTTATGCGAAGCGGCTGCTGTTCTATAAATGAACCGGTGATCCGCAGGGACAGATGATGCAGGCAGCCGGTACCGCCAGTTTTCTCCACACACTTCCAGGCGTTTTTGTGCCGGAAGCAGGGTGTGGAGATTTTTTTATGGTCATAATGAACTTTCAGGGCAGTCCGGCACTCTTATCTGTGAAAGGGGTGAGCATATGAATATAAGCCGTCTTGTCAGAGCAGCACAGCGCGGCAACAAAGAGGCATTACTGGAACTTATTCTGGCTGAACAGGATGCTTATTATCGTCTCGCCTACAGTTATATGGGCAATGAGCATGATGCGATGGATGTCATGGAGGATATGATCGTCACCCTCTATGAGAAGGTTGGGCAACTCCAGAAGCGCGAGTCCTTCTACAGCTGGAGCAAGACCATTCTGGTCAACCGCTGCAAAACCGTCCTCCGCCGGCAGAACCGGTTCGAGCCGCTTGCGGCGGACGAAGCCCCCGAGCCTGCCATGGAGGCATGGACCGCGGCTAACCCGTACAGCAACACCGAGTCTGAAGCGGACCTGTCGGTCCTGCTCGCCCGGTTAAATCCCCGGCAGCGGGAGGCGATTGAGCTGCGTTATGTCCATGACCTGCCTTATCAGACTATTGCCGATATCACCGAAGCGCCGGTGGGCACCATCAAGTCCAGAATCTCACAAGGCCTGCAGAAACTAAAAGCTATGATCGGAGGTGACCGTTATGAGAACGATCGAGGAGAGATTACAGGAGCATCAGCAGACCATGACGCCGTCAGAACTTGAAGGAAGATTGCGGAAGGCGCTGGAGCAGGCTCCGGTCAGACGGAGATCACGGGCGGGACAAGCGCGGACCTGGATAGCTACAGCCGCCGCAGCCCTGCTGCTGACGGTGGGCGTTTATCAGTATCCGGCGCTGGCTTATTACGGCGGGAAGCTGTTTAACCAGACTGAGCTATATACGCTTGGATTCGCCGGTGTCGCGGAACATGGCTACGGACAAGCCGTTAACAAAAGTAAGACGCTGGAGAACGGGATTGTATTCACGATTAACGGACTGATTGCCGACGATAATGCACTGCTGATGTATTACAGCATTACCCCGCCGCCGGGAGAGGTGTTCGATGAGGAGCGTTCACCGCTGCCGTCACTTTATGCATTAGGCCGTATTACAGGATTCTTGACGAACTCTTCACCGACAGGAGGCGGCGGCAATTACAGCAAGGACAAAACCCGGTTTGATGGAATTTACAAATTCGAGCCGGTCAGTCCGTTCGCCAGAAATCTGACCCTTACTATATACAGCTATCAGGGCGAAGGCAAGCCTGCTGTGTCCAAGCTCTCCTTTAATTTTGACGCCAGTAAAGCCATGAAAAGCATCCTGGTCGCCGATATTCATCAAGCTGTTCCGGTGGATCAGGGAACCGTCTACTATGATACAATTACCGCTTCCCCTACCTCAACCATTGTGAAGGGACATTATGAGATGGATAACGGGGAGCATCCGCGATTCTCTGCTGTAACCAAGCTGTATGTTAATGGAACGGAAACGAATCACCTGTCCATGCGGTCGGGTGTCAATGAGAAAACAGGAGTAGCGGAGTTCCAGATTGAATATGATGTACTGCCAACAGACAAGCCGCAGCGTATGGAGCTGGTATTGGATAACTTTAGCGGCTACCAGAAGGTCGGGCAGCCGATCTCCCTGGCCTCCCCCTCGGACCGTTCTGTTCAAGTGGGCCAGGAGAAGCTCTGGATTCGCAGTGTCACCCGTACCAAGAGCGGCTATGATGTTGTGATTGCCGGCAAGCAATTCACGATACTGGACAAGGATAATTTAGCGGTTCAGGCTGGAGGAAAGACCGTACCTGTATCCTCTATCTCCGATTCAAGGCAATGGGACCTTAAGAACGGCAATATCCTGTGGGAGAGAACGTATTCCTTCCCGACAGACGAGCAGCCTCAATCCCTGCAAATGGACGGTTTCCACTATATCAAGTTCTATAGAGAAACCATTCAGGTCCCTGTAGGGGGCAAATAAAACATTAAAAGTCTTTAGCCCCACGCTGCTGGTGGGGCTAAAGACTTCAAGTTTATAGTTTTTTATCCGCTGATTACTGCAAATAAGCCTTGGCAATCGCAAGCAATTCCTCCTTGGCAACCCCCTTTGTAGCCTCAATATAATAGACGATGTGGTATTCGCTGCCGGGAATATTGTGAATGAACCGGATACCTTGACTTCCGCTTGAATATAAGGAATACAGCATTTCTACACCATCAACACTAATGGTCTCTGCCGACGATTCCTCAGGAAGATGGATCGTTAGTTTCTCATTCAATCGCATCGGCTGTACAAGAATGGTTTGCCCTTCTCCCTTATACGTGAGGATCATACTCCAGCCCTCTTTAGACACATTAAGCCTTTTCATAGCGTATCCTTCTTTAGAATTCCGGGCTTCTTGTGCCAATTGTGCGGTCAATGCAGCTTCATTCTGCTCTGTGAGCGGGTCCGAATTATACGTCAATGAACCTGTTGCAAAATCATATTTGTCCTGCAATGTATCCAAAATAAGCGCGCCGGACTGCTTCAGCTCACCGCGAAGTGAAGCTGCATCCGTGAACCCGAAGCCTGGGCCTTTCCTGATATAAAGCTCGCCTTCAGCATCATCTCCTGCCATATAGAAGGCTGCTGCTTGCCCCGGCTGCAGCAAGTCATAGGCCAGACCGTGTGCCTTCAAACTGCGCAGCTGCTTATCCTTCGTATTATCCGGAATTACTGACTTCTCGAATTTCTTTTCTTCATAGACCACATCCCCTTTGCCATTCGTCAATGTAATTAGCTGCGTAGCTGCAAAGGCCGATGAGGCTAACAATAAGGATGCCAATACCGCAAAAGTACTGAGCTTATATTTAGTAAAAAAAGGTACACGTTTATTCATTTGCTTATCCTCCAATAGGTTCATCACTGCTTTTGTTACATCTGCCTCAGGAACTTTGATGTTATGAAATATGGTTCTGAGGTCTTGATTGCGGTTGTCGTGATCCATCCGATCGCCCTCCTGGAATATGAGCATGATACTTTCTGAATTTGGCAGCCGTGCGTTCAAATTTCTTGCGGAGACTGCTGCTGTTTTGCTGCATAATTTCTGCAATTTCCTTATAATCCTTATCCTCCACACAGCGCAGAATCAGCAGACTTCGTTCCTCCGGTGTCAATTTGGACATCGCCCGCAGCACATGCTCATTGTAATAGGTATCCTCAATGGCTTGATCTACAGGCCGGTGATGTTCATCGCTCCGGTACAGGATCGGAAGATATTTGCTTAACCTTCGCTTGCGGATCATGTCGATACAGCAATTAGAGGCTATAGCGTACAACCAGGCTTCAAACGGCCTCTCCGGGTTGTATTGGTCCAGCTTGCGGAAGGTCTTAAGGAATACCTCCTGCGTACAGTCCTCCGCTTCTGTATATTGACCTAACATGTGGTAGCAATACGAGAAAATCCGCCTCTGATACCGTTGCATAATCTGTTCAAACCGGGCTGTATTGCCATTGAGGATATCCGGGATCATCTGCTGCAGGTCCAGGTCTATCTCATCCATTTTCTCACCCCTTCCCCTGAAGTCTCTTGTGACCTCTTTATATTCTGTACTACGCATGAGCCTTGTCCTGATGTGACACCGCCGCAAAATAACCCCACAAAGTGGAGCTTTAGCGTAGGTGATAACTCAGGTACTTTGCAGGGACCCCAAAACATATAAATTCTATCAAAAAAGAGGCAGCCCAGGACACAATCATTATCCCGGACTACCTCTATATCGGTTTAATTTCTATAAACTAATTAATGATCTGACCTGTCCCGGCCATCCTTCACCGGCACCCCGAAGTCCGGCGTCCCGTCTTCTTTCCAGTGCAGGCGCTGGGCCCGGGTATGGCGGTTCGGGTCATAGAGCGGATCTCCCTCGATCTCCTTATAATTGCGGGCGTGATAGATCAGCACATCCCGGCCGTGCTCATCCACCGTGAAGCTGTTATGCCCCGGGCCGTATTGCCCGTTCTCCTCACAGGTCTGGAAGACCGGCTCGGGATGCTTGGTCCAGGAGGCCGCGTCCAGCAGGTCGCTGTCCTCATCGGCAGTGAGCAGTCCCATACAATAATTATGGTCGGTGGCGCTGGCCGAGAAGGTCATGAAAATCCGCCCGCCCCGCTTCAGCACCGCAGCGCCTTCATTCACCTTGAAGCCGATCACCTCCCACGGATATTCGGGGGTAGCAATCATCGTCTGCGGACCGGTGAGCGTCCAGCCATTTGCCATGGCCGAGATATACAGGTTGGAGTTCCCGTCGATATCAGGGTCCTTTTGCGCCCATACATAATAGTGTATACCCTTATGCTCGAAGGTGGTGGCATCCAGGGCGAAGGATTCCCAAGCCGTCTTCATCTGGCCCTTCTCTGTCCACCGGCCTTCCAGCGGGTTCGCCGAAGCGTTCTCCAGCACATACATGCGGTGGTCGAACAGCCCCTCCTTCGTCTCCGTAGTCCGCGCGGCGGCGAAATAGATGTACCATTTGCCGTTTATATAATGAATTTCAGGTGCCCAGATGTTGGCGCTGAGCGGACCGCTCTCGTATTTGCGCCAGACGACCACCGGTTCAGCTTCGCTTAAGCCTTCTATACTTGTAGCTCTGCGCACTTCAATCCGGTCATATTCCGGCACAGAAGCCGTGAAATAATAATAGCCGTCAGTATGCTTGTATACCCATGGATCGGCGCGCTGCTCAATCAGCGGATTGTTATATTCTCTATTGGTACTCATTATGGTTTCTCCTTCTGTTTATGTACCCATTACCCCTTAACGCCGGAGATGGCTACAGATTCGATAATTTGCTTCTGGAACACCAGGAAGATGATCAGCATCGGCAGCAGGGCAATAATCGAAGCCGCCATAATCAGCGGATAATCCGTCTGAATCGCATAGGTCGCATTGAAGTTCGCGATAACTAGCTGCAGCGTCTGCTTCTCCGGCGAGTTCAGATAGATGATCGGCGCCAGATAATCATTCCAGATGCCCATGAACCACAGAATCAACTGCGCGGCAACCGCCGGCTTGATCAGCGGGAAGGTGATGGAGCTGTACAGGCGGAAGTATGAGCTTCCGTCGATTTTGGCCGCTTCTATGATAGCATTAGGTACACTGCTCAGATATTGCCGCAGGAAAAAGATCATCACGATATTCCCGAACAGCCCCGGAACAATCAGCGGCAGCAGTGAGTCAATCCAGCCCAGCTTCGAGAACATGAAGAATTGCGGAATCATCACCGCCGGATACGGAATCATCAGCGAGGACAGCAGCAGCAGGAAGATTTTATTTTTGCCGGGAAAACGCAATTTAGCAAAAGAAAACGCCGCCAGACTGGAGGTAAACGTCCCCACCACCGTCACTGTCACCGCGATGATCAGGCTGTTCCTGATCCCGCTCAGCAGCGGCCCCGCCTCCCAGATCTCTTTGTACTTATCGAAATGGAACGGGCTTGGAATCCACACCGGAGGCAAGGCGAAAACATCCTGCTTATCCTTGAACGAGGTGGACAGCATCCAGAGCAGCGGGCCGATCATGAACACTGCGCCAATGAATAATAAAACAAAAATAATACTATTGGTCATTCTTCTTCTGCTCGTCATCTTGTTCGTCTCCTCCCCTTCAGCTCAATCAACATCGAACGATTGCTTCTCGTTCATCCGGAATTGGATTAGAGTCACGACAAATATGAACACGCCGAGGAAGACGGCCATGGCTGAAGCATAACCCATCTGGAAATTGCCGAAGGCCTTCTGCCAGATGTAGAACACGACGGAGGCTGAAGCGTATTCCGGACCGCCGGTCGGAGTCATAATGTTCATCTCGGTAAAAATCTGTGATCCTCCAATAATATTGGTCACGATAATGAAGAAGGTTACCGGGCGCACCATCGGCCAGGTAATATTCCAGAAGGACTGGAAGCCGTTCGCCCCGTCCAGCTCGGCCGCTTCATAATAGGACCGGGACACACTCTGCAGCGCCGCCAGATAGAGCAGCATGGTATAGCCGAGGCCCTTCCAGACCGCCATAATAATCAGCGCCGGCTTGACGGTATATTTATTCGCCATCCAGTTCGGTCCGCTGATGCCCAGCAGATCGAGGAACTGGTTCACGAGACCGTAGTCCCCGTTGTAGGCCCAGTTCCACATAATCGATACAGCGGCCAGGGATGAAATGACCGGGACATAATAGATGACCCGGAAGGCGGTCGTGCCCGGCACGCCCCGGTTGAGTCCCAGCGCCAGCAGCAGCGCCAGCGTAATGCCGACCGGAATTCCGAGCATCATGAACAGCGTATTGAATAAGGCCTTGTGGAACAGCTCATCCGACAGCAGGTCTGTGAAGTTGCTCAGGCCGATCCAGTTCATCTGGCCGAGTCCGTCCCAATCCGTAAATGAGCCATAGATCGAGTAAATCATCGGATACAGTGTGAAGATCAGCAGCCCCAGCAGCGGAGGAAGGATGAACAGGAATCCGTAGATTTTCTCCTTGCGGTACAGATTGGACTTGGCGTTCATAGCGCTCACCTCAAATTCGCATTGTCAAAACAAAGTGATGCCCGCCCGTTGTTACAGGATACGGAGCATCACTTGTAATCTGCATAGGTACGGTGGATACAAGCTTACTTCTTGGACTTGGCCTCCTGCTCCACTGCCTTATCCAACAGCTTCTGCATCTTCGGCTGTTCCTCCTTCACATACTCCGCAGCGGTAATCTTGCCGTCCAGGACAGGCTGGATATCGGTGTAGAACAGGCTATACCATTCGGCATTGTAGGTGTAATGGCCTGGCAGCACCCGTCCGTATTCGTTCACGACCTGCAGGAACTCTTCCTTGTTCGCCGGCTTGGTGGTGGTATCAGCCGCCCATTCTGTCGCCATGTCAATCAGGTTCGGAATCTGCACCTTGGCCTGCACCAGCGCTTCCATGCCTTCCTTCGATGCGGTCAGGTAGTTAATCAGCTCAACAGCCTCATCCGGGTGCTTGGTCTTCGCCGAAGCGCCGATGCCGAGCGAGCCGGTCCAGGTTGCGCTCTTGCCGGTGGAGCCTGCCGGGTAAGGGATCAGGTCATACTCGAACGGCAGCTTCTCATACGTGCTCATATCCCATGGACCTACCGGGAAAAAGGCCATCTCGCCCTTCATCCAGCGCTGGTAGGTATCGAGTGTCTGGGCCTGCTCTGTGGAAGGAGTAATGCCGTATTTCAGCTGCATGTCAGCGAAGAATTGCAGGGCTTCGATGAAGTTCGGCTCATCAATCGTCACCTTGGTCTTGGTGGCATCCAGCCAGTCCGCACCGTTGCTCCAGACGAAGGCCGGCAGTGCCCACTGTACGTTGAAGCCTGCGCCGAACTGGTCCTTTTTGCCGTCTCCGTCCTTATCGATGGTGAGCTGCTGGGCGACCTTGATGAATTCATCCCACGTATACGGTTTATCATTGTCAGGCAGCGGCACCCCTGCCGCTTCAAACATCGTCTTGTTATAGCCGAGCGCGAACGGGCCTACGTCCTTCGGCATTCCGTACAGATTGCCTTGCCCGGCCATCGTTCCGTCATAACGGTACAGGTCGACGCCGTATTGCCAGATATTGTTCAGGTCAATGTTCGGGTTATTCTCTATGTAGCCGGTCAGATCGAGCAGAATCCCGCTGTTCACATAAGCCTTCAGGTCCCCTGATTCAAAATAGAACACATCCGGCACGCTGTTGCCTGTAATGGACGCCTTCAGCTTGGTTGCATACTGGTCAGCCGCCGTCACGACAATCTTCACCTTAACATTCGGATGATCAGCCTCAAACTGCTTCACAACACCTTCATAAGCCTTCTGTTCATCGGTTCCCCCGCGGAACATGAAGGTCAAGTTCTTGGTTTCCCCGGAATCCTTTTTATCTGTATTTGCCGCCGTCTCGCCCCCGCTATTGCTGCCGGACGATGCCTTGTCGTTCCCGCCGCCGCAGCCTGCAAGTATAACCGAGACCATCAGAACTAACGACAGCAGTGTGAACCAGCCCTTTTTCTTAAACATGTAACCCCTCCTAGGATTTGCTTAACATCAGAATGCTTCACATTCTTCTCAAATGATTGAGAAACAATTGAATGTATTCGCTTACAGGTATAAAATAGCATATATAAAAGGCCGTTGTAAATACAAAAGTTTGAATCTTTTTAATTAAATCAAAAATAAAAGAAGATTATTGACTTTTTTCATGATATAAAGTGCTTATTTTCACTTAATATTGACCTTATAATTTATTATTTATTAAAATAAATATTCGGTTTTTCATAAAAAATGTTCTGGTTTAACTGAATTATACAATTAAGTGAAGATTACTTCCCTTTTCCTGGCGATTAGTTTATAATTTTATAAAACAGTTTCCGATTAAGTAACCTACTGGAAGAAGGTACTCTAACTATGATTTATATCAAAGATCTGATGAGCGGAATCGACATCTTCAAGGCACTCAGCTCGGAAATCCGCATCCAGATTCTGGAGCTGCTGGCAACCAATCAGGCGCTGAACCTCAACGAGATTGCCAAACGGCTGAACCTCAGCAACGGGGCTATCACCATGCATATCAAGAAGCTGGAGGAGAGCGGCCTGATTGAGATTAATACTGCAGTGGGCAAGCACGGGATTCAGAAGGTCTGTTACCTGAACAAGGATAAGCTGATGGTCGATCTGCGCAGTAAGGATGTCGATAATCTGTATGAGGTCGAGATTCAGGTGGGCCATTACAGCAACTATCAGGCAGTGCCGACTTGCGGATTGGCTACCAAGGACAGCATTATCGGTGATTTCGACGAGCCGCGTTACTTCGCCGACCCGCAGCGGATTGATTCCGAGATTATCTGGATGGCCGAAGGCTTCCTGGAATACCGCATTCCCAATTACCTCAAAGCGAATCAGAGCTTCCGCGAGATCCAGTTCTCCATGGAGATCGGCTCGGAGGCTCCCGGGTACAACGACAATTACCCCTCTGATCTGTATTTCTATGTGAACGGGATCGAGATCGGCTCCTGGACCAGCCCCGGCGACTTCGGCGATACCCGCGGCACCTTCAATCCGGACTGGTGGCCGCCCCATCTCAATCAGTACGGGATGCTGAAGCTGATCCGCATCAACCATGAGGGCAGCTTCATCGACGGATGCCGCATCTCGGATATTACGCTGAATGACATTAAGCTGGATTACCGGAGCGAGCTGACCTTCCGCATCGCCGTCACCGACAAGCCGGTCAACAAGCGCGGCCTGACGATCTACGGCAAGCAT
The DNA here is from genome assembly GCF_037977055.1 of Paenibacillus sp. FSL K6-1096. Classification (NCBI taxonomy): domain Bacteria; kingdom Bacillati; phylum Bacillota; class Bacilli; order Caryophanales; family Paenibacillaceae; genus Paenibacillus; species Paenibacillus sp. FSL K6-1096. Next base: position 5,450,397 of record NZ_CP150274.1, on the reverse strand, counting down.
TTCGGCAACTACAGCCAGGATCTGCTGGCGCGGGTGCTCTATAACGTGCATGAGGTGGAGGACCCCACCGGCCATGTGACTACGGCGGGAGCCGCAGACTGACCAGGCGGGTATAATTCGCGTGTCATTTAAACACACTAACGAATGTCTTTCAATCTACCGTGAGGGAGTGTTTCGTATGCGTGAAGGGATGATACCCGCCATACTGGGGACCGTAGTAACCGCTTCGAGTGCAGCTTTTCTGGGAAGCAGATATAAGGTGGCTGCAACCGGCATTCTTGGATTTGGTCTGGCGCATATTGTACTCGGCACCATCGATTTGTTCGAGCACCGGTAAGCAGCATTGGAAGATGACCGGGCCGTATCTGAGAGATACGGCCTGGTTTGCTGTGTCATGGACCCGCACACCGGCACCCTAGTGAACGCGCTCCCCCCGCAGCTGCACATTGTATGTTGTTTTCCACATACATCGGCAATGGACCCTACTAAATAACAACGCAAAAAGTCCCCACCCGATGGCAGGGACCTTCATTATCAAGAAATCTGCAGACGGACAGCGGCCGGAAGTCCAAATGCTCACCGGAGTGACGACTATGCTTCGGGACCGCACTTTAATAGCTCACTTCACCGCCACATAGAACAGCCGCTGCGCCGAGTCGTCCGCCTCGACCCATTCGAAATCCGCATAGACCGAGACCTCGCGGAATCCCGCTGCAAGCAGCTCCTGCTTCATCCATTCGGGGTCATACGCCCGCTGGGTGTGGATCTCTTCAAACCGGCGGTAGACGTCCTGGCGGCCCTCCTCGCGGGCGAAGATGGACAGGTGATGCTCAATCTCCCGGCGGGGCACATCCAGCTCACAGGTCCAGATATAGGAGATGTCCGGCTCATCCAGCACGAAGGGCTGCTCTTCCTCGTAGCGGATCAGGGTGTTCGGATGATGGACATCGAACAGGAAGGTTCCGCCCTCCTTCAATCCGGCATACGTAGAGGAGAAGACAGACCGGATGTCCGGCTCCTCCAGCACATAATTCAGGCAGTCACAGAAGGAGATGACAGCATCCACCGGCTCCGGCAGCTCCCATTCCTTCATGTTCTGCTGCACCCACTGCACGCTGCCCTCCCGCAGGAATCTGCGGCCCTGCGGCTGCTCCTCCAGCTTGCGCCGGGCAACCGACAGCATATCCGAAGACAGATCAATCCCGGTCATATGGTAGCCTGCCGCCGCCAGCGGAAGGGTCAGGCTGCCCGTCCCGCAGCCAAGCTCAGCTACGGTACGCGGCTTGCCGTACCTGCTCCAGGCCGTCTCCGCGAAGTCCAGCCAGGCCGGGTAAGGCATGTCCGCCATCAGTGCATCGTATACATAAGCAAATTTGCCATAGGAAGACACTGCTACACCGCTTTCTCTATACTATTGTTCGTCCGCATCCGCTTCAGGGGCAGGACTGTCCCCTTCCCGGTTCGCCAGATAGGTCCAGTTCTCCTTCTGGACGATCAGCCCTTCCTTCATCAGCTTGCCCAGCGCGCGCTTGAAGGCGGACTTGCTGATGCCGAAGCGCTGCTTGATGATGTCAGGCGGCGTAGCATCCGAATACGGCATCCCGCCGCCCGGGCGGGAGTTCAGGAATTCCAGCAGCGCGGCCGAATCGACATCCCGGCCGACCTCCTTGCGCTGGCCCATGCTGAGGTTCACGCGGCCATCCTCGCGGATATGCGTAATCCGCGCCTCGAACACTTCACCGAGGCGCAGCAGGCGGCTGCGCTCGGAGGAATGAACCATGCCGATGATGCCAAAGCCCAGCACGCCGGCATCGACAAGAACGAAGGTCCCCATCTGCAATGGCTTGTACACCCGCGCTGTAACCGTCTGTCCCTGCCAGGAGGCGGGGGCAGGCACCGCAAGCGGCGCCAGCTCCTGCTCGCCGGCCAGCTTGGCCCGCAGGCGGCCTTGCTTGTCATGCTCCATGATAACGAATACCTTGTCGCCAATCTGCGGCCGCAGCTCTACCAGCTCAGGCAGCTCGCCAAGCGGGAGCAGCAACTGGCGGCCCAGCCCCATCTCCAGGAAGCAGCCCAGACGCGGATGGATATCGGCCACTTCCAGCAGGGCCATCTCGCCGAGGGTCAGATAAGGCTTTTTCATTGTCGCCGCAGGACGGTCCTCCGTATCGAAGAAGATGAAGACCTCCACCTTGTCGCCGATCTTCGGCTTGCTGCCCACCAGCTCGGTGTAATGAAGCATGATATCCTCATCGCCTGCGCCCAGGAAGTATCCGTACGGGGACACCTCGCGCATGACCTCAAGCGTTACCGTAGTTCCAGCAATCAGACTCATACTGTCTCCACAACCTTCGCATCCGACCACAGACGCTCAATGTTGTAATATTCGCGTTCATCGCGGTGGAAGACATGGACAATCACATCGCCCAGGTCCATCAGTACCCAGCGCGCCGCGTCCATTCCCTCGATGCCTTTAATGGTCCCGCCCGCTTCATGGACGACCTTGCGAACCTCGGTGACAATCGCCTGCACCTGGGTGTCGGAATTACCATGGCAGATAATAAAGTAATCGGAGATCGGCGACACGCTGCGCAGATCCAGGGCTACCACGTTCATTGCTTTTTTATCCTGGACGGCGTTCAGGGCCAGCTCCAGCAGCTTGCTTGAATTCACACTCATATTTTATCCTCCAATGTTCTTACTAGATCGTTGCGGGCCAGCACGGTAAGAGGGAACACAATCCGGCGCTTCTCCAGCAGCAGGCTGATCGTGGAATCGAATCCGGCAATCAGCCCTTCCTCCAGACTGGACTCCGCCAGCCTGCGGATTTCGTTCACTCCGGGAAAATCGCGCCCAGGCTCGATATAATCAGCCAGACAGACGATTTTGTCCAACAGGGTCATGTTCTCCCGCCCAGAGGTATGATAGCGGATCGCGTCCAGTACCTCAGCATCATGGATACCATAATCATGCTCAGCGACAAAAGCGCCAACCTCGGCGTGCCACAGCTGCTTGTCGTACCGGAGCAGCTCAGCGGACAGCCCATTCTGCTCAATGACCTCGCGCATCCGTTCCACGGGCCAGTACTTGGCCACATCATGCAGAATCGCCGCCGTCTCGGCACGGGCCGGGTCAGCACCATAGCGCTGCGCCAGCTCCACAGAGGATGCCATGACACCCAGGGTATGCTTCCAGCGTTTGTCCGGCATCTGGCCGGAGACCTGCTCAATCAGCGCTTCGCGGCTGTACTCCATACAATCCACTCCTCTGAACATAATCATACACAGCATCCGGCACCATATAACGGATCGACTTGCCCTCCGCAGCGCGCGCCCTTAGCATTGTGGAGGAGATATCCACCAGCGGCATATCCGCCAGCAGCACCCTTCCGGCAATGAAATCAGGCAGCAGCCCGAGATCAAGCGGTGTTCCCGGACGGCCGACCCCGATGAAGACCAGCCGCTTCACCAGCTCCTCGATGCCCTGCCACTTGGGCAAATACTGTACCATATCTGCACCCACGATGAAAAAGAATTCATGCTGCGGGTACTCCTCCTGCAGGCCTATAATCGTCTCCAGAGTATAGGATACCCCGCCTCTGACGATTTCCCAGTCGAGAATGCCAAAGGACGGGTGGTTCTTCACCGCCTCCCGCACCATGGACAGCCGTTCTTCGCCTGTGGCCCCGGCCTCATGCTTGTGCGGCGGAATATGCGAAGGCATGAACCAGACCTCCTGCAATCCATAGCTCTCGCGGGCCGTCTCTGCGGCCATCATATGTCCGATATGCAGAGGATCGAAGGTCCCTCCCATGATTCCTACTTTCAAGGCGTTTACCTCCTAGCGGGGAAGCTCAATCGTTTTGTTGTCGCGGGATTCCTTATACAGCACGATGGTCTTGCCGATCACCTGCACCAGCTCGGAGCCTGACTGCTCCGCAAGCGCAGCCCCGATCTCCTTGGGATCATCCGCATTATTGTTCAGCACGCTGATCTTCATCAGCTCGCGCTTCTCAATCGCCTCTTCGATGTGGCGGATCAGATGATCGTTGACGCCGCCTTTGCCGACCTGAAAGACAGGGTCAAGATGATGAGCCAGCGAGCGTAAATAGCGTTTTTGTTTACCTGTTAACATAAATAGAAAAACTCCTTAATTAAACATATATTATTCTATTATCCCCCGTGGGGGCAAAATCATTTGTCTGCATTTGCACCTAGGCACTCCGCGATGGTCTGGCGCATAATCTCTGCAGGCGCAGCAAGCCCGGTCCAGTATTCAAAGGCATAAGCCCCCTGATACACGAACATCCCCAGTCCGCCGTGAACGGTGCAGCCCCGCTTCAGAGCCTCTTCCAGCAGCCGGGTGTGCAGCGGATTATAGATCAGGTCGCTTACAACCATCCCTGCATGCAGCCCGGACGGATCAATCGGCATCTCCTCCATATAAGGATACATACCGACCGATGTCGTATTGATTACGATATCCATCCCGCCGATTACGCCGGGAACAGCTTCCATTCCGGCCCCGGCTACCTGCCCTCTGCCGCTGAAGCCCGCGGCCAGCTGATGCGCCCGGTCCTCATTGCGGTTGGCAATCAGCACTGAAGCCGGCTGCTCCTTGAGCAGCGCCGAGACAATCCCTCTGGCCGCCCCGCCGGCTCCGATCACCAGAATACGGGAGCCAGCCAGCTCCGGTGCCGCCTCCGCCTTCAGCGAACGGACGTAGCCGATGCCGTCGGTGTTGAACCCGGTCAGGACCCCGTTGTCGTTCACAATGGTATTAACCGCGCCCACTTCCACCGCGCTTGCATCGAGCCGGTCCAGATATTCCATGACCGCCACCTTATGCGGAATCGTGACATTCATCCCGCGGAAGCCCAGGGTGCGGATAGCCTGCACCGCATCGCCCAGCTTATCCGGGGTGATATGGAGCGGGACATAAGCGCCGGGAAGTCCCAGCGCCCGGAGCGCCGCTCCATGCATTAACGGGGATTTGGACTGGGCGATCGGATCGCCCATTACACCCAGCAGAAGCTCCTGCTGCACCGCTTGCAGGCTCTGAACAGTCTCATTCATATCATCGTCCTCCTCAATGGATCAGATCAGCGAAGGACGGGTAAGCACCTTGACTCCGCGCGGCACATGGACGGCAACGACTGCACCGGTTGTGCCGTTCACCTTGATCCAGCCGAGGCCGGAGATGAACAGGTCCGTCTGCGCATTTTTGCCGATGCGGAATTCATGGCGCTGCCACGGCGGCAGCTTATCCATATCAGCGGTTCCCGGCGGGGATAACAGCTCCCCGCGGTGGTCCTGGTACAGGGAATCTGCCCGCTCCAGCTTCGTGCGGTGAATCTTTAGCGTACCGCTGATATAGCAGGTGAAGGACTGGCGCTCGCCCTGGATGAAGTCGAAGCGTCCCAGCCCGCCGAAGAACAGAGACTGGCCTTCGTTGAGCTGGTAGACCGCAGGCTTCAGCGGATTCTCCGGCATCACAGCGCCCAGATCCTTGCGCTCCACCAGCTCGCTGTACCGCCAAGGGTAGACGATTCCCGGCGTATCGATAATAAAGTGGCCGTCATCCAGCGGAATCTTGACCATATCCAGCGTGGTGCCCGGATAACGGGAGGTGGTCAGCTCTTCATCCAGGTCGCTGTAGTCCGAGATCAGCCGGTTGATCAGCGTCGATTTGCCGACATTGGTAGCTCCTACGACATAGACATCACGCTGTCCGCGCAGATCGGCAACGGTCTCCAGCAGCCGCTCGAAGCCCTGGTTGCGCTTCGCACTGACCAGAACAATCTCGGCCGTGCGCAGCCCGTGCTCCTTACAGCGCTGCTGCATCCAGTTGCGCAGCTTGTTCCAGTTCGTTACTTTGGGCAGCAGGTCGATTTTGTTGACGGCCAGAATGACCTGGTTGTTGCCGACAAACCGCTGCAGCCCGGAGATCAGACTGCCTTCGAGGTCAAAAATATCCACGATATGAATGACCAGCGCATTCTTCTCGCCCACTCCGCTCAGCAGCTTCAGGAATTCATCCTGATCCACCGATACCGAGGAGGCTTCATTGTAATTCTTGATCCGGAAACAGCGCTGGCAGATCACCGGCTCCCGTTCGAAGGCGCTCTCCGGGATATAACCGGGCTTCTCCTTGTCCTTGCTCTGAAGCTTAATCCCGCAGCCGCTGCATTTCTCCGGCCGCTGCGGTGCATTATTCGTTGAACTCATTAAGATTTATCCTCCTCATGCCACAATCCTTGCTTGCGCAGCCGCGTCAGGGCAATCTGCTCCACTCTGCGGTTGATCCTGGTGCCCAGCCCTTCATCCTTGACGGAGATCGGGAGCACCAGCACTGTGAATAATCCCAGGCGGTTGCCGCCGTAGACATCGGTAAGCATCTGGTCGCCGACCACAATCGTCTCCTCCGGTCCCAGGCCCATCAGCTTCATGGCCCGGAGGAACGGAGAGTTGCTCGGCTTGCGGGCCTGATGCACGAATTCGATATTCAGCGGTGTCGCAAAACGCGATACCCGGTCCATATTATTGTTGGAGACGATGACCAGCTTGAAGCCGATCTCCTTCACCTTCTCGAACCAGAGCAGCAGCTCGGGAGTCGCCAGCGGCGCCTTGGCACCGACCAGCGTATTATCCAGATCGGTAATGATTCCCCGGCAGCCCTGACGGTACAGCTCTTCCAGCGGAATATCAAACACCGTGTTGACCCGGAGTTTGGGAACTAACCTTTCAAACAATTCTTTTCACCTCATTTTTATACAGGAAACTTGTTGCCCGGATCTAATGGCTGTTAATAGGCAAAGGCTCCGGCCTGATCTATGCCGCTGCCTGGTCTTACCTTCGGACCTTCATGCTGTTTCGCAGCCGCAAAGATTCAGTATACACGCTGTGCCAGTCTTTGTCTTCAATAACCTCCGGACTGTAATTCGCCCGCTCGAACATCGCCAGCAGCGTAGCCAGAATCCCGGCAACCGCCGGACGTTCAGAGCTCCACCGGTCTACAGCTTCGCGCAGCGTCTCATGCTCTTCCTTCAGCATTCCCTTTCTGCGCATATACCTTACCCAGCGCTCTGTTTCTGCCACAACTTTGTGTGCGGGAGTCGGCTGGCGGCGGATACGCATACGCGAGATCAGGAACAGCAGTCTCATGCGCCGCTGCCAGATCAGGAATCCGCCCCAGATCAGGAGCAGCGCTGCCGCTGCCGCCACTGCCCAGTATCCGGGATGGAAGCTGCCGCCGTTATCCTTCTGAGCCGGTGTCGGCTGTACAGGCTGATCCTCTTCCGTCTCTGGAACCGCGGGCAGATCTGTGCTCTCTTCCCCGCTCTGCGCCAGTACAGGAACATCGAAGCCGGGTGTAGCCTCTACAGGAATCCACCCGTAATCACCAAAATAAATCTCGGCCCAGGAATGGGCATCTGCATTGGTAATCGTGTAGTTGTTATTTACATAACCGGCTGCGGCCTGCTGAAGCATTACGCTGTCCGGAATCTCGGCCTGCTCGCCAGGAGCATACCCCTTCACCCAGCGGGCCGGGATATCCAGAGACCGCGCCATGGTCACAAGGGCTGTGGAATAATAATCACAGTAGCCTTCCTGAATCTCGAACAGGAAGCTCTCAACCATGTCCTTGCTCCGGGCGCGGGAGGTATCCGGCTGGTTCGTATAAGGGAAGGTCGACTGCAGATATTGCTGCAGCAGGATCGTCTTCTCATAAGGCGTCTGCGCGCGGGCGGTAATCTCCTGGGCCAGCGCCTTGACCCGCTGCGGATAATTATCCGGGAGCTGGAGATACTTCGGATCAAAGTTACTGTCGCCATACAGCGACTGATAGGTCTCCTTGCTTAATTCCTGAAAAGGAATCACCGGCACCTCTGAAGTTACCACATAAGTCTGCGGGAACGGGCGCGTGTCGCCTGCAGAATTCCATAACAGCTCGCTGTCCTCGCTGCGCCACGACAATCCGCTGCTGCGTTCCTGCCCGTCAATAGAGTCTACTGCCGATATGGAGTAGCCGCCGAAGAGAACCGGATAGCTGTTGCCGCCTACAATATTGACAATCTGCTTCAAGGTCCGGGTCTCGGCTTTGAGTGCGGCGGTGCGTTCCAGCGGCTCGCCCACCTGAACCTGCCGGAGCTGGCCGCGTTCTGCTGAATTGTCGTCGGTCCAGCCTTTGCCCGAGTACACGCTGCGGGTCTCGCCCCGCATATAGGTACGCAGGTCGGATTGGACAGTCATCACCGGAGAGTAGTCGAAATTGAAGCCTCCGCCAAGATTATCGTCATTCAGGCTGTAGCCCGAGGTGGTTCCGCCGCTGCCCGTTCCGCCGCCTGCACTGTCACTGCCCCCGGAGGAGGTTCCGAGTGAGACCGACTTCCCGTTCCATTTCTGCCAGGCCGTATAAGGATCGGTTAGGGTTGGACGCACCCCCGGCATATTCACCCCGACGATAATCACCAGTGAGAAGATGATGGCTACATTCAGCACGACCTTCATCGGATACTTCAGCATATAGGTCCAGCCCCGGGGGTAATGCAGCTGGAAATTCCGCAGATGCCGGGTAACCAGCCAGCCCATGGCGGCGAACACCGTCCAGGCTACCTCCTGCCACAAGACCGCTGTTGTGAACGAATCCAGTGCAGCGAAGGCGGTAATATTCATGGCGACAAACATCAGCACCCGCGATTTGCTGTTCACCCACCACGCGCATACGAGCATCAGCAGCCAGGCACCCAGCGCGAACCAGATATACGGGTTCATCGCCAATGCCGTTTGCGACAGCCGCTCCGGCAGCGTAAGCAGCGATGGATCAGGGATATAGACTTCATATTTCAACAGGATGTCGTGCACAATGTAGAGGATTGCCGCCCCTTCGATTATAAGACGGTAGACCCTTTTGAACGGAAGAATGATCTCAATAATAACAACGATAAAAAGAGTTACAGCCACGGCAACGCTAGTCTGCTGCAGCCAGAAGGGCGCAGTGTACGAAACCCACTGTAAGGCGATGATGAGCAGCCATAACAGCGTCAGCCCGTGGTGCCAGGAAGATCGGATCGCTTGTCCCCACCGCTTCATCGGGCAGAATCACCTCCAAGCGCAGCAGGCAGCTCCTGAAGAGCGCTGATGCTGTAGCCGGTGACGCCATGGGAATGCAGAATATTCTGCCACTCCCCGGCGCGGTACTTCCCGGAAGAGTGAAGAACATGAATATGGGACGGGGTCATACCCCGGCTGTCCGCCCAGCGCAGGGTGTCCAGCACCTCGCGGCCGCTCTGCGGGCTGATCAGGACGAAGTACGCCCCTTTGGGGAGCATCCGCTCCACCTTCTCCAGCCTTGTAATCAGCGAGCCCCGTCCTTCTGCATTAATATCAATCAGATACTGGATCATCTTCTGGCGCTCGGCATTGCCTTCTGCCGGACTGAACACCTTGCTGTGCTTATCCAGGCAGCACAGGCCGATGCCGATCCGCTCCCGGACGCCGTAGCCGAGCAACGAGGCAGTAATGGATACCGCCAGCTCGAACTGGGCGGCGTTGTAGTAGCCGCTTGAGCTCCCGTCCAGCACCAGGATCGTTCTCGGAACCGATTCATGCTCGAATTCCTTGGACTTCCATTCGCCGGTCTTCGCCGTCGCATTCCAGTGGATGCGTGTCAGCCGGTCGCCGTAGACATAATCGCGGACCCCGTTGATCTGCGTGGTCTCCCGCCGTGACTGCAGCAAAGAGACCTGCGGCCCGGAGATGCGGGCCTTGCGCTCATACAGCTGCCAGCGCGGAACTACGACCGCCCGGGGCATCACCCGGAATTGTCCCTCCGCCTTGAAGGAGCCCTTATGCTCCATCAGACCAAAGATATCCTCGCTGAGAATATCCGTGTTCTCGAAGGTATAACGGCCCCGCTCCAGAGCCGGTGTCTGGAACAGCAGCTCTCCCCGTCCGCCCATATTGGGGATCAGACTCTCCTCGAAGACCCAGGATTCGCCGTTATGCCGCTTCAGGATCTCACGCACCACTACATAAGGCAGCGGCAGGAAGCCCGGAACAATCACCTCCAGCTTCACCCGCAGATGACCGCCGGCATAGAGCAGATCAGGCTTATCCTGCTCAGAGAAGAAGCTGCGTGTGCCTCTGGCCCGCCTCACCCCTTCAAGCCCGCCGATGAATAAATACAGAATTAATACGGATACCATGATAAATAACATGAATGACGTCTTGCCGCCCTGAAACAGTACATAGAACAGGGTGATGACCCAAATCGCAAGCACGCCCATGAACTTCCTCAGCTCGACAGCCGCCGCCGCGCGCGTAAGTAAGGCTCTCATCTTATTGCCTCATGGTGACAGGCACCTGGATGCCCTGCAAGAGCTTGTTCAGCAGCGAATCCATGCTGATATTGTCCAGGCGGGATTCCGGCCGCAGCAGAATACGGTGCCCCAGGACATACGGGGTGAGGGTCTTCACATCATCCGGCAGGACATAGTCGCGTTCCTGAATGAAAGCGTACGCCTTGCAGGCCATCATGAAAGAGAGCGAGGCCCGGGGACTTGCACCCAGCAGCACCTGCGGATGCACCCGTGTATGCCGCACTACGTCGAGCAGATAGCTCAGCACCGGATCGCTGATATAGATATCGCGGATCTCCTCCTGAATCGCAGCGATCGTATTCATGTCGGTCACCGGAGTCAGTCTGTCCACCGGCTGGCCCTGCTGATGGGTCATCAGCAGGCTTTTCTCCGTATCCGCATCAGGATAGCCCAGGCTGATCCGCAGCATGAAGCGGTCCAGCTGTGCCTCGGGAAGAGTATAGGTTCCCTCGAAATCGATCGGGTTCTGGGTCGCGCAGAGCATGAACGGATGAGGCAGCGGATAGGTCTCCCCGTCCACCGTAACATTGCGTTCCTCCATTACTTCAAGCAGTGCTGACTGGGTCTTGGTGGTCGCGCGGTTAATCTCATCGGCCAGCAGAATATTAGTCATAACCGGCCCGGGGCGGAAGTGGAACATTTCATCGCGGGGATGATACACCGACACACCGGTAATATCACTCGGAAGAATATCCGGGTTGCACTGAATCCGGCGGTACTCGCCGGACATGGAGCGGGAGAGCGCGCGGATGAGCTGGGTTTTGCCGGTACCGGGGACATCTTCAATGAGGACGTGGCCGCCTGCAAGCAGCGCGGTCAGCAGCAGTTCTATTTCAAAACGTTTACCAAGAATACAGGATTCCAGATTAGTGCGGACAGCCTTCATAATTTGCGTCGATTCTTGACGTACGGGCATATATGGTAAACCTCCTAAGTCAGAATAAGCCGTAATATATACATTTTACATGATAGGAGTACCCAAAGTACATGTTAGGCTGGCGATATCCCTGTAAAAGCCACAACAAACAGCAGCAAATCCCCGGGTGAAGGGAATTTGCTGCTGTACCCGCCGTAGATGATAGCCCTAATTATAATAGGAACCGCATCAACCGCATTAAACCTTGAATTTACCGATCTGCTCCTGAAGCTCTTCAGCGATGTTGGACAATGAAGCTGCCGAAGCAGAGATGCCTTCCATTGAAGCAAGCTGCTCCTCAGTCGCAGCCGATACATGTTCTGTTCCTGCTGCTCCATTCTCGGCTGCCGCCGAGATCTGCTTGATGAAGTTGACCACCTCGTCCGTGCTAGCGGACAATTGTTCAGAGCCGGCCGACACTTCTTCAATCTCTCCGGCCACCTGATTAACCGCAATCAGAATCTGCCCGAAGGAATCGCCGGCGCTGACGACCGCGTCCAGTCCCGCAGCGAATTCCCGGCTGTTCAGCGTTACCGCTTCAATGGCTGTGACGGTATCCGCCTGAATCGCTTCAATGCGCTCAGTAATCTGCTGTGCCGACCCGGCGGCCTGCTCTGCAAGCTTGCGGACTTCTCCTGCCACCACGGCAAAGCCCCGGCCCTGTTCCCCGGCACGCGCCGCTTCAATGGCGGCATTCAGAGCCAGAAGGTTAGTCTGGCGGGCGATGCCGGTAATGGCATTAACGATTTCACCAATCTCATTAGAGCGCTCGCCAAGCACGGACATCATATCGCCAAGCTCGGTTACGGACTGATTGACAGTATTCATCTGTGTTACGGCATCCTGTATCCGCTGATTGCCTTCCTCAGACTTACGGGCCGCTCCTTGCGCAGATGCGAAGACCGACTGGGCACGTACGGCAATCTGGTCTGCACCCACGGACATCTCTTCCATCGCCTGCGTCGATTTGGCCACCATATCGACCTGGAGTGCAGCTCCGCCGGCTACCTCCTGCATGGTCTCTGTGATCTGCCTGGAGGCCTGACTGCTCTGCTCCGCGCTCGCTGTCAATTCCTCCGAGGATGTAACCACAAGCTCGGTAGTTGCGTTAACCGATTGAATCAGGCTGCGGAGATTCTGTACCATCGCATTAAAAGCAAGGGAGAGCGTATACATCTCATCCCTGCTCTTCACGACGACAGCTTCACCCGTCAGGTCCCCGGCCGCAATCTGCTCCGCAGCGCGGCTGATCCGCAGTACAGGGCGGGAGAGGGAGTTCGACAGCAGGATGGAGATAACAATCGCTGCAACAATGGCTGCTGCACTGAAGAGGATGATGATCCGCTGTCCGGAGGAATAATTCTCCACCGCTTTATTATTCATCAGGGCAGCCCCGTTGTTATTAAGCTCGATCAGCTTTGTAATCGTATCATTCGCTTCATACCATTGCCCGTAGGCTTCTTTGTGCAGGGTATTGATCTTATCATAGTCTTGGGCTTTCCCGGCATTGATAATATCAGGCAGCTTGGCCAGATAGGCTGTGTACAGCTCAGTAAAGCTCTTATACATTTCCTTCTCCGCGTCTGAGCTGATAAGAGGCTCGTAGACTTTCAGGCCTTTATCCACCTTCGCGATCACATTATCATAGCTCTCTTGCACCTTCGCTCTTTCTGCCGGGTCCTGCTCAAGCACCAGATTCAGTGCCAGGCGTTCCACATCCGAGACATCTCCGTTCAGTATCCCCAGAATGGTAACGCTCGGCATCCAATGGGCATCAATCTCCTTGGAGGTATCCCCAAGCTTGTTCAGGCTGAGCAGAGAAACAGTGCTGCTGACAAACAACAGTGCGATGATAACAGCAAACGTTAGCATCAGCTTCATACGGATATTCAATTTCATCTCTACTCTCCCCCTCTTCATTTGCTTATGTATTCATTCTAATTCACAAGCCTAGAACTATATCGACAAAAGCTGACAAAACTTTAATACCCATTCCATTAATAATGCAAATAATGACTGTAAGGCCCGGATGGTTGAATACAGTTCAATATAAAAAAGGGTTGTCCCAGTGAGCCGTTACATGGCTCTTGGAACAACCCGTATATTCTTCGCTCCCCTTGCCTTACCCCTTCGGCCGCACCACTAATGCCGCCAGGAAGGAGAAGACAATCGCCGCCGAAATCCCTGCGCTCGTTACATCGAAGATCCCGGTGACGACCCCGACCCAGCCGTCGCGCTCCAGCTCCGTCAGTGCGCCGTGGACCAGAGAGTTACCGAAGCTGGTAATCGGGACGCTGGCTCCCGCCCCGGCGAATTTCACCAGCGGATCATAGATGCCGAAGGCATCGGCAGCCGCGCCGAGCACGACCAGCGTACTCATCGTATGGGCCGGAGTCAGCTTCAGCACATCGAACATCAGCTGGCCGATCACACAGATGGCCCCGCCCACGAGAAATGCCCATAAATAAATCATGCCTGTTCACCTCCGCTCTCCAGAGCCACCGCATGGGCTACGCACGGTATACTCTCTCCCTGCTGGTAGGACAGCGGCGAGAGCAGTGCTCCGGTTGCCACAATCAATACACGCTTCAGTTCGCCCTTCTTCATGCGTTTCATAATATGCCCGTAGGTCACTGTAGCCGAGCAACCCGCGCCGCTTCCGCCGGCAATGACGTATTTCTGCTTGTCCAGGTCGTACATCATGAGGCCGCAGTCATTGAAGACCGTCTCCTCCATCGGGATGCCTTCCTTCGCCAGCAGATCCTTGGCAATCGGCAAGCCGATCGAGGCGAGATCGCCGGTGACAATCAGATCATAGTGGCCGGGCGACAGCCCCGTATCCCGGAAATGCGCCGTAATCGTGTCTGCCGCAGCCGGAGCCATCGCGGTTCCCATATTGAACGGGTCCTTCAGCCCCAGGTCCATAATTCGGCCAAGGGTGGCGTGAACAATATACGGGCCTTGCACCGTTCCATCGTTGACTCCGACTACGGCGCAGCCTGAGCCGGTAACCGTGTACTGGGCGGTAGGGGGCTTCTGCGAGCCGTATTCGGTTGGGAAGCGGAACTGCTTCTCCACTGTACAGTTGTGGCTGGAGGTTCCGGCAAGCACCAGCTTCCCGCCGCCGGAATCAACAATCATCGCAGCGATGGACAGGGCCTCCATCGAGGTGGAGCAGGCGCCGAAGACGCCCAAGTAGGGAACGCCAAGCTGGCGTGCGGCGAAAGAGCTGCTGATAATCTGGTTCATCAGGTCGCCGCCGACAAAGAACTCCAGCTTGTCCTTATCCAGATTCGCATTCATCAGGGCCAGCTTGGCGGCCTTCTCGAACAAGGCCCGCTCGGCCTTCTCCCATGTCTTCTCGCCCATCTCAAGCGTGTCGTAAATGAAGTCGAAGCTTGAGGCCAGAGGACCTTCCCCTTCTTCCGGCCCAACAACTGCGGAGCTTCCAAGGATAACAGGACGGTTCGTGAATTCCCAGGTCTGACTGCCTAGCTGCTTCATCGGTTAATGTGCACCTCCCCAGCCCATCACGGCATATACGACCCCGACAATAAAAGCGGCAACCACCCCGAACACAATAACCGATCCCGCCAGCTTGAACATATTCCCGCCCACGCCGAGCACAAGCCCTTCGGCGCGGTGCTCCAGAGCAGCGGAGCACATGCTGTTGGCGAACCCGGTAACAGGCACTGCGCTGCCCGCTCCGCACCACTGGGCAAGCTTATCGTACACGCCGAAGCTGGTCAGTATAACCGAGAGCAGGATAAGGATGGCCACGGTCGGGCTCGCCGCCTCTCTGGAGGTCATATCAAAGATCGCCATGAACGCCTCCTGAATGCCTTGTCCGAGCACACAGATCAATCCTCCCGACAGGAAGGCACGGATACAATTCTTGAAGACCGGGCGGGATGGCACATAAGGCTTGGCCAATTCCTGATAAGACTTTGGTGTAAGGCCGTCGAGATTCAGCTTGACGCCTGATTTTTTGGTTTTTGCCGGCAATAGAGACACCTCCTGGACCTTGATACGAAAGGGAGCAGGCCGCCGGATGATCAGCTTCCCGTCCCTTCGTGATGCTTCATTGAAGTTTTCCTTATTGTTCACTTCAGAAGGCCCCGTTATGTCTCCCCTGTTCAGGAAAAATAAAACAGCACCAGAATCAGCAGCAGAAACAGCACCAGAATCAGTACCGCCTCATTCGGCTGCCGGTAGCGGCGGCGGTACCGCCCCGGAGCCGCCACCCTGCGGGGCGGTGCCTTGCTGAAGCCCGCCCGGGCGCCTGGCCTTACAACGTTCCCTGAGAGCCACATTCTTCTCGCTTCCTTTCCCGGCCCCTATGTGCAGAGCTCTTGCTGTATAGTATTCGTACAGCAGGCTACTGTGTTCGTTCGCCTATCCGACATGGACAACCGCGGCAACAATGTTCATACTAGAAGCTGTAAAGGAGCGATATGTATATGAATACAGAGACACTTGAGTTATTCAGAACCTTAACAGAATTCCCCTCGGCCCCGGGCTTCGAGCGCGAACTCCGCGCCTATGTCAAGGAAGCCATGACACCTTATACGGATGAATTCGTACAGGACCGCCTGGGCAGCCTGTTCGGCGTCCTGCGCGGGGAAGCGAACGGCCCGAAGATCATGGTCGCCGGCCATTTCGATGAAGTCGGCTTCATGGTCACTGGAATTACGGATAACGGAATGATCCGCTTCACGCCGCTGGGCGGATGGCTGGCTTCAGCGGTGACCTCGCAGCGGCTGCAGATTATTACGCCCAAGGGAACACTGAACGGCGTAGTCGGCAGCACGCCGATCCATCTGCTGAGCGCGGAGGAACGGAGCAAAGGCGGCGAGATCAGCAAGATGGTTCTAGACATCGGCGCGGACAGCCGCGAGGAAGCGCAGAGCTTCGGCGTAGCCCCCGGACAGCAGATCGTACCGGTCTGCCCGTTCACTCCGCTGGCCAATCCGAAGAAGATTATGGCCAAGGCCTGGGACAACCGCTACGGCGTTGGCCTCGCCATTGAACTGATGAAGGAGCTTCACGGCAAGCAGCTGCCGAATACCGTCTACGCCGGCGCCACTGTCCAGGAGGAAGTCGGACTGCGCGGCGCGCGGACATCGGCCAATCTGCTGGCGCCCGATATCTTCTTCGGGCTGGATGCCAGCGCGGCTGCGGATATGACCGGCGACCGGCAGGCTTTTGGCCAGCTGGGCCAGGGTGCATTGCTGCGCATCTTCGATCCGACGATGATTACCCACCGCGGGCTGATCGAATATGTTCAGGACACGGCGGATACCCACAAGATCAAGTACCAGTATTTCGTCTCTCAGGGCGGAACCGATGCCGGTCAGGTCCACGTCAGCGGAATCGGCATTCCGTCGGCAGTAATCGGCATCTGCTCGCGCTACATCCACACGGCCAGCTCCATCATCCACAGCGATGATTACGCGGCAGCCAAAGAGCTGCTGATCAAGCTGGTAGAAGGACTGGACCGTACCACCCTCCAGACGATTCTGGAGAACAGCTAATCCATCCCCTCACAAAAGAATCACAGACAAACAAACAGCCGCAGGGGGAGCTAATAGGCTTCCCTTGCGGCTGTTTTTCTATTATTCTATTTCAGCTGCGCATATTGCTCCATGGCGGACTGGTGAATCGGGTGCTCCGCAGCCAGGCCGGTCGCCTTCGTCAGCGCAGCTTCCGCACCCTCTGCGGCAATAGCAGCCTGAAGCTCTACCGCTTCCGGGTCATCGCTGGCCTTGAACAGCAGCGCGCCGGCCATGGAACGGGCCAGGGCTGTGTAGCTTAGCCCACGCTCATGGGCCTGGGTGGCAGGCGATACCAGACGGTCATTCGGCGACAGCTTGCGCAGCGGCGAACGGCCGACACGGGAGACCTCATCGGTCAGCGCCGGGTTGCGGAAGCGCTCCAGGATTTTATCGATATACTTGCTGTGCTCTGCCGCATCGAAGCCATGCTTCTGAACCAGCACCGCGCCGGTCTCCTCCAGCACCTCACGGACCTTGGCGGTCAGTGCTTCATCGGCCATTGCCTGCTGAATCGTCTCATAGCCCTGCAGGAATCCGAGATATGCCGCAGAACAGTGGCCGGTATTGACCGTGAACAGCTTGCGCTCAATGTACGGCTCCAGATTGTCAACGTAATGCACACCCTCAACCGGCGTATAGCCGGGAAGCATCTGTGAAGCGTCCACTACCCATTCATAGAACGGCTCCACCACCACCTTCAGGATATCCTCATGCTGCTGGAGCGGAACGATCCGGTCCACCGCCGCATTCGGGAAGGCTACAGAAGCCTCTGCCTTCTCGCGGGCAGCATCATCCAGCTTCGCATAGACCAGCTCCTTAAGCTGCGCGCTGCCGCCGATGGCATTCTCGCAGGCAATCACATGCAGCGGCGCGGAAGAGACCGCGATTCTCCGGCGGATGCCGTCGGCCACCGTGCCCGCGATGTGCTTCAGAATCGATACCCCGACAGCAGTTGTCACCAGATCCGCTTCCGCAATGGCTGCCGCCACCTCATCCGCATGGGTTACGCTGCTGAGGGCGGTTACGTTCTTCACGGTTACCGTCTCCTGCCCTTCGCTCGCCAGTGTGACCGGATACTCGCCGCGCTCCTGAAGCTGGGCCACGAACGCCTCATTAACATCCACGAAGGTCACCCGATACCCTGCCTGGGACAGCAGCAGCCCGATGAAGCCTCTGCCGATATTGCCTGCACCGAAATGGACCGCCTTCATCATTCCAGGCCTCCTTCGAAGATCGCAATCACCTCGGCAGGTGTCGAAGCATTCATAACCCGCTCAATGGCATCGTCTTCGGAGAAAATCATCGCCACGTTGGTGAGCACCTCCATATGCCCGTCACCCGCAGCTGCAATGCCGATCACCACGAACGCCGGCTCATCGCCGCCGAAATCCACGCCGTCCGGGAAGCGGAGGATGGACAAGCCTGTAGACTTGATAAAAGGCCGTGCCTCTTTGGTGCCGTGGGGAATCGCCAGCCCGCCGCCCATATAGGTGGATACCACTTCCTCGCGCTCCAGCATCTTCGGAACATATTCCTCCGTCACATGCCCTGCATCGACCAGCAGCTTGCCGGCCATGCGGATCGCCTCATATTTATCGTTCGCAGCTCCATGCATAATCACTTTATTCTCTGACAGTATACTCATAGGTTCTCTCCCGCTTTCATAGTTTATTGTGGTAGAAATGAAGCAGCTCCGAGGACAGGTAGCCCCGGATTTCTGTCTCTGTATGTTCCTCCAGCAGCTGGACCAGCTCGCTGTTCAGCAGCAGCGCGCTGATCTCGCTGAGCACCTCCAGACTCTCCTTGGACAGCCTGCGCGGAGCCAGCATCAGCAGAATGACTCTAACCTCTGTGTTGCCCTCCAGAATGACCGGCTGCTGCAGGCGGTACAGGGTCAGCGACGACAGATGGATATGGCTGCTCCGGGTATGAAAAAGCGCAAGCGCGGTGTCCGGAATCACCTGGCTAGTCATCCGCTCCCGCTCCAGCAGACGCTCCAGCACAATATCCGCATCGCCGATTACCCCGCTTCCCTCCAGCTTGTTCAGCATCGCCACTAAGGTGGCGGATAGATCCATGCCCTTGTTGTCCAGCGGATGGAACCGGAACCGCTCCAGCAGGCTGACGATTTCATCGAGGATCCGCTTGTAGCTCCTGAGCCGTTCAAGCGAAGCCTCACCCTGCTCCGGACGCTCCTGCTCGGCGGGCGGGGTGTGATCCTGCAGGCGCAGTGTAGTGTTCTGGATGTAGTTCAGCAGCTTCTCGATTTCGTCTGCGGTGAGCAGCGGGCTGATTTTGATATAACGGTCCTTGTCAATCGGCAGATCAATGGTCGAAATGATGAGATCGTAGTCCATATCAGGCAGCCGTGCCGCTTCATACCAGGCGATATTGCCGAGAACCTCAATCTGCGGCATCTCCTTGCTCAGCCGGGTAGCCAGCAGACGGGAGGAGCTGAGTCCGCTGGCACAGACCAGAATGGCGCGGACATTCCGCCTGAGCTGGCTGAGCCGCTCCATCGAAGCTCCGAAATGCATCACCAGGAAGCCAATCTCCTCGTCGGGAATCTCAAGCTCCAGCTGGATGTCCTCCACAGCGGCGCGGACAATATTGAACAGCGATTCATAATCACGGCGGATCGGCCCGAGCAGCGGATTGCGGATACGGGTGCCTTCGCGAATCCGCTTCAGAGCCGGATCAATATGCTCCAGCAGCCCTTCCCGCAGGGAGCGGTCACTCTGGAAGGGCAGCCCGGTTCGCTTGACCACACTCTCCGTCAGCTTATAGACAATCTCCATCAGCTCAACGTCGCCGTAGGCGAAGCCGGAGGATGAGAAGGAGTCCTGCACCCGGTCGAATAATCCGGCAATATACAGGACCTCTACCCGGGGAATGTCCAGGCCAAGCGCCGCTGCCAGCTGCTGGACGAACCGCTCGGCCCCGGCAATATTCCGGTGGTCCGACAATCTGGAATAGCCGGCTTCCTCGCTGCCGTCAATGGTGCGGCCGATTTCAATCCGCCGGGCAGTGACCGACAGGCTCAGCAGCATTTCCATGTAGACGATCTCCGGCAGCTCCGCCGTCCACTTCCACTCCATATCCCACAGGGTGTTCTCCACCTCCATGAGATTGGCCTTGCCTACAGTTGTCAGCAGCACGCGGAAGGCATGATTGCTCTCGGCCAGGGAGCCGTGACCGACCAGATCGGACAGGTCCAGATGCTCGGCGGCCAGCCGCCCGATCGCCCTGCGCTTATCAAGCTCGCTGCCGGTGATCTCGACGCCATACCCTCTGCGCCGGACCAGCTCCAGGCCGAACTTGCGGACCCACTGCTCCAATTCATCCAGGTCATAGCTGACGGAAGCCACTGTTACCTTGAGGGAATGGGCCAGGGTGAACAGCTTCACCGGCTCCTCCGCCTCCAGCAGAACGCATAGCTCATAGACCTTACGGTCCTCTCCGGAATAATCCGCCGGCTTCTCCTCCTGCAGATACAGGCGCAGCTCCGCAAGACCGGCCTCCGGGCCGTTCAGCTGGATGCCCTTGCCCGATTTGCGGATCAGCTTCAGACCGAACCGGTTCAGCACGGATTCAATGTCTTCCATCTCCCGGTGGACGGTTCTTACGCTGACACCAGTGGCCGCAGCGATCTCAGCGGCGGTGATCTCTTCACTGACGCCAAGCAGCAGCCACAGGATCTGGCGCTGCCTGGCGGTAATTTTCCTCATTTCCGCCAACCCTCCTCCTTATATCCGGGCAGAAACGGCTGTGCCGTCCTATAGGGGACGGCTTCCGTTTCAGCGGGAACTATAAGGATAAAGTATAGTGGAGCATTCTTACTGGTATAGGAGATAAACGCCGGCTTTGGGGGCCAGCGTCTCCTTATCTAACTTTATGCGTATATTCCAATTTTACACGTATGCCGATTACTTCAAACGTTCCACCAGTTCGTCGTATTTCGGGCTCTTCAGGAAGTTGTCGATCGAGATATGCTCGGCGTCCGGGTTGCGGGCAATCGCCCGGTCCGTCAGCGTCTTCTGGGTCACCACGATGTCGGCGTCCGCAGGAATCTCACTGACTGCAGAGTTCACCACCGTAATATTCACCCCTGCGTTCTGCAGCTTCTTTCTCAGAACCGAGGCCCCCATGGCGCTGGAGCCCATGCCTGCATCGCAGGCGAAGACAATTTTGTGGACACTGTCTTTGTTACGGATATTAGAAGCTACGTTCGCGGCAGCAGCGGTCTGGGCTGCAGCACCGGCAGATTTCATGTCTCTCATTCTTGCTTCTGCTGCTTCCAGATCAATCTCTTCCTCATCATTCTTTTTCACCGACTTCAGCAGCAGAGACGCGAGCAGGAAGGATACCACGGTAGCCACGATCACACCGGCCAGCATCGGGAGATAACCGCCCTTAGGCGTCATGGCGAAGTAAGCAATAATACTGCCTGGGGAAGGAGAGGCCGTAAGCCCTGCGCCCAGCATCTGGAAGGTGAAGGTACCGGACATCCCGCCGCCGATAACCGCCAGAATCAGACGCGGATTCATCAGGATGTAAGGGAAGTAGATCTCATGAATCCCGCCCAGGAAGTGAATGATTATAGCACCCGGTGCAGAGGACTTCGCCGAGCCTTTGCCGACCAGCCAGTAAGCCAGCAGGATTCCAAGACCAGGACCCGGGTTCGATTCAAGCATGAACAGAATGGATTTGCCGATTCTCTGAGACTCTTCAAGTGCGATCGGTCCCAGTACACCGTGGTTGATGGCGTTATTCAGGAACAGCACCTTGGCCGGCTCAATGATAATGTTGATGAGCGGCAGCAGGTTGTGGTTAACCAAGAATTCAACGCCGTTCGAGAGAATATTGGTCAAGCCTTGAACCAGCGGTCCAACTCCCTTTAGCGCTCCAAGTGTCAAGGCGCCGCCGATGATACCCAGCGAGAAGTTGTTGACCAGCATTTCGAACCCGGCTCTGATTTTGCCGTCCACTGCTCTGTCGAACTGCTTCAGAACCCAGGCCGCCAGCGGACCAACAATCATCGCGCCGAGGAACATTGGAATCGTGCTCCCGACGATAACCCCCATGGTTACCAGCGCGCCGATGACTGCCCCGCGTTTGCCGTGAACCATCTGTCCGCCGGTATAACCGATCAAGAGCGGAAGCAGATAAGTAATGATTGGACTTACCAGAGCGGCAAGACTTTCATTGGGATACCAGCCGGTTGGAATGAATAATGCTGTAATTAATCCCCAGGCGATAAAAGCGCCGATATTCGGCATTACCATACCGCTGAGCATACGTCCGAATTGTTGAACCCTCACCCGTGCACCGCCGGATGAAGCTTGCTTCGTTGCCGTTGTGGCCATTTAAGATGCCCCCTTAATATAATGAATGGGAACCTGCCCCCTTGCTCTATCCGAAGGTGATTTCCCTGTGAACACATCGTAATTCAAAGCGCTTTCTTTGTCATCAAATTGAAAACACGGTTTCGGCAGGAACGTTGTTGACAACATTTAAGAGCTCCTGCCAAGGGGCTTAAGTCCGTTATCCGCCTTGCTCCCATCGGCCTAAAAGCTTCTCTATAGGATGCACAAATTCACGTATATTATCATCTAAGTCTTAGGAAGCCTGTCAGGAACAGAATCAACCTGCGGATGGATGCTGTATCGGACCCAAACATTTTACGCCAGAAAATTGTATTCGGTTTTTCGCATACATTCGGCTCACGCACCTTCAACTAGCACATTGTATTCGGTTTTTCGCATACATTCGGCTCGCGCACCTTCAACTAGCATATTGTATTCGATTTTTCGCATACATTTGGCTCACGCTACCTCAACTAGCACATTGTATTCGGTTTTTCGCATACATTCGGCTCGCCACCTTAGCAGCCTCATAGCATAGGCTCCTGCATGGCAAAAAGGCCGCCTCCAGAGCGGAGACAGCCTTTTTGCCATACTGCATCATATTCAAATCATATCAAGCGGAACCTTCCATGACGGATGCGGAAAAGCATCGTCCAGCTGCCACAGCTCATCCTCCGTCAGCACCAGCCTTCCGGCGGCCGCATTCTCCTCCACGTGGGCAGGAGAGCCGGCCTTGGGAATCGCCAGGACATCGGCATCGCGGATGCTCCAGGCCAGCAGCACCTGCAGCGGCGACGCCCCATGGCTGCGGGCAATCTGCTGCACGGCTTCATTGTCCGTCAGCCCTTTGCGGAGGCTTCCGGCCTGCGCCAGCGGAGAATAGGCCATAACCGGAATCTGATGGCCTCTCAGCCACGGCAAGAGATCATGCTCAATGCCTCTGGAGCCGAGATGATAGAGCACCTGATTCACGGCGCAATGGTCACCGCCCGGAATACTGAGCAGCTCCTGCATGTCCGCGGTATCGAGGTTGGATACGCCCCAGCGGAGGATTTTGCCCGAGGCCACCAGCGCTTCCATCCCTTCCACCGTCTCCTGCAGCGGAATGCTTCCCCGCCAGTGCAGAAGATACAGGTCGAGATGATCTGTGCCCAGCCGCTTCAGGCTTGCCTCGCAGCTGCTGACCAGCTTCCCGCCACCCGCGTTGTGCGGATACACCTTGGAGACCAGGAAGACCTCGTCCCGGATGCCCCGCAGCGCTTCGCCGACCAGCTCCTCGGAGCGGCCTTCCCCGTACATCTCAGCCGTATCAATCAGATTCATTCCCAGCTCCACACCCCGGCGCAATGCAGCTAGCTCTTCCGCCCGCTTGGACGGCTGCTCGCCCATCTGCCAGGTTCCCTGCCCCAGCCGGGGCAGCTCTGTTCCGTCCTTCAGGCGGACCGTCTCCGATACAGATCTGCTCATATGTGATAAGTCTCCTTATAAGAATAATGTTCTTACTTACTATACTTACCATATTCATGGTAGCAAAACATCCGTTAAGTGTCTAACTCGGTAACGTTTCCGCCGGGAACAGCCAATCAGCCGATTAGCTTCAATCCGGCAACCGCGCCGAGAATCAGCACGATGCAGAAGATGCGCCGCGGATCGCGGGCTTCCCCATAGAAGAGCATTCCCAGGACTGCGCCCCCGGACGCGCCGATTCCGGTCCAGATCGCATAGGCGATTCCCATCGGCAGGGTCTCCATCGCCAGCGACAGCAGCAGGAAGCTTGCGCCGAAGCCCAGCAGGAGCAGACACACAGACTGCCAGTTGCGGTGCTTGTGCAGCCTGCCGATCATTGCGACCCCGAACATTTCACATATACCGGCAGCAATCAGCATCACCCATGCCATATCAGTTCAGCTCCTTTGCTTGCTCCGTTGCAGCCTGGGCCGGAGTCACCAGCTTCAGGCCGATGACCCCAACCAGCAGCAGGATAATCAGCAGCAGCTTCAGCGGATGCAGCGGCTCCCCGAACAGAAGAGCGCCGGACAGGACCGTACCTGCCGTTCCAAGTCCCACGAACACGGCGTAGACTGTGCCGACCGGCAGTCGGCTGCTGGCCCGGATCAGGGCGTAGAAGCTGATCAGTATCGCTATTGCCGTAACTGCCCATTCCCAGGGAGCCGCAGCATGCTTCAGCCCGACGACCCAGATGACCTCGAAGCAGGCCGCGCCAAAGATCATCAGCCATTCTTTAGTATCCGTGCTGCCGGTTGTCATTCTATTCCTGTTCATCCCGTTCTCCCTTCATCTGATAAAAAATGAAGCCCGGAAGGTTACCGTCGTGATGACGATACCTCCCGGGCTTTTGTCCCTCCGTGTTACACAGATTAGCTTCATCCGTGTGTTCTCTCTCGGACCAGGCCAGCGGTGTGTACCTGCTGCGGAACCCTAGAAAACTATGAACTGCTTATGAAATTACATCGTATGTTAGCAAATTACGCTGCCAAAAGCAACCCTGAATCCGCCGGAGCACCGGAAGCAGAAGCCGGATACTGCTGCCATACCGCTTGGCTGATCTGTTCTACTCCTGCCCGGCCAGCCTGTTCAGCTCCTGCAGATCCGCTGCCAGATCTGCTTCAGTATACTTGCCCTGGCCGAAGCCAATCATCGCCCGCAGCGGCATGTATTTCATCATGGCCAGCAGCATCTCGGGATTGTCACCCAGCGCATCGTCCAGCCCGAACACACTGCTGAAGCTCTTCGCCTTCTCCTCGGTCAGCGGATTCGCCAGCAGATCGCCGACGGTAGTGTTGCGGTGGAACCGGCCCTGCACCTTGACGGTCGACTCTACTTCAAGCTCTGCGCTGAGACGGATATCGCGGGAGGACGAGCCTACGGCAATCTGGAACTGGCCGCTCTCCACATGCCAGTCGCCCAGCTGCACATTATAATAAGCGAACGAGCGCTTATCCAGCGTGAAGGTGACGACGCGTTCTTCTCCCGGCTGCAGTTCAATCTTGGCGAAGCCCTTCAGCTCCTGCAGCGGACGGATCACACTGCTCTCCACATCGCTGACATAGAGCTGCACGACCTCCTTGCCGGCTCTGCTGCCGGTATTCTTGACGGTAACCGATACCTGCACAGTGTCCGTATCCTGAATCCGCGTCTGGTCGAGCAGCAGGCTGCTGTATTCGAACTGCGTGTAGCTGAGGCCGAAGCCGAACGGGAAGAGCGGCTCGATTTCTTTTTTGTCATAATAGCGGTAGCCTACGAACAAGCCTTCCTTATACTCCACCGTATCGCCCTCACCCGGGAAGTTCAGGAATGACGGATTGTCGCTCAGCTTCATCGGGAAGGTCTCCGCCAGCTTGCCGCTGGGACTGACCTCGCCGAAGAGCAGATCGGCAACTGCGCCGCCGAAGGCCTGGCCGCCCAGATACCCTTCCAGTACAGCCTTCGCCTGAGGAAGCCAAGGCATCTCCACCGGCGAGCCGTTGCTCAGCACCACGATAATTTCGCTCTGCACAGCAGCCACGGCTTCAAGCAGCGCCTGATGGCTGGCCGGAAGCTGCAGATGGCTGCGGTCATAGCCCTCCGATTCGTAGCGGTCAGGCAGGCCAAGGAACAGCACGGCTGCATCTGCCTTAGCTGCCGTATCACAGGCTTCGCGCAGCAGATCAGCGCTTGTATCATCGTTCTCCAGCTCATACCCCCGGGCATACGTGAAGCTGGCCGAAGTCCCGGCAACGGCTTGCAGTTCCTCGAACGCATCATCCATCCGGCTCGGATTCACATGCGAGCTGCCGCCGCCCTGGTAACGCGGCTTCCGGGCGAATTCGCCGATGACGGCAATCCGGCCGCTCCCCGCCAGAGGCAGAATGCCGTCTTCATTCTTCAGCAGCACCATGCTCTCCCGGGCCACCTCGCGTGCAAGCTGATGATGCTTCTCTACATCGAAGACCGCTTGCGGATTGCGGTTTTCTACGCTTTTGAAGATGAAGCTCAGCATCCGCTCCACCGCCAGATCCAATGTCTCCACCGGCAGCTCGCCGCTGTTCACCGCGTCCACAATCTTGGCGTCGCCGATTCCGCCGCTGGACGGCATCTCCAGCTCAAGTCCGGCCTTCAGCGCCTCCACGCGCTCATTGACCGCTCCCCAGTCGGACATGACGAACCCTTCGAATCCCCATTCATCGCGCAGTATCCGGGTCATCAGCCGGTGGCTCTCGGAGGCATACTCCCCGTTCACCTGGTTATAAGAGCTCATTACACTCCAGGGCTGGCTCTGCTTCACGGTGCCCTCGAAGCTGGCGAGATAGATCTCGCAGAGCGTCCGTTCATCGATAACCGCATCCACCGACATGCGGCGGTGCTCCTGGTTATTGGCGGCAAAATGCTTCAGCGACGTCCCCACGCCCTGGCTCTGCACACCCTTCACATGGCTTGCAGCCATCTCCGAGGCCAGGAACGGGTCCTCCGAGAAATATTCAAAATTCCGGCCATTCAGCGGGGAGCGCTTGATATTATTGCCCGGCCCGAGCAGAACGGCGACATTCTCCACCTGGCATTCCGTTCCCAGCGCCTCGCCCACCCGGTAGATCAGGTCGCGGTCCCACGAGGAGGCCAGTCCGGCCGCTGACGGGAAGCAGGTTGCCGGTACACTGTCGTTCAGGCCAAGATGGTCTGCGCTGCCCTGCTGCTTGCGGAGCCCGTGGGGACCGTCGGTGACCATCACTGAGGGAATGCCCAGACGTTCAATACCCTTGGTGTTCCAGAAATCAAGTCCCGAGCAGAGCCCGGCCTTCTCTTCCAATGTCATCTGTGAAATCAGGTTACGAATCTCCGTTATGTCCTTAGCCATCTTGCAGTCCTCCTAAAGAATGCGTTTTCTTGTCTTCATTCTATACGACACGCGCGGCCAATTATGGTATTATAATACGATCTTTGGTACTCTAAGTAGATAAGTGGAAAGGCTTTGCCGTCATTTTTAAAGGACGGTACCGTTTCGGCTCTGTTACATTTCAATGTTGATTTATGACCAAAAGAGAACCGCCTGAACGGCGGTTCTGGACCATTAATCCTTACCTATTCTGGTTTTGCTAACCATCGGGTTACTCTTTCAACCATTTCTTGTTGTAAATTCTTTGTATTCGCAGTATCTTGTTGAACCAATTTCAAATATTTTTTGGGAAACATTTTTTTCAGAGAAGACTGATACATATCACCGTCTTGAGGTTGTATGTATTCAGTAACAGAAAACTTCTCTCCATTTTTACTTAACTGAATTACGGCAGGAAGTGAATGCCCCTCTTGAAATTCTGTTCCAGTCGATTTATTAAAGCCACCATAATAAGACCACATATAGACGGTTATTACCCCGTCCGATTCATTTATGCCATACACTTTGTGGATTTCAAATTGCTTTTCTGTTTTATGATGTGAGGATGAAGACATTTGAATAATGTAATCAGAAATGACTTCATTCATTTCTTTGGTTACATACGTATCCCCGTCTTGTAAGTTAACCGCATTCCCACTACAACCAGCTAATAATAATGCTCCAAATAATATAAATAAAATTCTCGATTTGATATTGTTCATCAAAAGTCTCATTCCTCCCAGTGTATAACGTTTTAAAGTACGTTATATAACGGAACCGAGTCAAACAATGTTGCAAATATTTGGTTGCTACACCACTGAAGCGGTCCATCCATTTCTTCAAACGAATGTGATATCGGTAGTGAGCTAAGCCTTTAGCACTCGCATAGGAGCTGAATGCCCGCCAAGCATACGCCCAAGAACACCTGAGTAGGCCGTCTACTGACGGTCTCGGGCGACGAGGACACATATCTGATCTTCGCTGTCATTTGTTCGCTCCTTTGTTCGCAATTAATTAAATATCAACATTAAGATTTAACAAAGCCATATTTTTAAAGAAGGGGACGGCTCATGACGAAGCTAACGGGGAACGACGAAGGTATACAGTACATCTGCAAGCTGATCTGCGAAGCTTACGAGGCCCCGGTCTTATGGCTCGATGACGCGGCTATGCCCCGGCTTGTCCTGGGACCCTCTACCGTGGACCGGCCTACCGTGCAGGGAACAGGCGGCCTGCCCGTTGAGGTGATCGGGCTGGCCGTAGAGAGCAGGTGCGATGGACATGACGCCGGGTCGGGCGCATCTGCGCTCCCCCGTCTGCACACGACCGGCCTCCTGGAGAACTTCATTATTCTCCCGCTTCCCGATGCAGGCGGGACCATCATCTTGGGCCCCGTTCTGAACATGCCGTTGACCGGTGAGAACGCAGACAGCCTGCTGCGCGACCACAGCATTCCGCCCGGGCAGCAGGCCAGCTGGCTGGCGTATTACGGCAGCCTGCCTGTGATCAGCAGGATGCGCTGGTATCATGCGGCGCTGCTGCTCTATACGCTTGCGACCGGGCAGGCGTTGTCCGTGACGGAGCTGCTGCTGGCTGAGGGTACACCGGCGGAGCCGCTGCATTCGGCGGACGCCAGCCCGGATCTGGACCTGTCCTACCGCCGCGAGCATACGTGGCTGCACCATGACCCGATGCAGGAGCGTGAGCTGTTCCGCCATATTACGTACGGAGATAAGGCGGGGCTGCTGCGGACCCATGCTTCTTTTGCCGAGCAGAGCTATGGACGGTTGTCCCGCAAGAGCCAGCTGCGCAGCAAAAAAAATCTGGCCGTCTCCTCCATCACCCTGGCCACCCGCGCCGCGATTGAAGGCGGACTGTTCTGGGAGATCGCCTATACCCTCAGTGACCTGCATATCCAGCATATTGAGGAGCTGCGCGATATTCCGGCCGTAGACCGTGCCATGCTGGCCGCACTCTGTGACTTCGCGGATCAGGTGGCAGGCAGCCGCAGCGCCAGGCACTCCCGCATCTCCGACCGGTGCAGGAATTATATATTCAATCATCTGTATGAGGAGCTTCCGCTCAGCAGACTTGCTGAATTCACCGGACTCAGTGCCAGTTATCTGTCCCAGCTGTTCAAAAAAGAAACCGGCACCGCCATCAGCGACTACATCCAGCAGCAGCGGATCGAGGAAGCTAAACGGCTGATGGAGCTGCCCGGCGTTACCTTATCGGATATCGCTACCCGTCTGCATTTCAACGACCAGAGCTATTTTACCAAGGTATTCAAGAAATATACAGGTCTTACGCCGGTGCAATTCAGGCAGCAGTCCAATTAGCTTCCAAAATTATGGTATGATTCTGCTATGAGGGCAATCCTACATCTGGTTAAAGGAGAGGTTCTGCATGATGGGAAGCTTACTATTCGCAGGAGCAGTTATCATCGTTGCAATGATATTGATTAATCGAAGCAATCGTAATGCCCGGTACAAAAATTACGGCAATAGAACGCGCTCTCACTCGGGAGATCATTATTTCATCACAGGTACCGGAGCCGATGCGGCCAACTTCACCGGCAACAGCCAGCGCGACGAGCAGCGGAACACAGACTCTCACAGCGGGGCCAGCCATCATCATGGTCACCACGGGAATCATTCACATGACCACGGGCATCACCATGGCGGCAGCAGCTGGGACAGCAGCAGCCATGGAGGCGGCGATTTCGGCGGTGGCGGGGACTCCGGCGGTGGTGATTCCGGTGGCGGGGGCGGAGACTGACAGAATTACAGCTTATCAGGTTCTTTTGTAGCCCGTGTGCCCAAGTTCATGGACAGCTGCACGCCAATCATCAACAGCACGATGACCAGCATGGCTATAATTGAAGCATTATAATGGCCGCTCAAATCAAAGATCCAGCCGATAATTAGCGGGCCAAAAGCCCCCATCGTATAACCTCCCATCTGTGACATGGCTGCCCACGTTCCGGCTTCTTCAGCGTTGCGGGTCTCCATAACAGGAAGCATCAGCCCCAGAGGGAACAATCCGCCTGCACCAGCGCCCAGCAAAAGAACGGCTGGAAGCATGGGAACAGGCAACAGAAGGAATCCAAGACCAATGAGTTCCAGCATGCTGCATCCAATAAGCAGCCATTTGATCTTTCCTACACGTCTGACAAGAACCGGAATGAGCAGGGAGACAGGGATCTGGATCAGCGTGAACACAGTGAGCATCACTGCTGCCTCTTGCGGACTGTATCCGAAGCTTAGCGCAATAGGTGAAATCCATGCCGTCAAGGCATAGAACATGCTGGCCATGAAGCCGAAGAACAAGGTGAACTGAATCGCTTTTTTGCTGCGAAGCGGCAGTCTCAGTCGTCTGCTTCCGTCGCTAGCTGGTTGTTTTGTGCGGATAAAAGCGGTCCAGACGAGCAGAGCGGCAACGCCTATAAGGGCCCAGCAGGACAAAGCTAACGGCAGGTTATGCTGGCTTTGAGTATAGACCTTCAGGGTCAAGCCTGAAGCGAGTGCTGCCCCGACCGTCATCGATACCGAGTAAATACTGACCATGCCGGGACTGGCCGGGAAGTATTTTTTGATGAAGCTGGATAACAGGGGGCCGGTGAAGCTGATCCCGATTCCTCCAGCCAGAGCCGTAACCAGCAGTAGGGGAACAGAGCGGTCTATACCACGCAGTGCAGTTGCAAGTGTAATGATAAGCAAGGAGATATACAGCGTCCGCTCCAGACCCAGCCGCTGACTTAGCCATGCAGCAGCTGGAGCAAACAGTCCCATGCACAATACGGGCAGGGTGGTCAGCAGACTGGCAGTCCATGCGCTAATGCCCAGCTCGGATTGAAGGATGCCCAGCATGGAGGCTACAGAGGTAATGAGCGGCCGCAGATTGAGGGCTGCCAGGATTAACGCGAATATATAGAATGATTTTCTCATAAATAGTCCTCCTTCGGTTTCTTCTGGTGAAGTCAATTTGAGTATACCGTCGGAGGAATTATTGATCAATCCAATTATTCTTATTATTATGATAGTATAATACTATTGTTAAATAGGAGGACAGAGAGATGGATACGCGTAATATCACGTATTTCATGGCGGTCTTCGAGCAGCTTCATTTCACGAAGGCTGCGGAGATTCTGGGCATCTCACAGCCGACGCTGAGCCAGCAGATTCGTCTGCTTGAGGCAGAGGTAGGCACGCCTCTGTTCGACCGGATCGGCAAAAAAGTCATAGCGACCGAAGCAGGCCAGCTGCTGCATCAATACGGCATGAGAATGCTTCAGGCGGAAATGGATGCCAAGAATGCCATCCAGGAGCTATTGTCCGAGAAGCGCGGAACCGTCCGTCTAGCCGTGTTGCCCTCCGATCTTGATTTTCATCTGGTACCGCTCTTTGTCGCATTCAAGAAGCTATATCCTGACACCAACCTGCGCGCATACTCGGTGATCCATGTCAGGGAAGAAGTGCTGGCGCATAAAGTAGATCTCGGTATAGGACTCCGCGGGCCTGCGGATAAACGGCTGGTTCAGATTCCGCTGGGAAGCGAGCCCTATGATCTGTATGTCCATTCTTCGCATGAATTGGCCCACAGAAACGAGGTTGCGCTTGAAGAACTGACCAGGCATGCTCTCGTTATGTACCCGAAGGGTTATCTGGGCAGGGATTTGGTGGATGATGTCTGCCGGGAGCAAGGGTTTGAACTAAATACGGTTATGGAGGCGGGATCGGCCGCCTCCTTGCTGCAGCTGGTTGCGGCCGGGATAGGTGCAGCCATACAACCGAGGGAGCTGTTAAAGCAGAACCCTGAATGGCCGGATATTGTATCCATTCCGATCGCCGAGCCTGCCCCCTGCCGCCACCTGGAATTGATGTATTATGCGGATCGGTTCATCAGCAAAGCACAGCAGCAGTTGTCGGAATCGCTGATTGATTTTTTTCAGAGCAGAACGGTGTGAGAACCACAGGAGAATATGAGCATTGAATCTCTTAGAGCCTCCCGGTTGCTATAGATACAGCCCTGGAGGCGTATTACTCCTTGACCGTTCCTCCATGAAACACACATTCATACACCTTCGTCCCGCCTGTCCATATCTCCTCAACCCCGCTGAACCATCCGAATTCGCCGGTTACTGCACATGTGTAGATATGCTCGCCATCCGTATAATGCTCAGGTCCGCGAAAAGGCCTCTCCTCCGGCACCAGCAGCAACGCCGCTTTCAGGAAGTCCGGGCTGAAGCCTGCTGCCGTCACCCTCCCGATGTAATTCATCGCCCAGAATGGCTTGTCATCCTCCCACAACGCTTCTTCTCCGGCGAACTTCTCTGCGCCCAGGTAGGTATCTATGTACTTCAGGTTCCCGCGCATGAACTCCAGATCATGGGAGGCTGGCCGGGAGGGTTGTCCCTGCGGACCTTGTCCGGCATAAGTAGCTTTCTTGGCTTCGATCAGAAACTGAATATGCTCCAACATAATGATCATCCTCCAGACACTAAGATGCGCTCATTATAGAACATACGTTCCGTTATTGGCGGTGACTTATCTCACGAGAGCAAAATAAAACAGTATGTCACCGCATCCCATGAAGCAACAAATAAACCGCCGCAGCCTGATTACTCAGCAGACTTGCGGCGGTTTACTTTTATCATGCTTATTGCTGAAGCTGCATTTCTATCTTCCGGCTGGCATGTCCGGCGGCCTCCATAATCACCTCGCCCAACGTCGGGTGGGGATGAATGGTCATGGCCAAATCCTCGATCGTCGCTCCCATTTCAATAGCAAGGGACAGCTCGGAGATCAGGGAGGAGGCTTCAGCGCCTACGATTTGCGCCCCCAATACAAGGCCTGACGTTGCATGGGCGATTATTTTCACAAAACCCTCCGTTTCCTTCAGAGCCAGTGCCCGGCCATTAATGGAGAACACCGATTTGCCAACGACAACGGGGATGGATTGCTGCTTGCAGTCCGTCTCGCTCAATCCGGCGCTGGCCAATTCAGGGCTGGAAAACACAACCAGCGGAAGTGCCTTGTAGTCGATCACAGTCCGTCTACCCGCAATGGCCTCTGCTGCAACCCTCGCTTCATAAGAAGCTTTGTGGGCCAGGGCAGGACCTTGGATAATATCGCCGATGGCATAAATATGCGGAATTGACGTTCTGCACTGCTCATCCGTTACAATCAGACCTTGGGGGGTACGGGCCAAGCCAATGTTGTCCAGACCCAGAGTTCCGTCCGTGTTCGGTTGTCTTCCGACCGTAACCAGCGCATATTCAGCTTGGATCACGCGTTGCTCATTCTCATGCTGATAGTGCAGATCAATACCGTTCGTATGCTGGTGAGCGCCCGTAACTTGTGCCCCTGTAATGACCGTTACACCTTCCTCTTTCAGTTGGCGGGCTACAGGTGCGGTCAGCTCTCCTTCGAATCCGGGCAGTATTCGTCCGCCGCCCTCAAGGATCGTAACCTTCGTTCCAAATCTGGCATACATCTGCCCCAGCTCCACTCCAATATAACCGCCGCCGACCACAACAAGACTGTCAGGAATCTCAGGCAGGGACAGCGCCTCAGTAGAAGACAGGATACGGCCGCCGAAGGGTAACGCTCTTATCTCAACCGGGCGGGAGCCCGTAGCCAGTATAAGGTGCTTGAAGCTGATCCGCTGCTCACCGGATTGGGCATGATGAACCGCAGCAGTATGCGGACCGGTCAAGCGTGCCTCACCTTCCAGAACGGTAACACCGGCTGTTTTCAGCAAAAAACGGACGCCCCCGGACTGTTTATTCACAACCGCTTGCTTGAACGCCTGCGCCTCCGCGAAGGAATGCCCCTCCGGAACAGCGCCCCACTGTCTGCGCAAGGCAAACCGTTCCGCTTCGGCAATCAGTGCTTTCGATGGAATACACCCTACATTAGTGCATACTCCGCCAATCTGATGACGCTCCACAATAGCTGTACTCATGCCAAACTCCGACGAGCGTAAGGCTGCCGCGTAACCTCCCGGGCCTGATCCAATCACTAAGACATCTACCGGTTCTAACTGCTTCATTGCCGTACACCCCCGAGTTAAAATATTATGATCGTAATATATTATAATCATCATATTTTAAGTCAGTCAACCAATTGACAGCAGATAATATGATGGATATAATATTTTGAAATCAAGATGGAGGAAGGGAACAGAGATGCCTTATCCGGAAGGTCATAAGCTCAGAGTCCGGCAGCATATCCTCACCAGTGCCGCAAAAGCATTTCGGACCCATGGCGTTCAAAACATCAGCCTGCCTTATATCATGAAGGGTGCCGGACTGACGCATGGGGGCTTCTATGCCCATTTCGAAAATAAAGATCAGCTTGTGATAGAGGCCTGCCAGTTCGCCATTAGTGACACCATTGAGATGCTGCAGCGGGTTGCTGACACCCACCAAGACGCAGAACAGACTCAGCTAGAGGCGGTCATTGATTTCTATTTAAGCCCCCTCCACCGGGATCAAACAGAAACGGGCTGTATTCTCCCTGCTGTCTCCGGTGAGATTTCCCAATTATCCGGGACAATCCGGCAAGCCTACACCCGTGAATTGCAGCGTCTTATCGCGTTTATTACAAATTTGGCGGAAATTGATCCTTCGGCCGGTTATGCGCTGGTAAGCAGCATGGTCGGTACAATAGCTCTCGCACGGGCGGTCAGTGACCCTAAGCTCAGTGATGATCTATTACTGGCAGGCAAAGTACAGGCAAAGCGTATGATAGAAAGTGCCTTGCATTCCAATTAAGACATAGGGGGATGTGAGGCATTAATACACCTCATTATGCCGGCCGTCCCCATCTCCACGCCAAAAGACACCAGCATCCGCAGATAGCAGATGCTGGTGTCTTTACAATGTCTCATAAACCCGCCCTTCCCTAACTGGAAGGAGACAGCGTAAGCGTAAAGGTCTTGTCAAACGGAGTGACCAGATTGACGAGCACCGACTTGCAGCTGTTCTGCTGCGAGGCCTCGCGGGCAGAACGGCTGCGGTGGGCCTGCTCTCCGCCGGTCAGCTCGATCCAATCCCCGGCGTAAGAGTAGCGGAGCGTCCCGCCGCTCCAGAGGCAGTAGTCCTCATGCACCGTCTGCAGCTCGCCTGAGGTGAGGTTGCCCTCCCAACCGAAGTTGAAGGAGAGCTGGGCCATGACTTGTGCAGGCTCCGCGCAACGCAGCCGGATGGTCCAGCCCTCCGCTGTCCGGTGCACCTCGGTCTCCACACAGAGCGTCTGCTCATGGGTCAGCGGGCGCTTATGGTGCGGCAACAGATACCAGGGGCTGACGTCTGCAGCTGCTGACGGCGGAAGCTGCTCAGCAGCTACCGGACCGTAGTAGCCCTTCTTCTGCACACCCTTCAGAGAATAGCCCTCAGGCAGCCGGGTCAGCTCCTGCATCGGCACGAAGCCGGGATAGAAGCTGGTGTTCAGCTGCACCGACAGCAGCCTGACCGCCCCGTGGCGCAGCGCGAAGAAGGAAGGCGTCTCGGTGATCAGCGTCACGCTGGTCGCCCCGTCCCGGAGCCGGGCCACCGGCGCGCCGAAATCGGTATGCAGCCGGCTATGGAAGATCTGCCCGTGATGGCCCGCTTTCTCCATGCCTTCAAGGTAGCGCCCGCGCAGGAAATCCCCGTTCAGAATCTGCTCATACTGTACGGGCAGCTCGGCCGTGCTCTCCGGCGGCTGCTGCAGCTCCGGCTCCAGCAGCATGCGCACCAGCGCATTCACCGAGCAGACGCCGGGATCAGCCAGGGAGCGGCCAGCCCATTCCGCCATGGCTGCAAGCGTAGCATCCTTGTCCGCGCGGGCCAGGATGGCATAAGGCAAATAATACGGAGACAGGTCATGCATTACGCCCAGGTCCTGCCGCCCGGAATAATCGGTCACGACCTCGCCCGAAGGATGGACGAGATAGACCATCATGTGCAGGTTCCGCCGGACCGGCTCCAGCAGTTGCGGCTGATCCAGCAGCCGGGCGGCATGGATCAGCATAATGTCGCTGACGGCGCTGTAGATGCCGTTGCTCCGTTCGGTCCATTCCCCGTCCGGCGTAATATCCATGCCTTCGGCCAGCCACTGGGCTGCCCGCTGCTTCGCTTCCTCCACGCCGAACAGCTCATGCAGGAATCCGAGCGCCGCACACATCACCCAGCGGTGGTTCGGCGTATGCACACCACCCGTCAGCATGACGGGGATGGTCCGCTCCAGGAACAGGCGCATATCGTCCAGCACCGGCTGAAGCGGCGGCCATGCCTCCTTCGCCAGCAGTTGATACAATTGGGCATAGCCGACCACCACGAAGGCCGTATCCGGCGGCGAATGGTAATTCGTCCAGCCCGGCGAGATCGAGCCGTCCTCATGCTGGAAGCGCAGCACGAAGGCAGAAGCCAGCTTCAAGCGGTCCAGCAGCTCCTCATTCCGGTAGTACCGGGAATCCGGGTTCACCAGAGCGGCTCCCCAGTAACACATATCGGTCGGGGTCCCGGTCGTATGATTCACCCAGGCGATCCCGGTATGGGGATCAATGGTCCCTCCGTAATAGGGGCTGTCCGGCTCCAGCATCTGCCGGGGCAGCCCCTGCTCCACAGCTCTGTCATTGCTGTTCACCAGTTGCTTGTACATGGTGCTTCCTCCTTGCGGCTCTCTCGTAAATACTTATTTCCGGCCGGCCAGCTTGGCTGTAAGCAGACGGTGGCTCTCCTGAATCTCTTCCGGGCGGCAGGCCGCCTTCAGCTCATACACCTTGACCTGCGCCCGTTCGATCATCGGCAGATAGGCATCATAGAAGTCGGGATCTCCGCTGTTCACATAAGGACACCAATGGTCGTCGAGGCCGATCGTCTCATGGATGTGGACGCCGACAATATCATCCATCAGGCCATCCATCTCGCCGATGCTGTCGTACAGTCCCAGGCGGTCCATCATAATGGCATGGCCGGTGTCATACCAGATGCCGACCGGCGCTCCCTTAAGCGCCTGGATAATCGTCTTCGCTTCCGCGAGCGTAGGGATCTGCTGCGGCTTGGAGCGGGTCTCGATGCCGAAGCGGATATTCAGCCCCTTCGACACCGCGCGGTTACAGACTGTATCGAGGCTCTCGATGATCGTCTGAACATACCCGGCGCTGTGCGCTTCCCGGCGCTCCATCAGCTCTGCCCACTTGCTGCGGTAGGCCGCCGATTCCTTGCCCTGCGTATTGTAGAGCTGCTCCAGCTCCCCGGAGATATCATACGTGAACGGCACCTCGCCCGGATGGATCACCACTGCTTCTCCGCCGTAGCGGTGGGCGTATTCCGCCGAACGGACCAGCAGATCAACCGCCCGCTGCCGCTTATCCTTATCCTCGAAGCCAAGCAGCACGGAATCGGTGCCATAGTCGCGGTCCGGAACGTGGGGGAACGTATTATGGACACTCGATATGCCGATCTCCCCCCGTTCAATCATCGGCTCGATCGTAACCAGCATTTCCTCTGTCACATTATAATTCAGCTCTACGCGGCGGAAGCCCAGCTCCCGGATCTCGCGCAGCAAGCCATCACCTGTAGAATGACGTCTCATATTCCAGCAGGTGGAGAAGGAGAATTCTCCCTTATCCTCCATTACAGCCTCTCCTCTCGTAACGCCTAAGTATTGTGAACTAGCCCTTCACAGCTCCTAGCATAACACCGCTGACGAAATATTTCTGCAGCCAAGGATAGACGACCAGAATGGGAACGGTTGCAAAGACAACGGTTGCGGCCTTGAGGCTCTCCGGCGGCAGCTTGGTGCGGTTGGCCCCCTCCAGCTGGGTCAGCTCGGTGATCATATTGTTCTGGACCATCTGGAACAGCTTCAGCTGAAGCGGATACAGATCGGGGTTATTAATATACATCAGAGAATCCTGGAATCCGTTCCAGCGCCCGACCGCATAGAAGAGCGCCAGCGTAGCCATAACCGGCATGGACAGCGGCAGCACAATGCTCATCAGCGTGCGGAAATGCGAGCTGCCGTCAATCTCGGCCGATTCCTCCAGGCTCGGCGGGATATTGCGGAAGAAGGAGATCAGGATAATCAGGTTGAACGGGCTGACCAGCCCGGGCAGAATCAGCGACCAGACCGTATCGATCATATGCAGGTCCCGGATCAGCAGGTATTCCGGAATGATCCCGCCGCTGAAGAACATGGTGATGATGATCACGTACATGAACAGCTTGCGGCCCTTCAGCTTGCTTTTGGTCAGCGGATAAGCAGCAGCGATGGTGAAAAGCATACACAGCACTGTGGTAGCTACCGTCAGAATAATCGTGAAGATCAGCGAACGGATCATCGCATTGTCGGTGAAGACCTGCACATAAGCCTTCCAGTTGATCTCAATCGGAAAAATCGTCACTTCCCCGGAGGTAATGGCCCGCGTGGAGCTGAGGGACACCGCAATGACGTGTACAAACGGAGCCAGACAGAACAGCACGAACAGGGCTACAAAGGTGACATTAACAATATCGAAAATCCGGTTAGAGGTACGTTCACTCATCGTACTCCGCCTCCTTTCATCATGATTATAGAATGCCGTCGCCGGTCACTTTTTTCGATATATAATTGGAGCCAAGAATGAATACCAGCCCTACCACCGCCTGGAACAATCCGACTACAGTTGCCAGCGTATACTGGCCCGATTCCAGACCAATCCGG
This sequence comes from Paenibacillus sp. FSL K6-1096, assembly GCF_037977055.1. Classification (NCBI taxonomy): domain Bacteria; kingdom Bacillati; phylum Bacillota; class Bacilli; order Caryophanales; family Paenibacillaceae; genus Paenibacillus; species Paenibacillus sp. FSL K6-1096. The sequence goes on along the minus strand of NZ_CP150274.1, from coordinate 5,411,616 downwards.
TAGACGAAGGTACTGAGCACATCGGAATATTCACGCACCGCCGTGTTCCCGATTACGTAAGGACGGTCGAAGCCGATGCTGACCATTTTACCCAGATTGAGAATCAGCAGCGTGACAATGGTTGGTTTGATACTCGGGAGCGTAATGTAGCAGATCTTCTTCATCCGGGTAGCCCCATCCACCTCAGCAGCTTCGAACAGCTCGCGGTTAACACCGGTAAGCGCCGCCAGATACAGGATGGTTCCCCAGCCGGCACTTTGCCAGACACCAGTGAACAGGTAAGTAATCAGCCACGGACCTTTCTCCGTCAGGAAGGGAATCGGGTTCAGCCCCATGCTCTCCAGCAGGCCATTCACCATACCGGACTGGTTGCCGAACAATTGATAGACAATCCCCCCGATGATGACCCAGGAGATGAAGTGGGGGATGTAGAGAAGCGTTTGCGATACTTTTTTGAACCAGACCGACTTGATCTCATAGAGCATAATTGCCAGGATAATCGGGGCCGGAAAAGAGACCACCAAATCCAGAAAATTCAGCATAAATGTGTTGCGCAGACTGCTGTAGAACTCTTTCATGCCAAAGACCTCGCGGAACGCCTCGAAGCCAATCCATTCACTGCCGTTAATCCCCTGGAACAGGTTGAAGTCTTTAAAAGCAATCTGCACCCCGTACATCGGGCCATAGCGGAAAATCAGGAAATAGATGATGGGCAGTGACAGCAGCGCGTACAGTTGCCAGTACCGTCTGATATAGGACGCTTTGCTCAAGGTTACTCTCCTCCTAAGGGGAAAAACCGGGCGGAGCAGCGTGGCGCTCCCCCGGTTCTCACTTTATATTGGTTTACTTAGCCGCCGGAAGCTCGGCAAGACCCTGCTCCAGCTCTGCCTTCAGCTTGTCTCCGCCCAGAGACATGTAATCCTTCATTTCCTGCTCGAATACGGTGTCGAACTCATCCGGCTTCGCCATTGCAGTCTTCACGATGATCACGTTAAGCTTATCGCTGAGCGTAGTGCCGTATTTCGATTCGGCTTCAATCGGCTTGCCGAAGACGATAGGACCAATCGTATCCGTGTTAGCAATATCAATCGACTGCTTCAGCGCCTCCTGGTTGGCCGCCGGGAATCCGAGAATCCAGGCTTTCTCATTCATCGCCTGATCGCCGAGGTTCTTGCCGTTGGAGATAATCGCGGTGTCCCCGGAAGTGAACAGACGGTCCTGGAACTCCTGGGAGACATTCTCTTTAACAACCGGGATGCCGTCCACCATATCGTAGTTCTCGCCTTCAACACCGTTGTAGATGTCAATCAGATTGTTGCCGGTTGCCATCCAGTCGAGGTATTTCACCGCTTCCACCGCACGTTTGCTGCTCTTAGGAATCATGATGTACATGCCGTTCGAGGCATAGCGGGATTTGATATACTTGTTGTCCACCTTGGCGTTGGTGAGGACATCCACCGGCAGCAGCTTGCTGCCCGGCACATTCTTGTAGAGATTCTCCAGCGTGCCGTCGGCATAGAACAGGCTGTCCACATCCTCGGAGAAGAAGCCGACGTTGCCGTTCTGAATATCCTTGGATACCTGGGTCTTGTCTTCATCCAGACTGAAGTCCTTGCTGATCAGCCCTTCATTGTAGAGCTTGTTCAGGAACTGGGCCGCATCCTTGAAGCCCTCATGCAGCGGCAGCTCGTAGCGCTGGCTGTAGGTGAGGTCGCCGCTGACCGGCTTGATGAAGGAGTAGATCAGCGTCTCTAATTGCGCCGAGCCGAGCGACATACCCATCGGGATATTCTTGCTGCCGAGACCGCCCGGGTCCTTCTCCTTAAACGCTTTCAAAGTGGTGTACAGCTCATCCGTGTTCTTCGGCACCGGCAGACCCAGCTTATCCAGCCAGTCCTGGCGGATGTAAGAAGCGTAGCGGCCTGTAATCGCCCGTTTACCCGGGATCGCGAACTGCTTGCCGTCGAGCTGGCCGAAGGCCATTGTCTCATCGCCGATGAATTTCTTCAGCGTCTGGCCATGCTCATCCAGTAAGGCCCCCACATCGGTCAACCCGCCCTGCTGGGCGTAACGGTAGAAGACACTGGAATCATAAGTGAAGACAATATCCGGCACATCCGTATTGCTGGCCATCAGCACGTTCAGCTTGGTCACTTCCTCCGAACGCTGTACCGGAACGAATTCTACATCGATATTATTCGGATCACCGAAATTCTTCTGAATCATCTGCGACATAAAGTTATTAGTAATGGTATATTGCTTCGGAGTTTTACCGCGGTCGAAGATCTCCACCTTCAGGGTGACGCGTTCGGCGTTCTTCCCGGGTTCTGCTGATCCTCCGGCTTCGCTGTTCTTGCCGTCCGAGGAACAGCCGGCCAGCAGCGCCGCACCCATTGCTGTGGTTAAGCCGATTGCCATTGCTTTCTTCAGAACTCCCTGTTTCGCGTTCATTGTCATTGTTCCATCTCCTTCGCCTGTGCAGGCTATAATGGTGACTTCATGATACCCCCGAGCTTTCCGTGTGCCCGTACCTTTGCAGCGTCCCGGTTCATGTATGCGCCTTCATGTATGCGCCGGCCCCAGTGTTCAAGGCCGCTTGTTGTTCCGGGATGACCACAGTATTCCATACGACTCATAGCGCTGACAATAAACCTGTTTCGGATGGGCAAACCGGCCTGAATTCGGACATCCGGTTTATCGGACCAACCATTTTCGTAGAATAAACCGCTTTCATATCAGCAAAAAAACAGGCCGCATCGCGCTCCGCAGCCTCTTGGTGAGGGCAGCGGCGGGCGGTACGGCCTGATAAACTGAATTCCTTTTATGCGGCGGCTCCATCTATTCCTGTGCTTCTGATTTAGCGGCGGCCTCGCGGCGTTTGGCGGTACGGTAGTCGCCCGGCGTGATGCCGGCAATCCGCTTGAACACCCTGCCGAACGAAATGGCATTGGCATACCCTACCTGAAGCGCAATATCCTGCAGCGGATAATCCGTCTCCTCCAGCAGCTGCTGCGCTTCCTTCATCCGCAGCTCGGTGAGGAAATCCACGAACTTCATTTTGAACTCGGTCTTGAACAGGTAGCTGGCATATTTGCCGGAGATCTGGAAACGGTCACTCAGATGCTTCAGCGACAGATCGGGATTGGCAAAATTCTCTTCGATATAATCCTTCATCTCGTTGACCATGGCCCGGTAGCTTTTGGTCTCGCTGGCGGACACATAGGTGCGGAACAGATCGGTAACATATTCAAACAGAATCGTCTTCACCTCACCGATCGATTCGGCCTCCTCCAGCGGCTTCAGCCGGATCAGCGCTTTCTCCGCCGACAGCTCATCCTGGAGCTGCTCGGACATCACGGCCACCTCCCGGCTCAGCATCTGCAGTAAGGCCTGGATTAAGGAATAGATCTCTTCATCCTTCAGGAAATCCTGCTCGAACACCGCAAAAATCTGCTCCAGCTGCTCCCTCCATTGACTGCTGGAGGTGCGGAACTGCTTCACGAATTCAGCGATCATCTGGAGGTATTTGTACGTCTCCAGCAGCGGCTGGCGGGTCTCGCGGGATTCCGCCCAGACAACATCCTCATGAATCAGCAGCTTATGCTGCATGACATATTCGGCTGCGGCATAGGATTCGCGGATCAGCTCCGGGCCTGCGGCGGCCGGGCCGATGCCGAAGCTCAGCGTGATCCGCAGATTCTGCTCGACCCAGGAGCGGCAGTCCTCCGCGAAGCTGCGGATTTTGGCTTCCATCTCTTTATCACTGCCTGTAGCGAGGAAAAGAATCGCCGCCCGTTCGGTCCCCACCCACTCGGCCCAGGCCTGCAGCTCCGCATTCCGCGCCAGCTCCTGGAACACATTCATCAGCGCGAACTTGAGCGTATTCTGGTCTCCCCGGGTATAGCGGTCCCCGAATACCTGCTCATAGCGGTTGATCTCCGCCAGCATCACCATGAAGCGGGAGGAGGCATTGGCCCCGGTCAGCGGGGACAGCTCCTCCAGCCGCCGGGTCGCCTGATCCAGCCGCTCACTGTGCAGCAGGTCGGTGAACAGCTTGCTGCGCTGCAGCAGGAGGTTCTCCCTGGTTTTGGTATCATAATCGGTCATGTGGTTGATCAGGTCCTCCAGCACACCGTCAATCAGCATCATCTCGTCCGGCCGGTCGGTGGAATGGTCCAGCTTGCGGATATGGTGACCTTCAATCCGGTTCATAATGACCTGGATCGGCTTGTAATTGCGCCGCGTCACATAGACCAGATACAGGATCGCACAGACCACCGTTCCGACGGCAATCGCGACCCAGAGATAGGAGATGACCGACACCCAGCTGAACAGGTTCCCGCCCTTGATTCCGCTCTCGAACGTCCAGCCGTTCCGTTCCAGATGCAGCGTATTGAGCAGCTTGCCGTGAGCGGCGCCGTCCGCATCGGAATGTGCCTGGTAGATCGTATTCCCCTTGCTGTCCAGAACGGTCATGAAGGAGAGCTGCTGGTTCACCATGCTGTCGATGAGCTGCTCCAGGGCGCTCATTTTGATATTGATGACGAGCACCCCGCCGGAGCCGAAGGGCAGCGGCATCGCTTTATTGGTGGTCAGCACACGGATCGGGGTCTGCTGGAAGAGGTCCGAACGGTAATCCCTGACCGGCTGCCAGCCCTCCGGCACTCTCCCGGATGCAGTCATGGCTCTGATCCAGTCCTCATCGGTGAAGCCCTCAAGCTCCTTCCGCCCCGTCTCTGTTAAAACGCTTCCATTCACGCGGTCATACAAATATACCGATTGAATATAGGAGGATTCTTGAATCAGATTGCGCAGACTCTGGGCCACCGCATAGACCGTCGCCTGATCCGGCTGGCTCTGCGTATTGAAATAACGCTTGTAGACCTCGCTCCGCTCCACCGCCTCCAGCACGGACAGCTCGGCCTCCTTGATCGTACGGTCCACACTATCCCTTACATAGCTGGCGGAGATGCGGTCCGCCTTCTTCGTCTCCATCCGGGAGATGTCGTTGATGAATACAAATGAGGCAAAGATGAGTATCGTCACCGTCAGCAGAAATATAGGGAAATAAGACAGCAGCAACCGGCGATACCAGGTACGGAACAATAGACATCCTCCTCACAACCGTTAAGATCCAGGGCCGCAGCCCGGCGGCTTGATGCTCACCGCAACGCAAAGAGTTGCGGCGGTGAACCGCAGGGGGAGCAAGTCCCCCCGGTCCGAATTGCTGCCATTATAGCATATGTGCTTCTCCCCCAGCTAACCAGATAAAGCCAATGTGAGTGACGGGACTAACTTTGGACTAACCTTGAGGGGGTTATCCCTCTCATTTCAGCGCTCCGCCTGCCTCCGGCTAGGCTCTGAGGGATTTGTCCCTCTCATTCCAACAGTTTCGCCTACCTCCGGCTAACTCTGGGGGATTTATCCCTCTCATTCCAGCATCCTGCCCTCTTTCGCCGCACTCACCGCTCCCGTCGAGCAGCATTGTTGCACATTTTGCAGGAATTTTCTAAATTGGTTGCTGGCTGTGGAGTATTGTTGCAGTTTTTGCAAGAATTGTGGTGATTGGAGCAAGTTAGAGCTGGCATTGTTGCATTTTGAGCAGGATTTCCGCCCAGGCCGCTCATATGTATTAACATTGTTGCAATTTGTGCAGGATTAGTTTACAAACTCATACACGCACAAAATCACCCCGCAGGGTGAAGTATTCCTCTCTAAGTAACCACTCTTCCACAATACCAGCAAGCCCAAGGACTATTGTCCTTGGACTTATAGACTGCACCCCGCTACAACCCGCTAAGCTCGCGGATATAACTCCGAGCCTTGATCGCATATTCCAGCGGGTCGGCCAGCGCGGGGTCCTGCTCTGCTTCGACGACGAACCAGCCCGTATACGGGGAAGCAGCCAGTTCTGCAAAAATCTCCCCGAACCCAATACAGCCGTCCCCCGGTACGGTGAAGGCTCCGGCTTTTACCGCTTGCAGGAAGCTAAGCCCCTCTGCCTTCACCCGTTCGACCACCTCCGGCCGGATGTCCTTCAGGTGGACATGCCTGATCCGGGGCAGATGCTGACGCAGCACCTCCAGCGGATTCTCGCCAGAGAAAACCAGATGTCCGGTATCATACAGTAGCGACACCTCGCCGGGGTCCGTCAGCGCCATCAGCCGGGCAATCTCCGCTGCGGTCTGCACGCCGGTGCCCATGTGATGGTGATACACCAGCGTCATGCCCTTCTCCGCCGCCAACCGTCCTAGTCCGCCCAGCCCAACCGCCAGAGCCCCCCACTCCTCCTCCGTAAAAACCGGCTTATGCGCAAACAGCGGCGTATCCATCTGCCCCTGAATGCTCCGGCCCTGCTCGGATACGACTATGACCTTGGCGCCCATCTCATGCAGGAAATCCCGGTGTGCACAGAAAGCTTCCGCCGTCTCTTCATACGGCCGCACGGTCAGGTGGGCGCTGAACCAGGCGCTGGCAATCCGCAGGCCGCGCAGCGCAAGCGCCCGGTGCAGCACCTCCGGGGAGCGGGGATACTTGTTGCCCACCTCGCTGCCCTCATATCCGGCAAGCGCCATCTCGCTGATGCACTGCTCGAACGTATTGCCGCCCCCCAGCTCAGGCATATCATCATTCGTCCAGGCGATTGGAGCAATGGCCAGCTGGACGGCATTGTCTCGGAACATGCTCATGTTCTACCCCTTCCACAATCCCAAGTATGGCAGACTCCTTCTTTCACTGTGCGGGCATCTGCCTTCCCCGCGCACATGCAGCGCTGCCCGCTCAGTAGCTACGGGCCCGCTCCAGCCCGCTGCGCTTCCGGCTGTACGCCGCCTGCACCGCCTCCTGGCCGGACACTTCCGCTACTCCGACATTCCACCACGCGCCGTAGCCGTGGGTCATCGTCTTCGGCAGCACCTTGATATCAATCAGCGTAGAACGCTCCGACTCGCGGGCCGCGGCCAGTGCCTGGCGCAGCTCCCCGGCAGTCGAGGCGCGGAAGGTCTGCACTCCGTAACCGGCAGCACTCGCTGCATAGTCAATCCGCATCAGGTCACCGCTAAGCTGCCCGTCAGCGCCGCGATAGCGGAATTCTGTCGCCATGCTGTCCATCCCCTGCTCCATCTGCAGATTATTGATGCAGCCGAACCCGGCATTGTCCAGCAGCAGGACATTGATCTTTCGCTGCTCCTGGAGGCTGGTGACCAGCTCGGAATGCAGCATCTGGTAGCTGCCGTCCCCGACCAGCGCGTAGACCTCGCGCTCCGGCTCAGCCAGCTTGATGCCCAGCGCCCCGGCAATCTCATACCCCATGCACGAGAAGCCGTATTCCATATGGTAGGTATCCGGCACCTCCGCTTGCCACATCCGCTGCATATCTCCCGGCAGACTGCCTGCGGCTCCAATGACAATCGCATCCTGCGGAATAACCTCATTGATGATCCCCAGCACCTGCGTCTGAGTCAGCGAAGTGCCCAGCGTCTCTGCGTACTCCGGCAGCTTCTCATCTAAATGACCATCCACCTCAGGGGTGAAAACACCGTTACTCCCGGTATCCCCCGGATATTCCACACCAGCCAGCCGTTCTCTCTCCACAGCCCACGCCTGCTTAGCCTCCGCAATATCAGTCCCGTACGCAGAACGGTAGCCCCGCTCCTCCAGCGCTGCGGCCAGCGCGTTCAAGCCTTCGGCGGCATCGCAGACCACCGCCAGCGCATCCAGCTTCGCCGCATGATACGGCGAGGCGTTCAGCGTCAGGAATTCTACCTCAGGATGACTGAACAGACTCTTGGATGCTGTAGTGAAATCCGTGAACCGGGTACCGACGCCGATCACCAGATCCGCCTCCTGCGCCAGGGCATTCGCGCAGCCGTTCCCGGTTACGCCGATGCCGCCGAGGTTATATTCGAAGCTGCTGGCTACGGCGCTTTTGCCGGCTTGGGTCTCTCCGAACGGAATGGCGAATTTCTCGGCAAAAGCGCGCAGCGCCGCCCCGGCATCCCCATACCGTACGCCCCCGCCGCAGATCAGCAGCGGCCGCTGCTTCCCGGCGATCAGCTCCGCCGCAGCAGCGATCTCCTGCGGATGCGGCAGCCGGGGGATGACCCGGTGAATCCGCTTGCGGAAGAAGTCCGCCGGATAGTCCCACGCTTCGCCCTGTACATCCTGCGGCAGTGCAATGGTCACCGCTCCGGTATCCCCCGGATCAGTCAGCACCCGCATGGCGTTCAGCATTGCCGACATCAGCTGCTCCGGCCGGGTCACCCGGTCCCAGTATTTGCTGACCGCCTTGAAGGCGTCATTGACCGTAATCGACAGGTTATGGGTATGCTCCATCTGCTGGAGCACCGGATCAGGCTGCCGGGTGGCAAAAGTATCCCCCGGCAGCAGCAGCACCGGAAGCTGATTCGCCGTCGCCGTGGCGGCAGCGGTCAGCATATTGGCCGAGCCCGGCCCTACAGAAGCGGTGCAGGCCATAATCTTCCGCCTGCGGCTCTGCTTGGCGAACGCGGCCGCCGCATGGACCATGCCCTGCTCATTGCGCCCCTGATATACCGTCAGCTCACCCGGCGCTTCCTGCAGCGCCTGCCCCAGACCGAGTACATTGCCATGCCCGAACACGGTGAATACCCCGTGCACGAAGCGTTCCGGCCCGCCGCCGAAATCGACGTATTGCTGATCCAGAAATTTAACCAGCGCCTGTGCGGTTGTTAAACGGATACGTTCCACTTCATGTCCTCCCTTCGCCTTGTCTACTGCCAGCGGGCAGTGACGACTTTTTTGCGCGTATAGAATTCTACCCCGTCGCTTCCATTCGCATGAAGATCGCCATAGAACGAATCCTTCCAGCCCGAGAACGGGAAGAACGCCATCGGCGCGGGCACCCCAACATTGACCCCCAGCATCCCGGACTCGATATGCTCGCGGAAGTAGCGGACCTTACCGCCATCATTCGTAAAGATACATGCCCCGTTCGCAAACCGCGAGCGGTTGGCAATCTCCACCGCCTCGGCCACATCCTTCACCCGGATCACCGACAGCACCGGCGCAAAAATCTCCTCCTGCCAGATCTTCATCTCCTCCGTCACCCCGTCAAACACGGTCGGCCCGATAAAATACCCCGCTCCCTGCACCGCAGCATCCTCCCGGCCATCCCGGAGCAGCTTCGCCCCTTCGGCGATGCCCTGTTCGATGTAAGCAACCGTCCGTTCTTTATGCCCTTGACGGATCACCGGCCCCAGGAATGTATCCTCCTCCAGACCGTTCCCGATCGTCATACTGTTGCACTCCCGCAGCAGGATGGAGATCAGCTCGTCGGCCACTTCCTCCTGCACCGTAACCACCGAGCAGGCCATGCAGCGTTCCCCGGCAGAGCCGAAGGCCGCATTCACAATCTGCGAGGCTGAGGCCTCCAGGTTGGCGTCCGCCAGCACGATCGAGTGGTTCTTCGCTCCGGCCAGCGCCTGGACACGCTTCAGGTGAGCCGTTCCTTTTGTGTAGACATATTCCGCCACCGGCTGCGACCCGACAAAAGAAATCGCCTTCACCTCCGGGTGCTCCAGCAGCCCGTTCACCACCTCATGCGCGCCGTTCACCACATTCAGCACTCCCTTCGGCAGCCCGGCTTCCTCCATCAGCTCCGCCAGACGCGCTGCCAGCAGCGGTGTCCGCTCCGAGGGCTTCAGCACAAAGGTATTGCCGCAGGCAATCGCCAGCGGAAACATCCAGCACGGCACCATCATGGGGAAATTAAACGGGGTAATCCCGCCGACCACCCCAATCGGATAGCGGTACATGCCCGACTCGATCCCAGTCGCAATATCCGGGAGCTGCCGGCCCATCATCAGCGTCGGAGCACCTGCTGCGAATTCTACGCATTCAATGCCGCGCTGGACCTCGCCGTAGGCTTCTTTGAAGCTTTTGCCGTTCTCCAGCGTGATCGTCTTGGCCAGCTCCTCCCAGTGCTCTACCAGGAGCTGCTGGTACCGGAACAGAATCCGTGCCCGGCGCGGCACCGGTGTACCGGACCATCCCGCAAAAGCCTCCTTAGCCGCCGCCACCGCCCGGTCCACATCCGCTCTGGACGACAGCGGTACGTTGCCCAGCAGCTCACCCGTGGCCGGATTGGTTACCGGCTCCGTCTGTGCCGCATCCGCTGCTACCCACTGGCCGTCAATGTAATTTTTCAAAACCTGTGCCGTTTGCTCTGTCATTTACGTCCACTCCTTCGGTTCTATATATTAAGCTGCTGCTTATGTTTGCTTATTGTGCGCCTGCGGCAATCTCCTCGTTGGTGCGCAGGAAGTCCTCCAGCTCCTCCAGGGTTGGCATAGCATCGGAGCAGCTGTGGCGGGAGATGACAATCGAAGCGGATGCGCTTCCGCGCCGCATCGCCTCGCTGACACTGTGTCCGTTCATGAGACTATGGATGAAGGCCGAAGCATAAGAATCGCCTGCGCCGAACGTCTTAAGTACCTTGGCCGGGAAAATCCCGCTCCGGTGGCTCTGCCCATCCGCTGTATAGCCGATCGACCCGCTGCCGCCATGCTTGATGACCACCAGCTCTGCCTGATGCGCGAACCAGCGCGCTGCTGTCGCCTGATCGTCTGCGCCCGCCAGATTGTACAGATTCTCCATCATATCGAATTCTTCGCGGGTTCCGATGATGCAGTGGCTTTTCTCGGCTGCGAGGTTATAGTAGACCGCCGTTTCCGCGGCAGATGTCCAAGTATACGGGCGGTAATCGAGATCGAAGAACACGGTCACGTTATGCTTGCGGGCGAATTCCAGCGCCAGGAAGACCGCTTCGCGGGAAGGGCTCTGGGCCAGCGCCGTACCGGAGATCAGCAGCGCCTTGGCGCTGGCGATGTACGCCTCCGAGATCTCTTCCGTATTCAGCAGCAGATCGGCCACGCGGTCGCGGTACATCAGGATGCTGCATTCCTGCGGGCTTTTGATCTCTGTAAAAGCCAGCCCCGTCACCGCACCCGTCCGGTCCACGCAGACCTGGCTGTCGTCGATGCCGTCCTTCTGCAGATAGCTGCGGATGAACCGGCCCATCTGGTCATCCGCCAGCTTGCCGATGAAGCCGGTACGCAGTCCCAGCCGCGCTGCCCCGATGATAATATTGGCCGGAGAGCCGCCGACATATTTGGTGAAGGTCATCGTCTCTTCCATCGGCCGCCCCGTCTCATTGGCGTTCAGATCAATACACAGCCGGCCCACGGCAATCAGATCCAGCCTCCGGGCCCGGTCGAACTGTAAACCGTTCATAGTGATGCCTCCTTGATCAAGCTAGGGAAAAGGTAATTGAGTGAATGAGTAATTGATAAAGAGTGATGATTGATTGATAGATAGATAGATTGTTGATTGATTGAATGATGGATTGATAAAAATTGATGAATAAGTATTTGAGCAATATAGTTGGCTAAAAAAATGCTGGCAAATATAAATTGGATGCAGATTATCTGGTTATTTCTCGGGGTAGGGTAAGCGCTTAACCTAATTTTCCTCTCCAGTATAGTTTAGATCGCTGCGTTTGGCAATCGTTATTTTGAAAGCGATCTCAACATGCCGCACGCTCGCCTCCACCACGCCGAATGTGTTCGCTTTTTCGCATACATTCCGCACGCTCGCCTCCACCACGCCCATTGTGTTCGTTTTTTCGCATACATTCCGCCCACGCGCCTCCGCCACGCTCAATGTGTTCGGTTTTTCGCATACAATCCGCCCGCTCGCCTCCACCACGCCGAATGTGTTCGCTTTTTCGCATACATTCCGCTCACGCACCTCCGCCATGCTCAATGTATTCGGTTTTTCGCATACATTCCGCCCACGCGCCTCCTCCACGCCGATTGTGTTCGCTTTTTCGCATACATTCCGCCGCACGCCTCCGCCACGCCGAATGTGTGCGCTTTTTCGCATACATTCCGCCCACGCACCTCCGCCACGCCGAATGTGTTCGGTTTTTCGCATACATTCCGCCCACGCTACCCTGCCACGCCGAATGTGTTCGGTTTTTCGCATACATTCCGCCCACACGTCTCCGCCACGCCGAATGCTGTTCGGTTTTTCGCATACAATCCGTCCTCACGCCTCCGCCACGCCGAATGTGTTTGGTTTTTCACACATATACGGCCTACGTTCCCCCACACACTCAAGCTCTTTCCCCACCACCGCACACAAAAAAGACCCGCCCCCAGCCGCAGCCGGAACGGGTCTTCAAAGAAAGTGTCTTCTTACTGCGGAACCGGCCCCGTCGAATGGCGGATGACCAGCTCCGGCATCAGCATGATTTTGCGCTTCGGGCTGGCCGGGTTGCTGATCGATTCGTTCAGCAGCAGCATCGCCTGCTCCGTCATCTCGCGCAAAGGCTGGGCGATGCTGGTCAATGTCGGATGGCAGATCTCTGCCAGCACCGTATTGTCGAAGCCGACCACAGACAGGTCGCGGGGAATGGACAGCCCGGCGCTGCGCGCCTCCTTCAGCACCCCGATCGCCAGCAGATCGTTGCAGGCAAAAATCGCTGTAGGCCGCACATCCTCCGCCTGATTCAGCATCGCCGCCGCTGCCGTACGGCCGTTCTCCAGCGTGGCCGAAGTATGTATCATATTGGCCGGATGGTCCCAAGCAATCTCCGCCGCCTTGAGTGCATCCAGGAAGCCCTCCACCCGCAGCTTGCTCCCCGGAAGATTGTCGGAGATGATGCCCAGCCTGCGGTGACCAAGGGAGAGCAGGTATTCTGTCGCCTGATAGCCGCCTTTGTAATCATCGACCGTAACGCTGTGGCTCTCCATCGAGCGGATATCAGCCGAGAACAGCACCAGCGGCACATGATCGGCCAGCATGCTGCGGATCAGCTCAGGATTCCCGGGATGGGAGGCGATGATCAGGCCGTCCACCCGTTTGCGCAGCAGCAGCGAGATATACCGGGACGCCTTCTCATCGCTGCGGTCCGTGCTGCACACGATTAGGTCGCTGCCCTGCTCCTGGGCCACATCCTCGATCCCCCGGGCCGTCTCCGCAAAAAAAGGGTTCGCAATATCAGGAATCATCAGCCCGATCGTCCCCGTCCGGCGGCTCGTCAGGGCAGAGGCGACCAGACTCGGCTGGTAGTTCAGCTCCTCCATAACCTGCGTTACTTTCTCCCGCGTCTTGCTGCTGATCCGCCCGCTATTATTAAGTACCTTGGACACCGTAGCGATAGAGACGCCTGCTTCCCGTGCCACATCATAGATCGTAGGTTTCATTGTATTAAGCCCGCCTTTACGTTCATGCCTTTGTATACCTAGATTATAGGGAAGTCGTCCGGCGGTGTCTATTAAGCGCTGCAGTAGCGCAAAAAGGCCCCCGCCCAGCGGAAGCCTTAAGTTCACACTATGAAACTGCCAGCCTTCCGGTTACTCTTCCCCCGCAGGCGCACCTGCTCCCGGCTTGAACAGCCATTCATGATCAGGATCATTGTGAAAAACCCACGTGCGCACCGGTCCGGCCATCACGTTAAGATAATATGAATCGTACCCCGGCGGTGCGGAGACCGGGTGATAGCCCTCCGGTACCAGCACAATGCTGCGGTCAGGGACCGCCATCGTTTCATCCAGGCTGCGGTCATCATTATAAACCCGCTGCACCACGAAGCCATGGGCGGGATTGACCCGGTGATAGTAGGTCTCCTCCAGATAGGATTCCGCCGGCAGGTTCTCCCGGTCATGCTTGTGCGGCGGATAGCTGGACCAGTTGCCGCCGCCCGTGCGCACCTCGACCACCAGCAGACTCTCGGCCTCACTCTGCTCAGGCAGAATATTAACCACCTTGCGCGACATGCTGCCATAGCCCCGGTCCTCTATAGCCGCATCCGCGGGGGTAATCAGCCGTGCCGGATATTTCCCGCTTCCCGGAGCAAGGCAGACGCCAAGCTCTAACTCTGTCAGCGCCGCCACCTTATAATGCGCTCCCGCCGGAACATATACAGCATAAGGAGCCCTATCTTCAAAGACCGACATGCGTCCGCCGATGTCCGCGAACAATTCACCATCCACTTGGATATCTGCTTTGCCCGCCAGCAGCACCAGGCAGGTCTCGTTCCCCCCGCTGTCACGTTCCAGCGTAGCCCCGGCCTGCAATTGATACACCTCGAACCCGACATACTTCCATCCGGCACTCTCCGGACTGACCGCAGCCACACGGCCGTCCTTATCCGGCGCTCCGGCCTTAATCAGCAGCTTAGACATTTTCGCTCCCCCTTCTACCTGTCATCATCGAATGCATCCGCTTACAAAACCTGCAGCTCAGACGCGCCCTCCCCTGCGGCAGCAGCCAGCTTGACCGGCAGCCCGCTCAGATACGAGGCCCTTGCCGCTTCGGCAATAAGCTGCGCCGCCTCACCGTCACGGCCGCTGCAGATCACCGGCTCCTGCAGCCGTACCGAGCGGGCAAAAGCGGCAATCTCCTCCATGAACGCCTGATTATAGCGCTCCAGGAAGAAATGCTCCGGCTGATCGCGGGTAACCGAAGTAGCAGTGGATACCTCCACCGTCGTCGGCCGGCAGTTGTCGGCCGTTGCGGAACCCAGCGTCCCGAATACCTCCACCCGTTGGTCATAGCCATATACAGCCTTGCGGCTGTTATCAATTACACAGATCGCCCCGTTCTCGAAGGTCAGGGTAATGACGGCTGTGTCCACATCCCCGCAACGGCCGAACATCGGATCAATCAGGTTCGCCCCCCGGGTGTACACCTCAGCCACCTCACTGCCCACCAGATAACGGGCCATATCGAAATCGTGAATCGTCATATCCATGAACATCCCGCCGGAGGAGCGCACATAAGCCTCACCCGGCGGCTGCGGATCACGCGAGGTAATTTTCACAATATGCGGACTCCCCAGCTCACCGGACTGAACCAGACGTTTCAGCTTGCGGAAGCTGGGGTCCATCCGGCGGTTGAAGCCAACTTGCAACAGCACGCCCGCGTCCTCCGCCACCTGCAAGGCCCGCAGGGTCTCTTCGGATGACAGGCTGATCGGCTTTTCGCAGAAAATATGCTTCCCCGCCCGCGCAGCCCGTTCAATCCAGGAGGCATGGGTATCGGTCGGCGTGCAGATGAACACCGCTTCGATCTCAGGATCATTCAGTATATCTTCACCCGCAGCAAAAACAGACCCCAGCCCCCTGCTCTCCGCCCAGGCCAGCAAATCCTCACTCATCATCGGCTCTGCAATAGATTTCAGCTTGAACGCTGGCATCGCACGCAGATTATCCGCATGCAGGCGCCCGATTCTTCCTGCCCCGATAATGCCGACTGTAATTGGTTGTACCATATCTGCTTATCCTCCCCAGAGGGTAAGCGCTTAACCTTCCCGAGAACAGTATACTTCATGCTTCGGGAAGCTTCAAGCAAATCTTTTGGCGGAGGCTGCTGAAACAAGTGGAAACGGTTATGCCGTCCTTTTTAAGGACGGTATCGTTTCAGCGAGAAATATAAGGATAAGTTATCGTGTGAAATATATAAATCCTTATATTTTAAAATAGGAAATAGATACCGCGAGATTTCTCTTTAATAAATAAATGATTCCTATATTATGCAGGTTAGAACAGCAAACGGGGTGACTTATGAGCAAAATTAATTTTACCGAAAGCCTGCTTCGTGTCATTATTTCTCTGATCGGACTTCCATTCACATTGATACAAGCTGCTCTTTCTAAATATTTTCTGCATCAATATAAGGCTCCAGGAGAACTGATCTCAGTGGGCACACACCATCTTCATGCGATTGTGACTGGCAGCAGCTCAAGTAATCTTCCTACTATTCTATTAGAATCGGGAATGGGCGGTTGTGCTCTGGATTGGTCTTTGGTTCAGCCCGAATTAGCCAAACATACCAAGGTCCTCTCCTATGACCGGGCTGGTTTCGGTTGGAGCACTACACCTATCAGTGAGCCGACTTGCGAAGGCTATCTTCGCGACTTAAGGCAGCTATTAATACAGCTAGAGTTAGAGCCCCCTTACATTCTTGTAGGGCACTCCTATGGCGGAATGATTATGCGGCTGTTTGCTTCAGCATTTCCTGAAGAGGTGGCCGGGATTATTCTGGTGGACTCCACGCATGAGCAAAGATTCATAGAATCCACTTTTAATCAAACCAGATATGAAGAGCGGCTGCGGCACCTGAGACGGCTAAGATTGGGTTATCTTTTATCCCCGATAGGGTTGCCCCGTCTATTCAAACAATCTATTGGTGCCAAACGGCTGCCTCCACCAGTTCAACATACAGTGAATACACTAGGATATCGCAATAATGCGTATAAAGCGGCATATTTGGAATCTCTCTGCACTATAGAAAGTGCCCTCCAGTTAGTAGAGTCAGAGCCTCTAGCTTCGGATTTACCAATCCGCGTATTGTCCGCCGGAAGGCAGAATCAGGAGTGGCAAGAATCACAGAAGAGGCTCCTCCAGTTAACCGCTAAGACCAGACAGATCATCGTTCAGGATAGCTGGCATTCTATTCAACTCTATCAACCGCAAGCGGTTATAGATTCCGTATTGAGTCTATTGCACGTTTAGAAGAGTTATAAATGTTCTTTACCACTAAAGACTGGGATTTAATGCTAGACTGAAGTTATATCAATCTAGCTTGAACTGGTTGGAGGAGGACTTTGTGTATGAAGGTCAGACTTAGCGAATATGATCCAGACTGGATAAGACTTTATCAGCAGGAGGCTGAGTTTTTAACAACTATCTTTACGGATGAAATTGTCCGTTTCGAGCACTTTGGCAGCACCTCAGTACCGGGCCTGAAAGCCAAACCCGTGATTGATATGATGTGCATTGTTAAAGACATAGGCACAATCGACTCTTATAACGATAAGATGTCTCTGCACGGGTATGAGGCAGGTGGAGAATGGGGAATTCCCGGCAGGAGGCTTTTCCGTAAAGGCGGTGAGGCACGGACGCATCACATTCATTGTTATCAGGCAGACAACCCGCAGATTGAGCGGCATCTTATATTTAGAGATTATTTGCGGGCGCATCCGGAAGAAACAGCAAGATACAGCCAGTTCAAACAAGAATTAGCGGATCGCTACGAAGATACAAGTCAGTATGGCCCGGCCAAAAAATCTTTTGTCAGCTCGATGGAACAACTGGCGCTTTCCTGGTACGCGAGTCTGCGTTCTGATGTGAGGTGAAATCGATGAATTTCAGATGTGAATGCGGACATCGAATCCATGATAATACGGATAATTTGCCCTATAAAGGATACTTCATTGCCGACCAGGATCAGGATGATCTGATGGATGAGATCGATGCTGCTATTGAAAAGTCTGGTCCGTCTCCCCAAGATAAAGAAGAAGCGGCTATGAGGATCAGATCCTTAACCACTCGCCTGTTCAAATCAGCCTACCAGTGCTCCAATTGCGGGAACCTCTTCATGGATCTTGGTCCCGCCGGGCTGGAGATGTTCCGGGGAGTTGATCCCGTGAATAAGAACTTGTTACAATCGGCTTTAGGAGATAAATGGAAAGGGCATCTCTATGCCGAATGGAAGGATACGATTCCTGAATGGCAGACCTCCCATGGCCAAATTTTCAACGAGACCAATGTCAGCTTTCCAACCGGAGAATTCTCCGGAAATGGACAATACAGCGATTGGGCCGCCTTGGAGCGGGACTATTACGGGCTATTTCATGAACTCAAGAGCAGGAATGCGCTCCGGTACAGCCAGTTAAAAAAGAACGGGACGCTGCTTCATTCATGGAGCGATAATCAAGAGAGAAACGGGGTACGAACATGAAAATTAGAAGTTTACATACGGGTGAACACCCCCCTACCGAATTGCTTTTATTGGCTGATCCTTCTCCGAAGCTGGTTGAGGATTATGTAGCAAGAGGGCAATGCTTCATCGCCGAGAAGGACGAACAGGTGGTTGGTGTCTATGTGCTGCTGCCTACCCGGCCGGAGACTGCCGAGCTGGTGAATATTGCCGTGGATGAGGCGTACCAGGGCCAGGGCATCGGCAAGCAGTTGGTGAATCACGCGATTCAGGAGGCTAAGCGGCTCGGATACCAAACGCTGGAGATCGGCACAGGCAACTCCAGTATCGGCCAGCTTGCGCTGTATCAGAAATGCGGCTTCCGGATTACTGGAATCGACAGGGACTTTTTCATCAGACACTACAGTGAAGCCATCTATGAGAACGGGATGCAGGTGGTGGATATGATCCGGTTGTCACAGGACCTATAGACAAAGTGGAGCTGGCAGGACTTGATGGTCGACAGGAGCAGCACGATTTTTAATGGGGAGGTTATCGTAGCTTATGGAAGCACAGATATTGCATTTTCTGAATACCACCTATCCTGTTCCATTCTCCAGTGTGGAAGCGGTCACCAACGAAATGTACCGTTGTCACTCGGATAAAGGGGTGTTCTTCGTCCGGATCACGAATTACAAGACGTATGAAGAACAATTAGCAGAAGTGCAATGGACTGCGTATCTGTTCAATCAGGGCATACGGGTGCCTGAGGTGATTCCCTCCATGCAAGATCAGCTTGTCAGCACCCTGCTGCTGGATGAAGAAGAGAAGTCCGTGGTCTTGTTCAGGGCGGCCACCGGAATCCACCTGCCCCGGTCCAAATGGAACCAAGCTGTATTCAGAACCCTTGGACAGGAAATCGGCCGTATGCATAAGGTGGGCAAAGAGTACCTGCAGTCTGAAGCTGCCACGCTGATTCCGCATTGGTATGATAACGATGAATATGATTTTCTCAAGTACATTCCTGCCGAAGAGCGGGCCATACGGGATATTGCCAAGGATGTGCTCAAGCTGGTCCGCAAGCTGCCGAAGGATGAGGCGAATTACGGTATCATTCACGGTGACTTGTGGCTGGAGAATATCCTGGTGGACAATGACTCGGCGTTGACGATGATTGATTGGCAGGATTTCGAGCGGCATTATTACGTCTATGATCTGGCGGTGCCGATCTACTCTGCACTTGAGTTCTCGTTCGCGGGCGGACAGAACCTCATGGACTATAAACGTTCAATTACCAAGGCGATCACGGACGGATACAAGGAAGAGCATCCCCTCTCCGCTGAGATGTCCCGACAGTTGCCGCTGTTCCTGAGACTGAAGGAGCTGTTCGAGTACAACCTGATACATATGTACTGGAACCACGAGGAGCTTAGCGAGGAACAGGTGCGGATTCTGAATCTGTACAGGAGCAAGATTGAGTTTATGCATACGTAGATGAGGTATTTTGATATAAGGAGGCAAGTGAGATGGAACTTCGGATTGAACACGGACCGGATACAAGCCGCGTTAAAGCTTACATTGAGAACGGCTTGATTGCATTCAATCTCCAGCATTTCCCGGATGAGCTGAAGGGCAGATACCAGGAGATTCAACTGAGTTTGCGGGATGGCGATGGGTTGGTTCACGGTGGACTGACCGGGGAGATCTGCTGGAATTGGCTGGAGGTGGAATACCTTTACGTAGACGAAGCCTACCGCAAATTGGGTTATGGAATGAAGCTGTTGCAGGAAGCCGAGCGGTTGGCGAGGGAAAATCAGTGCGATTTTATCAAATTGGATACCTTGAGCTTTCAGGCACCGGATTTCTATGTGAAGCAAGGCTTCGAGGTGTATGGAACGATACTTAACGCGGGCGGACACACCCATTATTATCTGAAAAAGAACCTCTGCTAAACAAGCGCCTTCCCAGCGTTAATACGAACGAGGTGACTGAAATGTATGACTACATCAGCATTCATTCTATGGATTACGCCAAAACCGTAAGGACGGAGGTGCTGGAGCGATTCGTCGTGCAGAACCTGGGGTTTGAGCAGACCGGGCCGCTGCAATTCACCAAAGCGCTCGATGGTGCGCACGTAGGGCTGAAGGGGATCGCTGCGAATGCGGATGGCAGTTACGCTTACTATACCCTGGAAGGGGTTGAAGAGGTGAACCTGGTGGAGGTCATTCTGCCAGCGATGATAGATGAGCCATTGGAAGGGGCAATAACCGGGTTGGTGATGGCCATTGTTGACGAATTTCACTGGTGTATCGATGAGGACCACGGCTTGGATACTTAGTGTGATCGGTTTTTCGACTACATTGGGTCCATGCGCCTTGTGTTAGTCCAATGTGTTCAGTTTCTCGCATACCACCAGCCCCCGTCCCCTGCGCGTTCCTCCAACAATACACAAGCGGCAGCCTCAGACGAATCATCGTCCATGGCTGCCGCTTATTCCATTCATAGATCGCTGCCTCAGCAGTAATGCAGCGCTTCGCCCAGCGCAACCAGCGTCATCGCCTGGCCATAGGCCATAGGGGCAATGATGATTCCCTTGTAGTCCTCCTTGGCTGCACCGATGGGAGTACCGCCGGACACCCCAAGCACTGTGCCTTCGCCGTCAATTCGGTCCAGGATAGCGCGGATTGCCCGCAGAGCCGGTTCGCTATAGGCCTCCGGGAGCAGCCCCCGGCGCACACTGTTCAGAATACCGGCGGCAATTGCAGCCGAACCGGAGGTTTCGGTATAGCTTCCAGGGTCATCCAGCAGGGTATGCCATAGTCCATCCTCGCTCTGACAGGCGAGTAAGGCTTCGGCCTGGGCCTGCAGCGTCTGCTGGAGATAGCGGAAGACTCCGTCTGCCAGATAGGGGCGCATGAGCTCCAGATATTCCGGCAGGCCGAGGGCGAACCAGCCGTTGCCGCGGCACCAGAAGGCTTCGCTGAAGTTATGGCGCTCTGCAAAATGCCAGCCATGGAAGAAGAAGCCGGTTCTCACATCATACAGATATTTAATGTGCAGCAGCAGCTGATGCAGCGAGGTCTCGCGCCACTGCTCGTTGTCGTATTTCACGCCCATTTTGGCGGTGAACAGAATCGCCATGAACAGCGTATCAATCCAGATCTCGTTCTCATGGAGCGAGACCTCATGCTTCTGAGTCCCCGTAGTCACATGCTGATAGCCTTGCTCCAGTGTCCGGGGCAGGCCGTTCATCAGCCAGTCGACCCACTCCAGACTCAGCTCCTTGGCTTCATCCAGCTCCATCAAGGACAACAGCGGGGCGGTGGTGTTGATATTCCGGCTGGGCAGTCCCTTCTCCAGCTGCCAGGCCATCCAAGGCTTGCTGTACGCCGCGTAACGGCCGTCGCCGAAATGCCGGTCCAGCTTTTGCAGGCCATATAGCCCCACTCCCTGCGGCCAGTCCCATTCATCCATTCCGAAGTCACGGGCAAAATACCCCCGGCGCTCCGCATCCTCCCCCAGGTTCTGCAATTCCGCTTCGTTATCCGGCCGTCCCAGCTTCAGCAGCTTATTCGTGACCAGCTCCAGCTTCTGCATAACCTCTTCCTTGCTCACACAGCTAACCGGCACCGCCTGCTTCTCTGTTACTTCCACTGTCCATAACCCCCTTCTTCTATATGCGTTCCGCGCAGCTTGATTCTGAACGTCTTAATCTCATATGGCTTCACCTGAAAGCTCAGCTCCTCTGCTTCCTGCCTTTCGCCCAGCGGCTCCTCCATCAGATTGCACTCCTGCCAGGAGCCAATCTCGTAAGCGCTGTCTATTATGACCTGCGTCCGGGAGCCGGCATATTCATGCAGGCGCAGCACGACATCCTTGCCATCCTCCGAGCGCTTGATGGCATCCACCATCACATGCTGGCCGTCAATGTAGAGCAGCGGCGCCGCTTCAAGCCTGCCAGCCACCGCGCGCAGCGGATGATTCAGCTCCCACGCCTCCTGGACAACCCCGCCTTCCACAAAATCACCGGTATGCGGGTACAAGGCATACGTAAATTCATGATGTCCCTGATCCTGCTGCGGGTCGGGATGCACCGCCGACTTCAGCAGCGTCAGCCGCATTACGCTGTCCTTGATGTCATAGCCGTATTTGCAGTCATTGAGCAGCGCGATGCCGAACCCCTTCTCGCTGATATCCGCCCACTGATGGCCAACCGTCTCGAACCGGGCGTAATCCCAGCTTGTATTCCAGTGGGTAGGACGCTTCACATTTCCAAACTGAATATCGTAGGTCGCCTCCAGCGCGTGAATGTCCACCGGGAAGGCCGCCTTCAGCAGCTGGTTATGCTCATGCCACTCCAGCTCCGTATGGAAATCGATTCGCGGTGTATCGCGGTAGAAGCGGATATCCTGGGTCACCACTGAGCTGTGATACGTCCAGGTCATGCGCAGCGCCGCCCGCAGCGGGCCGTTCTCAATCAGCTCACAGCTTGTAAGCTGCGTGATCTCGGTCATTTTCTCCTGGTAGAAAATATCAATATCCCACGCCTCGAAATCCAGCGGCTTATCCTCAAACACCTGCAGCACATTCCCGCGTTGCCCGGGGGCCAGCAGCTCACGGCCACTGCGCCGGTCGACGACCGAAGTGAACTGGCCCTGCTCATTCCAGGCCGCATCGATCAGCGGTGTCGTCAGCCTGCGGCCGGATACCGTAGCAAGCTGCGGAGCCGCTGCCGCCCCGGCTTGCCCGCTTACGAGCTGAAGCTCTGCCGTACCAAAAGCCGGCACCGAAGGAACATATACCAGCACGCCTCCGTCTGCGGTCGGCTGCTGCCACAGCCGGTTGCCGTCTCTGTCGTGTACCCGACCTGCACCTATGGCCTCTCCAGGAAGCTCTACATAACGCGGCCGGTTCCAGATCGTGCTGTTCAGCAGGGTGTACACCTGCTGGTCCGGCTTGCTGCCGCTACCCGGATCAGCTCCCCCATGAACCAGCGCCAGTGAGCGCGCCTCTCCTTCCGCATATTCCAGGTCACTGTCTTGATAGACCTCGGCGATGGACGAGCCGGGGATGATGTCATGGAACTGATTGCGCAGCAGGATCTCCCAGATTCCCTTCAGCTCAGCCGCAGGATAAGCGTTTTCAAGATTGCCTTGACTTACCCCCATCAGGGTATGCAGCCACTCCGCATCGCGCAGCAGCAGCTCCAGGCGGCGGTTATACTTCTTGCTCTTGGCCTGCGAGGTATAGGTTCCCCGGTGGCACTCGAAATACAGCTCGCCGTTCCAGGTGTGGACGAATCCTTCCGTATTCTCAATGCGTTCATGCAGGCCGCTGAAATACTCGCCTGCACTGCCCATCTTGAGCTTCGGAATACCCGGCAGCTTGTCGAAGCGGCGGCGTAGCTCCAGCATCTCCCGCGTCGGCCCTCCGCCCCCGTCGCCCCAGCCGTAAGCGAACAGCAGATGATCGTTGATCTCC
This sequence comes from Paenibacillus sp. FSL K6-1096, assembly GCF_037977055.1. NCBI lineage: Bacteria > Bacillati > Bacillota > Bacilli > Caryophanales > Paenibacillaceae > Paenibacillus > Paenibacillus sp. FSL K6-1096. Next base: position 5,388,390 of record NZ_CP150274.1, on the reverse strand, counting down.
TTGTCCTGGTAGGAATTCCAGATCCCGCGCAGCAGCGCTGCCGTCATCCGGCCGTTATAGGTGTACTGGTCCCCATTGTTCGCCGAGGTTGTGATGAAATGCGTCAGCACCTCCGAGCCGTCCATCCCGCGCCACCAAAAGGTATCATGCGGCATCCGGTTGAACTGGTTCCAGCTGATCTTGGTCGTCATGAAGGTATCGATGCCCGATTTGCGCAGGATCTGCGGCAGCGCCCAGCTATAGCCGAACACATCCGGCAGCCACAGATACTTGCTCTCCACCCCGAATTGCTCACGCAGGTATTGCTTGCCCATCATAATCTGGCGGACCAGTGACTCGCCGGACGGGATGTTGCAATCCGACTCCAGCCACATGGCCCCCTCAGCTTCCCAGCGTCCCTCCTTCACCTTCTCCTTGATTCGCCCGAACAGCTCCGGATAATCCTGCTCCAGATAGGCATACAGCTGAGGCTGGGTCTGCAGGAACTGGTACTCCGGGAATTCCTCCATCAGCCGCAGGACGGTGGAGAAGGAACGGGCCGTCTTCTCGCGGGTGTGCTTCAGCCGCCACAGCCACGCGACATCGATGTGGGTATGGCCCACAGCCGTAAGGGTCACGTCAAAAGTCTGCGGCATCGCGTCCACCGCCTCATTCAGGCTGGCTCCAGCCTCATAGAGCGAGGCGATATGTGCGTCAGAGCCGGGCTCGGACCAGTCGATCCGGCGGAAGGCCCCGTTCAGCGCTTTTAACAGCCACTGCTTCTCCGGCTGATCGCTGCCCAGGTAACGGAAGGTATCGAGCGCCGCCTTCGACATATAGAACAGATCATCTATGGTCTCGTCCAGATAGCCGATGACTGCTTCGCTGAGCCGGTGCTCCTGAACTCTAGGCTTGCCGCCGCCCTCCAGCCCCGACCACAGCCGGAAGACCAGCTCGACCGTCTGTCCGCCCAGCTCATCGCCGAAGATGACCTCCCGGTGGTTGTTATCCACGCCTTGGTAAGGCGATCCGTTCACGAACAGCAGCGATTCGAAGCCGGAGTTGTTGAAGTCCCCTGTTTTGCCAAAATCAAAACGGCCGGCAATTTTGAAGCCTGCCCGGCTAGGCGGCAATACAATCTCCGTGCGCAGCCAGATGTAACGGTCCCGTCCGCTCCAATGCTCCTGAAGCCTGATGATGCCATCAAAAGATACTGCCTCCGGATATACACCATTCGCCCCTTCCTCATCCTCAGCGAACGCGAACTCTGTAAGCTCCTGGATTTTAAGATATCTATACTTTTCCACTTCAGCCTGGCGTTTGATCAGCTTTTCTTCTGTAAATAACATCCCTCTCACTCCCTGTATCCGCTTTCATAATGTCACTATAGCAAACCTTCTACTCCAAAAACTACCCTACTCTTGCTGTATTCCGCCCGATTCATTGCAATTTTTGCTTTTTTGAGCCTATAATATACAGGATAACGGCAACGATGAGGAGAGAAGCTATGCTTGAAAGCGACCTGCTGTACGAGCAAGGATACAGCATACGTATCAATACTCCGGCTGATCCGTTTTTTTACTATTTTGACTACGATCAGCGCTCTCACGACATCAATATGGAGTTTCAGCATGATCATGCTTTTTATGAGATTCATATTCTGCTTGATTCCAGCGCCACACATATCATAGAAGGCAATTTCCACGCCCTCCAGCAATATGATATCGTCCTGCTCGCCCCCTTCCGGCTGCATATGACGCATTATCCTGAGGGACCGCCGCATAAGCGGCTGATTATCAACTTCGCTGTGCCCAGAGCTGTACCCGGACTCGAAATCGCTTACACTGCCATGCTTCAGCCGTTCCAGGCCGATGTTCCGATCTACCGGTTCACCGGCGGAGCCCGCAGTGCCGTATTCGAGCCGCTGAACACCATCTTCACCGTGTCCCGCAGCGATTCGCCGCTGAATCCGGTGCTGATTCACAGCCTGTTCCAGCAGTTCCTGTGCAATCTGGCCCGGCAGAGCGACAAGAACCAGTATGTGCTGGAGGAGATCGGCAACCCCATGATGCAGAAAATCTACTCTATCACCGCACACATTCACAGCCATTACAGCAGCGAGCTGTCCCTGGACTCTATCTCCAGACAGTTCTATATCAGTCCATACTATCTGTCGCACCAGTTCAGAACCGTCACCGGCTTCACCTTGACGGAATACATCCAGATCACCCGCGTCCGCAAAGCCCAGCAGCTCCTGCTGCATACGCGGCAGCGCATTTCAGACATTGCGGAGCAATGCGGGTTCAACAGCTTCTCCCAGTTCAACCGCAGCTTCAATAAGCAGAGCGGCATGTCACCCTCCGCCTTCCGTAAGGCGCAGGGGGTGTCTGACGGGGGTTCGTCTTTGAGTTCGTATTGAGTGGATTGAAATAAAGAAGGCTGTCCCAAACCAAATTTTGAGGAGGAAAATGAGACATGGAACCGCTAAACTCCAGCACAGATAACAGCAGCGATGTCACGTATACAATCAGCACCCAATATGAAACTTATGCAAACTACGCGATTGAAGCCTCGCTGATCACCGATATCGTTAACGGCTTCGCGGACGATCCGGATGATTTCATCGTCATTGAACCCAGTGTGCCGGTAGAGAGAAGTCTTTATATGCAGGCCGCCCCTGTCCGCCATACTCCTCACAGCATCGTCGTTGAATTGCGCTTCGGCTATCCAGACGGGTCCTTCAGGCACTTCTCCCGGCTGATGACAGACCGGGTCAGCGTGATCCGTATGCTGCTGGATTATTGGGGCTTGCAGCTGCTTCCTGCTTATTCCAACTGGTCAGATATGACGGATAAATTAAGCTAGGGCGGATGCAGGGACCGGATACACAGCAGAGCAGCGCTTCTCCCGTTACAGGAGAAACGCTGCTCTATTAGCTTCTTGCTTGTTGGAGAACAGAAACAGGACTGACTTCACACCGTAAACCCCACCCGGCTGAGCAGCACCTCACCCTTAAACACAACATATACAGCAGTGATTCCGGCTTCCACATCCGCGATGGCGGACTGGCTTCGCCACTGCTGCTCCCCGCCTGCCGGAACCGCAAGCGTTGCTGCCAGCTTGCCGGACGGGCTGACGGTCCGGACTTCAACGGTGCCGCCCTTCATGGAGGACACCAGCACTTCGACACCTGCTGCGCCTTGGTCCAACCGGACATTGTGGAAGGCGATCCAGGCTCCATCCTTCACCGGATGCACCGCCGCGCCGCCGGCCCTGCACTCATCCAGGAATACTGCTTCGTAATCATCGTAGTTCTCTGCCTTAACCGGCGCATACAGATCACGCGGCGTAACTGTCTCACCATGCACCCTAATGGTGGACGTCAGCCGGATATCCCCCGAGGAACGTCCCACCGATAGCTGATACTCCCCATCCTCCACACAGTACTGTTCCCGGCTTACATCCCAGAAGAACAGCTCGGAGACCGGGAGCTGGAAGGCGACCGTCTGTGTCTGTCCCGCCGCTACCCGGACCTTCCTGAAATCCTTCAGCTGCTTCAGCGGACGCCTGATCCGGGTGGATAAGCACTGTACATACAGCTGCACCACTTCGTCCCCGTCTACACTGCCGCTGTTCTCAAGCTCTACGGTCAGACTGATCGTGCCGTCCTGCATTACTTCCGCTTCGGCCAGCGACAGCTTGCGGTAGTCCACCTGAGCATAGCTCAGCCCATGCCCGAACGGATAGAGCGGCTCGCCGTCGAAATACATGTATGTTCTTTTACCCTTGATAATATCGTAATCCATGAACTCCGGCAGTTGGCTGACATTGCGGTACCAGGTCATGTTCAGCTTGCCGGACGGGCTGTACCCGCCGAACAGCACTTCGGCTACCGCGTTGCCCAGCTCTTGTCCGCTGTGGGAGGTATACAGCACCGCCGGGATATGCTCATCGATCCAGACCGAGGAAATCGGGTAGCTGCCGACAATTACGACAACGGTATTCGGGTTGGCGGCATATACCGCTTTGACCAGATTCTCCTGCTCCTCCGGCAGGACAATATCCGGCCGGTCGATCTCCTCCTTACCATTCAAAAGCGGATGGTTGCCCACAAATACGACCGCTATCTCAGCGGCCCGGGCCGCTTCAACCGCTGCTTCCAGGCCGTTCACTACCCGCTTTTGCTCGAAGATACGGGCTTCAGGAGAGCCTTCCCCTTCGCTGACACGAAGCGTGCCATCTTCGGCACAGATGCCGACCGGCTGATTGTTCCAAGTCCGCAAGCTAACGGCATCTCCACCCTCTTGAACCAGATTCAGCGACTCCTTCACGAACCAGCCGTAGACTTCCTCTGCGGTAGCGGTAAGAGTTCCGGCATCCGACAGGGTGATATAGCGGTCCCGGCTGGCCGACTTCAAGGTATGTGCGGTCCAGCCCCATGCGGTATGGCGGAACAGCTCGCCGTGCTCCGGCTGATCATGCAGCACGGCAAGCCGGCCATCCTCACCCGTGATGCCGACAGCCTGCCCGCTGGCCTTGGAGGTGAGGATGATCCGGTCATCTCCGCTCTCGAAGAGCACCTGCTTGCCGGCCAGCTTCTTCGTGATGCCCTGCAGAGGCGTTACCGCATACGGCAGTGTGCCGGAATACCAGTCCCTGAAGACTTCATCTCCCAGCGGCCCGATGACAGCTACCTTAGACAATGAGTCTGCATTCAGCGGAAGTGCCGCCTTGTCATTCTTCAGCAGGACAATGGATTCCTTCGCTGCCTCCAGCGACAGCGCGCGATGCGCCGGAATGAGAATGACGGAATCATCTATAGCCGCGTACGGATTGCCCTCCTCCGGGTCGAATTCGCCCAGCCGGAAGCGGACACGGAAGGTATTCGATAACGCACGGTCCAGGTCTTCCTCCGTCAGCAGCCCTTCCCGGAGCGCCTCGTGGATGACCTTGATCGTCTCCTCTGTCTCTTCAGTCACGCTGTCGATCCCGTTCTGAATCGATTCGGCCATCGAACGGGTGAAGGAATCATAATATTTATGATCCTTCACGATTCCGAACAGGTCGGCGGCATCGCTGACAATGAAGCCGTCCATCTCCCATTCGCCCTTCACAATCTCCTTCACCGCCGGATGGAGAATGACCGGCACACCATTCACTGCATTATAGGCGGTCATCATGGACTGCGCTCCACCCTCCTTGAAGGCCGGCTTGAATGCTTCTAGATAATATTCGCGCATATTCCGCGGGTCAATGCTGGACGAAGCCACGCCCCGGTCGATCTCATTGTTGTTTCCAAGAAAATGCTTCAGCGTTGCAACCGCCTTCAGATACACCGGATGATCCCCCTGAATCCCCTGTACCAGTGCTGCGCTCAGCTGTCCGGTCAGCTCCGGGTCCTCCCCGTAGCCTTCCTCCGTCCGGCCCCAGCGCGGGTCCCGCTCCATATCCACGGTCGGCGCCCACAGGGTCAGACCGTTCACAGCCGGATTCTTCCGGTAGAAGGCTCTGGCCTCATCCCCGACCGCTGCACCGATCCGCCGGAGCAGCTCCGGGTTCCAGGTGCAGGCCAGGCCGCTTGGCTGCGGGTAAGAGGTTGCCTTTCCCAGCCATGAAATTCCGTGCGCCGCTTCGGTACCATGCTTGTACGCGCCTATGCCAAGACGCTCAACCGCCGCCTGATATTGCGGCATCAGGCTTACCTTCTCCGCCAGCGTCAGCCGGGAGAGCAGATCCCGTATCCGTTCACTTAGCTGCAGCTCCGTTTGTCTGAACGGATATGTAGCTGAATCCATTCCCACTCACTCCTTTTACGATTCATCCGTTATAATGATAACGGTTTCAATTGATCACGCTTTGTCCATCATATAAGATTGGCGCCTCGCGCAACACCTCAATAATTGACCCAAAAACCAGGGCACAATTAGAGATTCACGAAATCATCATAGGCTGCGCTATGCAATTCTTCCAAAATATGAATTATACTATACTAATACCAACCATCAGACCATAAGCAATATCGAAAGGAAGTTCACTGATTCTATGCTAAAAAGAACCCTCGCTCTCCTGCAAATTCCCGTCTATCCCGTATTCCTGTTATGTATGCTGCTCCAGGGAATGGCAATCTCAATCAGCGGTCCTTTCCTCGCCGTCTATTTCACGGAAGAGCTGGGCGTCTCAGCCGGAACCTTCGGCATCTTCACAGCGGTCACTCTGCTGAGCGGAGTGGCCTTAAGCATGTTCATTGCCAGACGCTCCGATGCCGGACTGAACCGCCGCAGGCTGATGGTAGTCTGCATGACGTTTAATGCAGTTGCTTTTGCCGGATACATATTTATCCATAGCTTCTATCCGCTGCTGGTCTATATGACGGTCTTCACCGCATTAGGCGCTCCAGCGATGCCGCAATTATTCGCCAGCGCACGGGAAGCGGTGAACGCAAGCCGCTCCGCCGATCATGCCATGGCCAACTCCACCCTGCGCTCGATGTTCTCACTGGGCTTCATCAGCGGTCCGCTTGCGGGAGCCGCTCTCCTGAGAAGCTTCGGATTTCAGGGCGTATTCCTGACCACCACCCTGATCTTTCTGGTGAATGCGCTGCTTGTGTACAGCTTCGTACGGCCCGCTGCTGCCAAGCAGCAGAGCCGCAAGCCCGCAGCACCGCCGGTCCGGCTGCACCGGGATGGGCGAGTGCTGGTTCCTTTTCTAATCGTGACCCTGCTCTATACCGGACACTGGGCCAATAGCCTGAATATCTCCCTGTTCATTGTCAACACGCTTGGAGGAACTACGCAGGACGTGGCCTCCGTGTCCAGCATCTGTGCGCTCCTGGAAATTCCGTTCATGTTCATGCTGGGCGGGTTGTCTGCCCGCTATGGAAGCAGGCGGCTGATGGGCTGGGGAATGGTGCTGGGGGGAAGCTATTATGCGCTGGTGCTTGGCGTGGGTGAGCTCTGGCAGCTCATGGCCGGACAGGTGCTGCTGGCATTTTTTGTCGCTGTGATCTCGGCCATTGGTATCAGCTATATTCAGGACCTGCTGCCGGATCTGCCCGGCTATGCCTCGACGCTGTACACCAATGCCACCACGATTGGCCGGCTGGCTGGAAGTCTGGCGGGCGGAGCCGCAGCCCAGTGGGTTGGCTACCGTTATTCTTACCTGCTCTGCGTGATTCTGGTCGCCTGTTCACTGGGACTGCTGCTGTGGCAACGCCGTTCGCCGGACGAGAAGATGACGACTCCGCTCGCCTCTTAACCCAGTAAACAACTGATTTCGAGCCAGTCCCTCGTTACCGCCGCAGTCATTCGGATACTGTAGGCTCTGGAACGATAGTAACTGCATTTTGTACACGCCTGTTGATTAGCTAAATTATGGGAATGTAAGATTATTAGTCAAAAAAGTAATCCATTCTACGGGTAATCGTTGCAGCGTAAATAAGCGGTCAAAATCGGCAAACGTTAGTTTGGCGCTCCAATGAACCACTGCATTTCCTTTGTCAAAGAGGAATTTCAATAACACATAAACCAGTAAAGCGGTATACAACTGTCCGTACACAGCATTGGGTGTGGTCCCAAATAAGGTTGGAATGTTTAAATGCTGCTTAATCCAGCGAAAAAACACTTCGATCTGCCACCGCTTCTTGTAAATTTCTGCAATCCGCTCAGCGGAGTGCCAGTGCAGATTCGTAGCAAGAATCACCGGGTTGCCTTGTGGGTCTCTTAGAATTACTACGCGAAAACGGTTCTTGGAAAGCCGTTGTCCTTTTCCTAATTGGCAGGTGAAATCTTGTTCGAGAGTTCCTGTGAAGGGTTCGCTTCGTATCCGGGCAACCGGGGACTGAAAGAGCGTGTTGTCCCGAAGCCGAATGACAAAGCATTGGTGCTGCTCCAGATACTCATCGAATCGTTTGTGACTGCCATACGCCCGATCGGCTACGATAATAAACCGTTTGTCGATCAGCTCGGGACAGCTTTTAAAATCATGGGAATTCCCTGTGGTCTCGGTCACCTTAAAGAGCCGGCCTTCATCGGCCACCACCGACACGTGTAATTTGATTCCTGCGCGTTCGCCTTTCAGCGGAGCCCAAGGAAGCCGTTCTTTCCCGACGGTAATTTTGGTGGAATCGACGAGAAGTAAGGCTTTGGGAATCCCTAAATGTCTTCGGGTCGAGCGATTACACAGATCAATCATGAGGTTCAGCAATTGCTTAAAAAGCTCGAAGGGAACATCTTTCGCTTTTTTGGAAAGCGTTGAATGGTCTACGGGTCTAAGGCCGCTGGAATCCATGCGTACTTCACCATCCCGATATCCCTCCCACTGCTGGAACGAAGCCTCCGCCAAGAATAAAAAGAGGTCATAGACGGTAAACTTTCTTGCTGTATCGACATATTCAAGTTCTTGAAGAAACGGTGAGAGTTTCTCTTCAGGAATCACTAATTGCAGAATGTTCGAGATTGAAGTAGACTTTTTCATGAGGTCGCCTCGTTTCGGATGTTTGTAGGGGTACAAACACTTTACCGAATGAGCGGCCTTTTTGCTACCTTTTTTTGGCTAATCAACAGGCCTGCATTTTGTACAATAGAATACTGTAAAAAAGGCTTCGAAATAGAATCTATTGTATTCCGTACAATGGAATATTGAAAAAAGGACCTGTTTCACCCGAAACGCAACATTCTGCTGTATGAAATACAATAGACTCTCATTTTACGGTAAACTATGTCTATTCTATTGCACGAAATACAATCAGCTACTGGAATAAATGAGTAAAATCCGGCTACGCGTGCAGCCTATATCTCCATGTCCTTGCCCGTGTAATCCACGAACCGGAAATGCCCTTGCGGACCGGTTCTCTGCTCAATCAGGTCAAGAATGCCCTCGGCGCTGATGCGCGGGTCAAGCGGTGCCTTAGATCCGCCCATATCGGTAGGCATCCAGCCGGGATGCACGCTAAGCACATGGATGCCGCGGTCCTTGAGGGTGACATGCAGCTTCTGGGTGAACATGTTGAGTGCTGTTTTGGAGATGGTATAAGGATAGCTGTCCGGGTAAGCATTCGTGATGCTGCCTGCCTCCGACGAGACGTTGATGATGGAAGCCCCCGGCTCGGTCAGCAGCGGCAGGAGGTGCTTGACCACACGCATCGGCCCGTACAGATTGGTATCGATGGCCCGCTGCATCTCTTCCATATCCAGCGCTTCAAGCGCGGTATCCGTGGCATTCAGTACAGCGGCATTATTAATGATCGCACCGAGCGAGCGTCCCTGCTCCTTCAGGCTGGCGGCGAGCGCAGCGATTCCGGCTTCGTCCGCAACGTCCAGCTCAGCAAACGTCAGCTTGTCCCCGTATGTGGCGGCAAGCGCGGATAAGGCTTCCTGCCCGCGCGCCGGATCACGTACTCCGGCAATCACGGCATGTCCGCGGCCAAGCGCAGCGGCGGTCAGCTCAAGCCCCAATCCTCGTCCGGCTCCGGTAATCAGAATGTTCATAGGTATGGCCTCCTGTGTAAGGTTTTTTTTGAGATGAGAAGTCAGTTATTGCCCGGCATTATCGTTCTCCAGCAGCTCAAGGATCACCTTCAATTCCTTGAACGTATCCATGTAAGCATACCGTCCGCCGGTGTATTCACCCTTCTGCTGGAGCAGGAATCCCTTGCCTTCAAGCAGCATAATATTCTCCTTCATGCCTTCGACCACGAATGCAATATGGTGAACCCCTTCCCCGTGCTCATTGAGATAGTCGCGCCAGGTGCTCGGTTCATGATCCGGTTCAATCAGTTCCAGCTGCAGAGATCCCATATCAAAGAAAGCCAGCTTCGCCCGCGCCGCGCTCGGAGCGCCGTTATACTCCGTCTGCGCAATGTCTGCCGTGTCCGTGATACTGATCTGAGGCTTGTCCACTCCAAAAAAGTCCGCATACGCCTGACTCACCTTCTCGATATCGTGAACCAGAATTCCAATCTGTGTCATGAAGTGATTTCCAAGTAATCCTGACATGCTGTTCTGCCTCCTTATCATCGTGTCCAGACAACCATACCGAATGGATGAAAGGGCTGTCAAGTTCACAGCCAGAACGATGCCCGGCCCAAAAATAAAGAGAATGTCTTCACGACACTCTCCCGCCGCTATGCCTCATTCACTTATCCCCTCAGTGCGCGATGTACGCATCCACTCTGTAGCCTGATCCGCTGCTGGTTAAGGTGGCGTTATAATAGCCCATGTTCCCGCCCGGCTTACATTTGTAGTCCCCGGAGCAGCCGGTGACGAAGAATTTCGTCTTCGTGTACCCCGGATAGATGTTGCTTAGCTTCCGGTAGAATTTATGTCCGTGGTGAGTGAAGATCGCCAGGACTTTCTCTCTGGCTTTTGCCGGGATGGCCGTGAAGAACTTGGCGGTCTCCGCCGCGCTGAGTACATGGCTGAAATCCACCGTAATGCCCTGCACCCGCAGCGGCCAATGAAAATCAATAATATACGAGTGCTTATCATCCAGATTCCGCAGCAGATTGAGACTGACCGGCGTGAATTGGCCCAGGGCGCAGTCCAGCCACACATACTTCACCTTCCCCTGTGTACCCGGAAAATTCATCTGACCGGCCACCGCCCCCAGGTACTGTGTGAACACTGACCGCGTGCTGGCCTCCCAGTTTCCAATAGATGCTTTATACGGGATGCTTCCCAGCGTACTGGTTACCGTGTCCTTGAATTCCTTATAGTACGTGCCGGCATTGTTCCCGTGGTCTGCCCCGGCCTGCGTGTTATCTCCCCCGAAGATGAAAAACCGTTTGTTCCCGCTGCTCACCGCCTTGGGCAAAAGACTCCTAAACGTACTTAAGCTGTTGCCATAGCCCACATGGCTGTCGCCAAATACCGCAAACTCTACAGTCTGCGCCTTGATTCTGCGCTTCACTCCCGGTACTGCTGCCTTCAGCCTGGCGGGAACCGCCCGCCGCTTCCGCTTCGCTCCTGTCGGTCTCTTCATGTTGATCCGCCTCACCCTCGAAAGATTGTGAATCATATTATAGTAATATCTTCTATATATATGCCGGACGGACGGGGAGCTCTTGGACCAGTGAATCCATGGGAAACGCCTGCATCTCGCATATTGATAAGCCTTGTAGTACAATATTATTCTGGTTACGCCCTGTGCATAACACTCGATGAATAAGAGGTGCCGAATGGCTATTAATTTCACAAGACCGGTGCTGGACCGTCTAAACCAGGAGATCACAGAGATGGAATCCAGTATGGCCGCATTGCAGAAGAAGACTAAGTCCACCCGCGTCAAGATCACTCAGCTCGAAAAAGACTGCAAGCTCACCCCCTCCCCCAGCGCCCTCAGCAGCAAACTGACCCGCATCACCAAGCTCCAGGCCGAACTCAAAAAAATCTCCCGGCAGCAAACAGAGCTGTCCAAGGAGATTAATAAAAAGAAAACGATGCGGGCCCAGTTGCAGAGCTAGACTGCGGTTAGCTTACCAGGCCTCGCCGTCTGCTGGCTCCTGCGCACATGATTCTACGTTTGAATAAATAAATGCCGGTTAAAAAATAGCTCGCCGCTAATACCATCAGCACTATAATTTCGGGAAGAACCTCGTTAATACCTGCGTTATTGATCAGGATTTTGTTCATGGCACTTACAGCATCCAGTGTCGGCACGAAGGTCAGCAACTCGATCTCTTTGCCCATAACCGTAAATAACTTCACCGACGGAACCTTGAAAAAAATACCGGCTAGGAACATCATAGGTGTCACCACAACATTGCCAAGGATAAAGGCCTCCAGTGACGTCTTGCAGAAGGCAGCGATGATCAGGCCGATGCCTATAGCTGAGAATGTGGCAATCAGGCTGACCGCATAAGCCAGAATATAGGAGCCGGAGGATGAGAAGCCCATCAACAGGCTGGACGCAAATACTAGAGGTAGCATGGCCGCCGCCAATACCATTTGTGAGAGCGTGATGCCTGTACAGAACTCAAACGCGCTGGCTTTTGACAAAATAATCCGCTGCATCGTCCGGTTCTCTAGTTCTCTGGTCACCACCATAGAGCTTAGGATGAGCAGGAAAAAGACGGAAAACACTATCAGTCCCGGCGCCATATTGGCAAATTCGGACGAGACCTGTGCTTCACCGGTATCCTCATAAATAAACTGAACCGGACTTATGGCTGTGCCGTATGACCACACAAAGTTATGGGTGTAGTTCTCCACCAGACTGCTGATGATGCTGTATGTCAGATTTGCAGGATTGCCGAGCATATTCACCTGTACCTTTGCGGACTGGCCGGACGGGTCATGGTGGAGCAGCGATTTACTGAAGCCCGGCGGAAGATACAAATGCGCAGCGTAACTGCCTTTTCTAATCCTATCCAGTATCTTCTGCTTGTTATAATCCGTCTGAATGACCGCAAACATCTTGTTACCATTGGAATACTCGCTGCCTGCGATCTGTTGCACCAGTCTGTTCCCAAGCTTCCCCTGATCTTCATTGGTAATCCCCAGCGAATACGTATAGAACCCTTGCCCGAAGGCCAGTCCAAAGATGACAATGAACACAATCGGTGACAGAATAGTTAGCAGAACTGCCTTATAGTCCCGGAACTGCTCGACCAGGCTTTTCTTGAATACAGCCCATAGCCTCATTCCCGCAAGCTCCTTCCAGTCAGCTTAATAAATACATCCTCAAGTGTACTCTGCCTCAAACTGAACGTAAGAGGATTACCGTACAGTGCTGCCAGCTTATTGAGAATATGCGGAACAGACTCTATCAGGTGATCTCCGGTAACTCGGAGGCTTGATTCCTTGAACTGCACAGTGTATTCCGGGGTATTCAGCTCTACGCTATTCTGTACAGGCTCTTGATAATAAATCTCCAGCGTCTCTTCAGGAGCATACCTCTGCTGAAGTGCAGCAGGCGTGTCGCATACCAGCACTTGTCCATGGTCCATCACCGCCACCCTTGAAGACAGCCGCTGGGCTTCGTCCATATTATGGGTGGTAAGCAGCACCGCACTAGAACGTGACAGTGATACAATGAAATCTCTAACCAGAACTCTGCTCTGCGGATCAAGCCCGGCTTCCGGTTCATCCAGGATAATCAGGTCCGGGTCATGAATAACAGACAGAAGGATATGCAGCCTTCTCTGCATACCGCCTGATAGATTCTTCGCCAATGTCTTGCGCTGATCAGAGAGTCCGACACTTTCCAGCAGCAGAGCAGTTCGCCTTGTAATCTGTTGCCTGTCCATTCCATGCATTCTCCCTGCAAAATGAAGCTGCTCCTCACAGGTCAGCATCGGCCATAACTGTAACTCCTGACTGCACACTCCCACCTGCTTATGTGCAGAACGGTTATATCGGGAAGTTGTGCCTCCAATCCGGATATCCCCGCTATCAGGCTTAAGTGTTCCGGCAATCAGGCGGAGAGCCGTTGTTTTACCGGCACCGTTTGGGCCGAGCAGACTAAAGATCTCCCCCCGCTTGACGATGAAGGTTAAACCATCCACCGCTTTAAGGCGGCCAAAGCTTTTATCCACTTGCTTCAATTCCAGTAGTATTCCGTTCACCTTCAACACCTCTGTCCCAAGGAATCCCAGTAACTGCTATCTTATCCCACATTGTTTATGATTGTCTGTGATCTATGGTAATCAATGCAAAAAGAACCAAAGGAACGAGTTCCCCTGGCTCTTTGTCATTTCTTCATTTCAGCCTGATGGCACAGATTACAACCTTACTCACTGCGCAGCGCAGCCACCGGGTCCTTCTTCGCCGCCATTTTGGCCGGAACGGCACCGCCGAGCATGGTCAGCAGCACGCTGATGATGCCCAGAATGAGCGCATGGAGCGGATTCAGTTGGGCTACGTTCTTCAGCTCGGTCAGGTTGTACAGAATCGCATTGACCGGAATGGTCAGCAGGTAGGTAATGCCGATCCCCAGTATGCCTGAGCAAGCCCCGATGATGAAGGTCTCAGCATTGAACACCCGCGTAATGTCCTTCTTGCGGGCCCCCATAGCGCGCAGCACCCCGATCTCCTTCGTGCGTTCCATGACGGAAATGTAAGTGATGATCGCAATCATAATCAGGGACACCACCAGGGAAATCGCGGCAAAAGCAATCAGCACCATCGTAATCCCGTCCATAATTCCGCCGGAGATGTTAGTCACAATGGCTGCCAGATCGGTGTATTGCACCTGATCCTCGGCCGCTTTGCCTTCGTTCCACTTGTCCAGATAAGCCGTCACTGATTCCTTGGCGCTGAAATCAATCGGATACAGCGAGACCGCTGTTGGAATATCCGTAGCGCCCAGAGCCGCAAGCGCGTTCTCCTTCGTCACAGCAGCCATATTGCCTGCCGCTGCCATTCCGGCATTCATGAGGGGAGATCCGCCCATCGCATTGCCGGAGGCGCTGCCTGTCACATCATCCGCCAGTCCTTGCCCTGTCAACACATTGATGTCCGCCTTCTCCTGAGCCTGTACAATCTCAGATTGCTGCGCATCAGCAATGAAGGATGCGGCCAGCTCATCGGAATAGACCAGCCCCGGAGACAGGGTAGAGATCTTGGAGCCTTCCTGTCCGCGAACCACCCCGGCAATTTTAAGCGTAACCGCCTTAGGGCTGTCATAGAGGTCATTCAGATTCCCGCCGGGAGCATTGACCACGAATTGTTCGCCGTTCTTTTTATAGTAATCGTTGTTCATGATCAGCTTAACCTGCTTGCCGACCAAGTCGTTCAGATCGATGCTCTTGGCCTCATAATCCAGCCCGAGCGCATCCACCGCCGCATTAGTCAGACGGTTGTATTCGTCCACAATTAAGACAAGATCGGTCTTATCTGCAGGGAATGAGCCGGCCAGCAGATCATAATATTGCTCCAGATAGCTGTCCGAAGCGCTGCCCTGTTTGCTGGGATATGGAGCCAGGGTGATTTTGCCGGTATCCAGCGCCACCGCCTTGTCCCCATCCTTGACCAGTATGTTCATCTTCACACTGCGGGTATATGACACACCGTCCAGCAGCTTGGGATCGATCCCGTCCAGATACTGCATATACTCCTTGGTCAGCACGTTCACATGCATGGCGGAGTTAACAGTCGGGTCGTAAGGGTAGAGCTGCTTGTCCGCAGGATAGGCAGGAAGCTCCGGGGTCTCCTTGCCGGGAGGACCGGCATTCTGCAGGTTGACCGCTGTCTGGTTGATCGAGACCGGGAAGTTGGACAAGGCTCCGGTCTCATAGGAGCTGATCTGCTTGTCGAAGCCATTGGACAGGGACAGGATCAGGGCAATGCCGATAATTCCGATACTGGAGGCAAAAGCTGTCAGCCCGGTGCGCCATTTTTTGGTGGCAATATTCTTGCCGGATAGCTTCAGCGCCGTAAAAAAGCTCATACTCGTCTGCTTCAGCTTGTACGCGCTTGAGAGCTTCTGCGTCGCCAGCGGATTGCTGTCAGCAATGGCATGTCCGTCCGAGAAGCGGATGACACGGTCTGCATAATCCTCCGCCAGCTCGGGGTTGTGGGTGACCATAATGACGAGCTTATCCTCGGCTATTGATTTGATCAGCTCCATAATCTGCTCACTGGTCTCGGAATCCAGCGCCCCTGTCGGCTCATCGGCCAGGATAATATCGGGATTGTTGGCGAGCGCCCGGGCGATGGCTACACGCTGCATCTGGCCGCCGGAGAGCTGGTTCGGTTTTTTGTGCACATGGTCCTTCAGCCCTACCTTCTCCAGTACCTCCAGCGCCTTGCGGTGCTTCTCGGCCGCCGCCACTCCGCTGAGCGTCATCCCCATCTCCACGTTATCCGTAATGCTTAAGTGCGAGATCAGATTATAGCTCTGAAAAATAAAGCCGACACTATTATTGCGGTACGCATCCCAATCGCTGTCCTTGAAGCGCTCGGTCGATTGGCCGTTGATGATGAGCTCCCCGCTGTCATACTGGTCCAGCCCGCCGATGATGTTCAGCAGCGTGGTTTTGCCTGATCCGCTCTGGCCCAGAATGGCGACGAACTCGCTTTCTCTGAAATTCAGATTGACCTTGTCGAGGGCCACCTGGGTGAATTCGCCGGTTTTGTAGCTTTTGGTGATATTTTTTAATTGCAGCATGGTCATTCTCCCTTTCTATTTCTGTACTCCCCCAGTATAACCGCCCAATATCAACTAAACCTAAACTCACAGTTGAGCTTGAGTTGATCTAGATAAGGTATACTAAAATGAACCCCACAAGGTGATGCGCCCGCTTCAGATGATGAGCCAAATACTGTGCGGGGACCCCAAAACATATAAATAATACGTTCGATTACTTGAGCTGTTCCAGGAGGATGCTTAATGTTTACGATTCTTGTGGTTGAAGATGATGCCAAGCTGCGGCAGCTGTTCTGCACGGTACTGACCCGCCACGGCTACCGTGCGGTCCCGGCTATGAACGGTGAGGATGCGCTGGAGATGCTGGATAAGGAATATATTGATCTGATGATCTGCGATATTATGATGCCCCGGATGGACGGCTTCGAGCTGACCCGTACGCTCCGCGACCACAACCAGCAGCTCCCGATTCTGATGGTGACGGCGCGGGAGCAGTTTGCCGATAAGCAGCAGGGCTTCCTCGTCGGGATCGACGATTATATGGTCAAGCCGGTGAATGTGAACGAGATGCTTCTGCGGGTCGGGGCTTTGCTGCGCCGGGCCAAAATCATCAGCGAACGCCATATCGAATGGGGCGACACCGTTCTGGACTACGATACGCTAACCGTGATTCAGGGGACGGAGAGCATCCTGCTGCCGCAGAAGGAATTCTATCTTCTCTATAAGATGATCTCTTATCCGAATAAAATTTTTACCAAGCAGCAGCTCATGGATGAAATCTGGGGGATGGACTCCGAGTCGGACGAGCATACCGTGGTGGTTCATGTGAACCGTCTGCGGGAGCGTTTCCGGGACAGCGCGGATTTCGAGATTGTTACGGTCCGGGGGCTGGGCTATAAGGCGGTGAAGCGGGGATGAACCGGAGGAAAAACAGAGGCTTATGGTGGTATTTCGTATCGATGGTGTTCGTGATCGTTCTGTTCCTAGCCTGCATTCTGACTACGCTGACCTACTTATATATCCGTGTGGGCCATAATACGATCGGGCACCGTAATACGTTGCCTCCCCTCCTGACCACGATAGTGTTCAGCCTTGTCATTGGTACTGCGATTAGTATTATGGTCGGCAAAAAAATCCTGGCCCCGATCACCGACTTCAGCCGCGCCGCCAAAGAGATTGCCAGGGGCAACTTCGACATCTATCTGAATGAGTCGCACCGGGTCAATGAGATCAGCGAGGTGGCGCATCACTTCAATCTGATGGTCCAGGAGCTGCGCAGCATCGAGACCCTGCGCAACGACTTCGTGCTGAATGTGTCGCACGAATTCAAGACGCCCATTGCTGCAATCGAAGGCTATGCCACGCTGCTGCAGGAGGAAAATCTGAGCAAGGCAGAGCATGAGGAATACACCGGGATGATTATTGAGAGCGCGCGGCAGCTCTCCAACCTCTCCGGCAATATCCTCAAAATCTCCAAGCTTGAAAACCAGGAGATACTCACCGAGCTGGCCGAGTACCCTCTGGACGAGCAGCTCCGGCAGGCGCTGCTGCTGCTGGAGCCCCTGTGGTCAGCCAAGCAGCTGAACCTCAATATTGAGCTGGCCGAGCAGCGCTACTACGGCAATGAGGAGCTGATGATGCAGGTGTGGCTAAATGTACTGGGCAATGCGGTCAAGTTCACGCCGGAGGGCGGGACAATCTCGGTCGCGCTCCATTCGGACGGGACCTGGATCTCGGTGGTTATCGCGGACACCGGCATCGGCATGACCCCGAAGGTGCGCAAGCACATCTTCGAGAAGTTCTACCAGGGCGACCCCGCCCGCGCTGACGGGGGCAACGGTCTCGGCCTGCCGCTGGCCGCACGCATCATAAGCCTGAGCAAAGGCACGATCGAGGTGCGCAGCGAGCCCGGCCAGGGCTCAGCGTTCACGGTTAAGCTGCCGGCGGGAGGCGGTTAAATTCGCGCTCCCCGCAGGGCTTGATAAGCGCAGACTTCTAGACTTCCTGACCTCTAGGCTTCCTGACGCAGCCCATCGATA
Organism: Paenibacillus sp. FSL K6-1096; assembly: GCF_037977055.1. NCBI lineage: Bacteria > Bacillati > Bacillota > Bacilli > Caryophanales > Paenibacillaceae > Paenibacillus > Paenibacillus sp. FSL K6-1096. Next base: position 5,370,289 of record NZ_CP150274.1, on the reverse strand, counting down.
ATATTGATCTGATTGATCTTCTTCAAGGATAGCAGGGTTGCCAGGGTGGTAGCGGCAATGGCACCCAAAGCAGCCACAGCCATACTTCCCCAGGGAATCGTCCAATCCATTAGCAGGGCATCTTTTATCAGATAGGAAATGCCGTAGCTTAAGCCTGCCCCGATGATACTTCCGTAAACGGCTGCAATGGTTCCATAGAGTACGCCTTCCAGCAAGACCATTCTGCGGACAGCTTGCTGCGTCATGCCGATGACCTTCAGCACGGCGAATTCTTTCGTTCTTAGAATCAGATTCGTGCTCACTGTATTCAGAATATTGAGGAACGCAATCGACACAATGACACCTATGAAGCCATACAAGAAGATATTGATCGTTATCGCATCATTGCGGTCCTGCTCCAGTTGCTTGACCCGGTCGTTGTAATTGTACGCCGCATCCTTCTGAGTGAGACTATTCAGATAATCCAGAACTGGCTTATGATCCGCCTCTGCATCAGAATGGATAAATATCCGCTTGTAAGAGGAGTCAGCGGTAATCTCCGCCACCACCTTGGGGGTAGTAATGAACGACAGAACTGCACTCTTAATATATCCCTGAGACAACGGCGCTTCATCGGCGATCCCCATAACGGTTAGCGTCTTATACGCACTCCCCCCGTCCATTGCCTTCACCTTGATCTTATCCCCTACCTTGAAGCGGGTCTGATCTAGAATTATCCTTTGTCCCGCTTCCGTGACCATGCTGATTTTCTGAATGACAATGACTCCGTTGTCAGCGTCCATCTGCTGAATATTAATCTGACCTGAAGTGAGCTTGCTGCGAAGAGCATCCAGTCCATTCGTTCCATAAGATACCAGGAAGTTATTATCTGTCCGGTAGCCCTCTTTGGTCTCCACGCTGTAAATCTCCTTCCAGCCCTTATAGAATTCCGGGTTCAGCTTCTCCTTGGGAACAAGAGCCATGATCTGGTGGTTATAGAATTTGAACGCCTGATCTACTCCATTCAATTGAGCAATATCCGTATATACGGAGTCAGGAATTCCTTCCGAGGCCCGCTCATATTGCAGCGAATAGGAATAATCAATCCCCGAGGACGAGGGGGTTCCCAAGTAACCGGATAACCCTTGAAACACAATAAAGAGAATCATACTAATCATGATAGAGAATGAGGTGATCCGGAATTTCTTCCGGTTTCTCCGGATATTTCTGCTGGCGAACGCGCCTTCAAAGCCGAAGAGGCGTTTGGCTATCCTGCCTTGCCGCCCCGGGCTGTCAGCGATTATGGCTACTCCGCCAACCGAGCCCTTCAATGCTTCAAGCGGCGATACTCTGGACGCCGTCCGGGCGGGGCCGAGGGCTGACAAATAGACGGTTAACAGGCCTAATGCGGAAGCGGCAGCCAGAACCGGCAGAGAAATGATCATGTGCATATCGTTCAGGGACCCTAGCGCCAGCAGACTGATGTTGTAGAATAGAATTTTCATAAGAACCGTTCCTATGAACAGACCTGCAGGGATCGCCAGCAGACTGAGAATACCAGCTTCCTTCAAGACAATCTTGCGAATCTGCTTCGGTGTGGCACCGATACAACGAAGCATTCCAAACTGGGAGATGCGTTCCAGCACAGAAATATGAAAGGTATTATAAATTACAGCGCTTGTACACCCCATAATGATGAATATAATCGCCGCGAACGCATAGAAAAGGCTGTGATTCACACCTTCGTAGATGCTCTTCCCGTACAGCTTCAGCAGTGCATCGTTATATTCAAGCCCCACGCTCTTCAACATCGTTTCCCGGCTCAGCTCCAGGGCGGTGCCGCTGTCATAAGAGTCTACAGCAAGTGAGGTTAGAATAGACTCGGCTTTGTCCTGGATATGGTCCATTGATTTCATGGTAGCATAGACAAAATATTTATGGGCCGCATCTGTTTGCTGATGATCGTCATACGTGATCGCCGGGTAGATAAAGCTTGAGGACCAGCTCGCATTGGCGGAGGGCTGCATATATCCGACCACAGTATATTTTTGCCGTGAAGCGGGCTTGAAGACCTCATCAAGGCTCCAGCCGAAATCACCGACGGAGTACGGGCTGATCTGCTCTCTGGTATCAGCATTAATCCGGTCTCCCAGCTGTACAGTGATCTCATCCCCGATGGCCGGCTTGACGGCGAAATGCTGCAGACTCAAGGAGGACAACAGAATCTCATGCTTATTCTTCGGCAGTCGTCCGGATTCCAGCCGGACCTGTAGCTTCTCCATCGCCCCTTTATCGTATCCTTTAACATTCAGGTAGCGATAGGGTGCAGCGAATGGATTCTCCTGCTTCTCCTTTTCACTGGTCCGGCTGATGGCTACATAACCTTCGCGGTGTATCACTCCCGTGCTGTCTATCACAGCCTGATTAAGAATCTGAGGCACTGCCTCTCCTGAGACTCCGTTGAATGAGACCTCGTAATCCCCGTATTCTTGTTCGGCCTGGCGGATCAGCTTGTCGTGATAGCTGATGCCCAGAGTTCCGATTGAAGTGAGAAGCGTCACTGATAGAACAATCCCCAGCAGAGTAAGGATGGATCTTCTTTTCTGTCCCAGCAAATATTTCTCCGTCAGTCCTGTGTATTTATTCATAATAAGCAGTTCCTGAATTCTCTGTAATGACGCCATCTTTAATCCTTATGATACGGTCCGCCTTCTGGGCAACATTCAGATCGTGTGTTATCATAATCAGCGTCTGATTGTATTTCCGGACCGAGAAGGTCAGCAGATCAACAATTTCCTTGCTGTTAATGCTGTCCAGATTCCCCGTTGGCTCGTCTGCCAGAATAATTGAAGGTTTATTGATCATGGCTCTGCCAATCGCCGTACGCTGCTGCTGTCCGCCGGACAATTGGCTCGGCAAATGATGTTTTCTGTCCTTCAGCCCAAGGAGATTCATTAATTCTTCAGCGTAGCTGTCATCCATTTGTTTATGATCCAGTAATATCGGCAATTTGATATTTTCTTCTGCGCTAAGCACAGGAATCAGATTATACGCCTGAAAAATAAACCCGATCTTACGTCTTCTGAATACCGCCAGATCTGCTTCATTCAAGGAATACAAATCTGTCCCGTCGATAATGACTTGACCGCTCGTCGGACGATCGACGCCTCCAAGCATATGCAGGAGTGAGCTTTTTCCTGAACCGCTGGCCCCAACGATCGCGACAAACTCCCCCTTTTTTACACTCATATTGATATTTTTCAAGGCTTCAACCTTTGCCTCTGCGCTCCCATAGGTTTTGCATAACTGATTGGTTGTTAAGATTTCCACTGTCTGTGCCTCCCTCAAACTTAAGCTGCGCTTTGCTCTATCTATTTGTCATTATAAAGAAGGAAGCTTACATTAAAGTGAAGAGGAAGCTTACGGATCCGTAAGCTTCCTCTTCCTACACAGACTTGATGAAGATAATGCTGAACTCGGAGCCCTTCCCCGGCTCGCTTCTCACCGATATTGTCCCGCCCAGACCCTCGATAATCGATTTCGCAAGAGACAAACCGATGCCGATGCTGTGCGCTTTGGCATTGCTTCTTCCTTTGTAGAATCGTGTGAAGACATGCGGAAGATCTTCGGGGGGGATGCCTTCGCCCTGATCGCGGATAATTATGGAAGAGAACAACGGAGTATCTTCCAGGACGATATGCACTTCTCCGGAGACTGGAGAATGCTCCAGCGCATTTTTAGTCAGATTATTGACCGCCTCACTTAACCATTCCTCATCGGACTCAAGGATCATATTCTCTCCGCCGTGCACGATGATCGACTGCTGCTTGGGCTCAGACCATCCGCTCAAGGATTCCATTGTGTCATAGATTATTTCCAAAGGCCTGACCTGCCGCTTCCTGTACGCAATTGCTCCCGCCTCCACTCTTGCCAGCTTCAGTAAGCTGATAATCAGCCATTCCATGCGTTCAAGCTGCAGCTTGCTGCGCTCCAGAAAAGTCGCTCTCAGCTTGGCATCCATATGGGGGTCATCCAGCAGATGTTCGTTGAACACGATAAGAGAGGCTAACGGTGTTTTGAGCTGATGCGAAATATCGGCCAGCAGATTGCTTAGAAATGTCTTTTCTTGCTTCAACTGCGCAACACTGTCGCTTAGTCTGCCTGCCATAGCATTGAAGCTATGGCCTAACACACTGAAGTCCCCCTCATCAATTTCAGGTAAAGATTGATCGAATTTGCCTTCAACCACCTGGTCTGCCGCAAAGGCAACCTTGCGGATTCTGGAAAAGAACCGGCGATACTCCCAGAATACGAGCATTAAAACCGGAATAACGAACAGCAACGCCATTCCGGCTGCGTAATACGGCAGGGCTATGCCTGAAAGCGCCGGCTGGTCAGCGATATTCATCTGCTGTGTATAACCATACCGGGATAATACCTGTCTGCCCAGTGCAATCTCCTCAGAGTCTGCACCCTGGGTGACATAATGAATGACTTCCTGCTCCAGCGAAGGATCATTCTTCAATACCTGTCCAACGAAAGCGACATTCTGGTCTACAATCACCTGGCTGATTCGTTCGAGCTGTCCATTCATCAGCAGAAACAGGCATAATGCAAAAAAGAATTGCAACAGCAACAGCTTGATGGAGATCGCCTTCCATTCAGGATTCCGAACCACTGCCTGCATCCCTTTACCCCCCTGTCGTTTCAGTATTCCATTTGTAGCCGATGCCCCGGACGGTGAGGATATATTCCGGTGAGGCCGGATTTGACTCCAGTTTTTCCCTTAAGCGGCGGATATGTACGGATAATGTATTATCATCAATAAATTCGCCCGAAAGATCCCATATATCTCTTAAGATCGCACTTCGGCTGCAGATCTGCTTCGGATGGGACAGAAACATTAACAGGAGCCGGTATTCTATGCTGGTAAGTAAAACTTCCCTTCCATTCTTAAGAACGATTCCTTCAAGCAGCCGGACCTCTATCTCTCCGGACTTCCATACCTTCAAGCTTTCCTTAGAGCTGTTGTTGCGGCGCAACACCGCTTTGATTCTGGAGAGCAGCTCCTTCGTGCGCACGGGCTTGGTCATATAATCGTCGGCCCCCAGTTCCAGACCGGCAACGACATTGGTCTCCTCGTCTAAGGCAGTCAGGAAGATAATAGGCACTTGAGAGCTTGTCCGAATCTCCCTGCACAGCTCATAACCTGTTCCATCCGGCAAATTAATGTCGAGCAGCACGATATCTATCCCTGTGACGGCAATGACCCGCCTTGCTTCCATTAAGCTCCCGGCAAGAACAACTTCATAGCCTTCGGCCTTCAAGGTATATTCGATGCCAAATACAAAGTTCTCATCATCTTCAACGACCAGAATACGACTCATAAGAATACCCCATTTCAATTAGCAGCAGTATTGCCTAGAATCAGCTTAACGGATGCAGCTTCCATGCTCAAGTCATACATGCCATTCAGTAACATTGTTGCCCTGTAGAGGCAGCCTATTCTCACTGCAGGGCAATCAGGCAAGCTCTGAAATCAGACGCAAAAAATCCCGTACCCGGCGCAGCGAAGGGTACGGGAGATACACTCATTTAATCAGTTCGGTGGGATTCATGCCGGTGATCTTTTTGAACAGGGTGCTGAAATACGGAATGTTCTTGTAGCCTACCCGCTCCGCCACCTCATAGACCAGCATATTGCGCTGCATGAGCAGCTCCCGGGCCTTCTCGATCCGCACCCGGGTCAGGTAGTTGTTGAAGGTCTCCCCGGTAATATTCTTGAAGATAATCGACAGATGATTGCGCGAGATGAACACCTTATCCGATAGATCGGCCAGCGTAAGCTCTTCGGCATAATGCTCATGAATGTAGTTGGTCATGAAATCAACCACCTGCCTGTGCTTGCTGCTGCCCTTCCACTGGCGGCTGGCACAGATCGCTGTAATCTTGGCGGACAGCCAGGCGGCCAGCTGATCCGGCAGCACCAGATTGCCGATCTCCTGGGCGATCTGGTCATTGGTGAACAGATCATCCAGCACGAAACCCGCCTCATACAAAGAGTAAGTGATGATCCCCCATAGCTCACTGCCCAGCATCTGCACGTAGCCGGCGGAGACCCCTTGCTGCGCTTGCAGCTCTGTAATGTATTCGTATACAAGCTGCTGCGCCTCCGCCTCCTGCGAAGCCTTCATCGCGGCGGCCAGCTTGTAGGAGAACTTAACCGGGAACAAGGCTCCCCGTTCCTGCCCGCTGCTGTGGCTCTCCCGGTAGCGGTACACTTCATAGGCCGGACTGATCCGCGCGGCTCCCTGATCCATGGCGCGGAATGCCTCCTCCGTGGATTCGGGAATCTTCGTCCACGTATCCTTCAGTCCTCCGATGCCGACGCGGATCACCAGCTTCAGATAGGAGCTGATGCTGTCGATCAGCCGGGTCCCCAGCTCCTCCAGCTGCTGCCCGCATTCCTCAGCAGGATGAACAATCAATAAAGCCCTGTGGCTGTTCAGCTCGGTGTATTCCATCTCGGCGTAGACCTTGCGCGTCACCTCACAGGCAATATTGCTGACTGCGAAGCGGAACAGATTCCAGTCGGACACCGAGAACGAGCAGGCCCGGTCATCGCGGAGCATTTCGATCCCGATAGTGACATGACGCCGGTCCAGCCAATATTGGTATGAGGTTGGAATATGGCTGTCAGTCCGGTAGGAAGGGTCCAGGGTGCCGACAGCGGCCGCGCGGACCCACTCCTTCTCGACGAAGGGCTCGTAGAGCATCATTTTCAGCTCCAGCTCGCCCTGCCGGAGCTGCTTCTCCTTCTCCTGCACCAGCTCGGCAATGACCCGCTGGAGGATTGTTCTCAGCGTTGGCAGGCTGATCGGCTTGGAGACATAGTCGCTGACCTGAAGCCTGAGCGCCGCCCGGGCATGTTCAAAGTCCGAGTATCCGCTCAAAATAATAATTTTGCCCGTGAACCCCTCATTCCTTAGATGCTCCATCATCTCCAGGCCATTCATGACCGGCATATAAATATCGGTGATGACAATGTCCGGGCAGACCGTACGGATCATCGCCAGTCCGTCCTCGCCGTTCAGCGCCTCCCCGGCCCATTCCGCCTCCAGCTCCGCCCAGGGAATCGCCCGCTTCATGCCTTGAAGCACCTGGCGCTCATCATCAATAATCGCGATCTTCCACATCTCCTGTCGCCTCCTTAAGCTTCTTTAGCTCCTGCTGCCGCGGGATCAGCCGTCCCTCCTGGTGAGAGAAGCCGGCAGCTTCTGCGCCGGGGCATCAGGGAGCAGCGGCAGGCTGATCTCTACCCGGGTTCCTCCCTCTTCACGCTCCATCAGCGTAACCCCATAGCCGGTTCCAAAATATCCGGCAATCCGCTCTCTCACATTGTGAATACCATAGCCGCCTGTGTGGCGCTTGCGCGGCCGCTCCTGCGGCTGCTTCAGCCCGGCTCCGTTATCCTCGATCGTGATCTGCAGAGTCTCCCCCGACTTGGCCATGCGGATCACGATCTGGCCGCTGCGCTGCTTATTGAACCCGTGGACAATCGAATTCTCCACGAAGGGCTGCAGGGTCAGCTTAGGGAGATACAGCTTCTGAAGCTCCGGCTCCACCTCGATCTTGTACTCCAGCCCGCCTCCCCAGCGGAGCTGCTGGATCTCCAGATAACAACCGATATGCTCCAATTCCTCCGACACTTTAATGAAGCTTGCCCCGTTGGATAGGCCGATGCGGAACATCCGGCCCATCAGCTCCAGAATCCGGCTCAGCTCATCCTGTCCCGCTTCTATCGCCATCCAGTTGAGCTGATCCAGCATATTATAGAGAAAATGCGGGTTGATGTTGGCCTGCAGCGCTTCAATCTCCGCCTTGCGCTGCTGCTCATACCGCTGCTCCAGCGACCGGTACAGCTCCTCAATCCGCTCGTTCTGCTTACGGTAGCCGGAGAACAGATAACCGAATTCATTCTCGTAATCCACGGGCAGCTCCTCTTTACTCACGCCAACTGAATACATTCTCATGGCGTTGACAAGCTGCTTGATCGGCTTGGTGAATTGCCGGCTCAGATAGTGGGTCAGCAGCAGCACCAGCAGGATGGCGCCAAGACCGATCAGGCCGATCCATTCCGCCAGCTTCAGACTGCTTGCCGTAATCTGGCTCCAGGAGGTGAATTCGATCAGCGTCCAGATGGAGTTGTCCATCCGCGAATAGACCAGCAGCTTATTTCCCGAATCCTCGTTGCCGGGAATATGCACATAACCGGACTTGTTGCTCTTCAGATCAATCCACTTCGACCACTCGCCGGGTTCAAGCGTCTCCCCGATCTTCAGAATCTGCTTGCCCCCGCTGTCGGTCATAATACGGTTCGACCCGGTGGAGTTGCCGGTAAGCAGCTCCCGGATCTCCTTCGCTTTGATGTGGATGACGAGCACACCCAAATAGTCGTTCTCTACCATGATCTTCCGGGCGAAGCTGAGAACCGGTACGTCCCCCTGAATACTGGGAATGGAATGCTCGCCGGACCAGGCGAAGTCGACCTTCCGCAGGCTGACGGACCAGGGCTGCTTATCCAGATCGGCCATACTGCGGAACTGGATATAGCTCTGGCCGTCGCTCGGCATCGGCTGATCCATATACAGGTCAATCCCCTGGATTAACGGAATGGCATAGGTAAGATTGCCGAGCGCACTCTCCACGCCGACGCGCTTGCGGTAGCGTTCGAAATCATCCTGCCGGTTCTGCAGGTAGGCCGTCAGCTCATTGTCCCGTGAGGTGGACAGCGAGATCTGCTCGATCATATTCAGCCGGGTAGAAATCTCATTGTTCAATTCATCCAGCAGCCGCTGCTGATAGCGTGAGGTCGTCTCCACGAGCGCCTTCGAGGAATTGCTGTAGCTGGTCCAGGCCGTAACAGCGATTACAAGAATAAGCACAATCGCGAAGCTATGGAAAAACAGACGGTCGATCCTGTACTTCTTAAAAGGATTGGTCAAGCGCTTCCCTTCCTTTGCCTCCCGTTCACACAAGTAGAAACGGCTTTACCGTCCTTTTAAAGGACGGTGCCGTTTCAGCGAGAAATAGAAGGATAAATTATTGTGTGAAACCTATAAATGCTTATATTTCGAAATAAACGGTAAAGCGGCGAATGGGAATCAGGCGCTTTACCGTTATCGGAGTGATGTTTTTTAAATCTTATCCCTTTATGCCTGTTGTCGCAATCCCGTCCACGAAATACTTCTGCAGGAAGGTGAATACCAGGGTAGCCGGAATAATAGAGACAAGCGACATCGCCAGGAGCTGGCCCCATTCAGCCGCAGACTGGGAGTCGTTGATCATGCGCAGTGCAAGACCGACTGTATATTTCTCGACCGTGTTGATGTACAGCAGGTGGCCCAGGAAGTCATCCCAGTTCCACAGGAAGCAGAAAATGGTCACCGTAACAACCGCCGGGAAGGCCAGCGGCATCACCACTCTCCAGAAAATGCCGAACCAGGAGCAGCCGTCGATTTTGGCCGATTCATCCAGTTCCTTCGGCACACCGCGGATAAACTGGATCAGCAGGAAGACGAAGAAGCTCCCCCCGGCCCCGCCCGCCAGCAGATGGGGAACGACGAACGGCAGATACGTATTGACCCAGCCCAGCTGATGGAACAAGGCGTACTGAGGAATAATCAGAACTTGTCCGGGCATCATCAGCGTCAGCATCAGAATGGAGAACCAGAACTTTTTGAGCGGAAAATCCAGTCTCGCAAATCCGAAGGCAACCAGTGTAGTCGACAGCAGGGTTGCGATCAGCACCATGATTTCCAGGTAGAAGGTGTTAATGTAGAAGTCCGTAAATGTATGACCGGGAACCGAGTTCCAGCCGTTGGTGAAGTTCTCCCACTTGAGGACCGACGGGAAAATCCCCGGCGAGCCCAGCTCGGTGCTGTCCTTCAGTGAGGCGCCAATCCACCAGACAATCGGATAGACCATCACGAAGCTGAAGAGAATCATGAATACATGCCGCAGTGCAGGCTTCCAATTCAGAGATGTTGTCATTTGCGTTTTTTCCCTCCTGTGTCCGTTTCGTAGAATACCCAATACTTCGAGCTGAAGGAGATCAGGAGCGTTGCAGCCACAATAGCGATCAGCATGATCCAGGCCAGAGCAGAGGCATAACCCAGTTCATAGCGGCTGAATGCCCTTTCATACAGGTACATCGCGTATACATAAGTTGCGTTCATCGGCCCGCCGTTCGTAATTACGAAGGCTGAGGTGAACATCTGGAAGGCGTTAATGACAGCCATGATCAGGTTAAAATAGAGAATCGGCGACAGCATTGGCAGGGTGACGCGGAAGAATTGGACCACCTTGTTGGCTCCGTCCACCGATGAGGCCTCGTACAGGTCATTCGGAATCTGCTTCAGCCCGGCCAGGAAAATAACCATCGTGGAGCCGAATTGCCAGACCGTCAGCAGAATCAGTGTGCTCAGCGCCGTGTCAGGGTTGGTGATCCAGCTTTTGCCCTCGATGCCGAAGACCGCAATCAGCTTATTGAACACACCGTCTACGCCAAAAATATTCCGCCACAGCAGTGAGACACCGATACTGCCTCCGATGAGCGAAGGGAAATAGATCGCTGTGCGGTAGACGCCGATCCCCTTCACGGCCTTGCTGAGGATCATCGCTACGAACAGGGCGGCGGCGAGCTTCAGCGGCACGGAGGCCAGCACATACGTAAATGTGACTTTGGCGGATTGAATGAATTTCGGGTCGGCGGTGAATATCCTTTCATAGTTGCGGGCCCCGATCCATTTCATGGGCTGCATCAGCGTGTAGTCAGTGAATGAATAATACAGGGATAAAAATAACGGATACGCCGTCAGCGCCAGGAACCCGATCAGCCAAGGCGAAATAAATAAATAGCCGGCAAGCGGAGCGTTCCATCGGCTTTTGAAGTATGAGCTTTTCTTCAGCGATGGTGCGCCTTCGGCTATAGTGGTTGTGGAACGGTTCATCTGTGGTCACCTCTTGTCGTCAATTTGTATAGCTTAAGTATATAATTCACAAGCGCTTCTGCTAAAGGAGGGCAATGCTCGAATTCTTTCAAAATATAACGATAAGTTCAGCTTGAAATGACTCAAAGCAAAAGCCCGGGCATCTGTCTGCCCGGGCTTTCCGTTCTTTCGTTTATTTCTCGTAGGACATAGAAGCTTCCTTCAGCTGCTTGAAGGCTTCTTCCGGTGTAACTTTACCGAAGCTGAGCTGGTCACGCACAAGCACCCAGTCTTTGTCCACGAAGTTCGTCCAGCCGCCGGCTCCAGCCGACCAGACTTGACCATCCGGCTCCGTGGCCCGGAGCAGACCGAGGCCCACCTTATCCAGATCGCTCATGTTCGCTTCCAGCAGAGCGGCATTATCCTTGTTGGCCGGCAAGCCGCGGAAGGTTTGGGTAATCTTAGCCGCTTCAGGGTCATTCACGAACCAGTTGATGAATTTCTTGGCTTCTTCAGCATGCTTGGAGGTCTTGGTTACCGCCATGTACATGGATGGCTTCAGCCAGCCGCCGGCCTCTTCAGCACGCGGCATGGTCACCAGGGCGTAAGCGCCCGGCTTGATACTGTCCCAGGTTCCCAGGTTGTTGGAGAAGCTGTAACGGAACAGCACCTTGCCGGCAGCCAGCAGATCCATTTGCGGGTCCATTTCCTTATCGGATGCGTTCACATCCGCCGGAGGAACCAGGCCTTCCTTGCGCAGCTCTTCGAACTTGCGGGTCCAGTCCAGATAGGTGGCTTCATCTACGTTGAAATGACCGTCATCCGTGATGACCTGTCCTTTACCTTTGGCATACTGGTAGGCGGAGTACATGAAGTAGTTACCTGCATAGTCTAATGTGAAATACTGGCCCTGCGGCAGCTTGGACTTGGATTCCTTCGCCAGGGCGAAGAAGTCATCCCACGTCCAGCCGTTGGCAGGATTGGCAATGCCCAGCTTATCCATCGCGGCTTTGTCGTAGACCATACCGAAGGCTACAGAGCCGAGCGGAACAGCGTATTGCTTGCCGTCCAGCTGTCCGCCGGACAGCAGCTTGGTATCGAATTTGCTTACATCCACCTCAGGGGCCAGGTCAGCCAGCTGTTGACGGGCCATCCAGTCCGGCATCCAGCCCGGGTCAAGCTGCACTACATCGGGCGCATTGTTGGCAGCAGCCTGGGTGGACAATTTGTCGAGGTATCCGTCCATCCCGGAGTATTCCGGCTCGAATGTTACGTTCGGATTATTCTTCGTGTACAAGTCCAGCGCTGCCAGGGTAGCCTCATGCCGCGGCTGGGAGCCCCACCACATAATCCGCAGCTTGACCGGCTCTCCACCGCTGCTTGGTGCTTCCGTTGCAGCCGCCGCATTGGTGCTGGCAGGCGCTTCCGTAGCCGCACCCGCATTATTCGTGTTATTCCCTCCGCCGCCGCAGGCAGCCAATGTTCCCAGTATAGCTGTCATGGCCAACACCGAAAGAGAACGCTTCCATTTCAACATCTTTAACCCTCCTGTATACATCTGTATTCTCTTGCTACATAGTTATAGTAACAATATGGAATTGAAGTTCATAGGAGAGCAATGCACGAATTATTATAAAATCTTACGAAAAAATCACTCTGCCGCGTGAACGGCTCACTCACTTTTCTATATCTCATCCGTCTGCGCAGGCCGAATGTGATCGGTTATTCGATTACATTTGAGCCACGCGCCCACGCAGTGCCCAATGTGAATCGGTTTTTCGATTACATTTGGACCACGCACCGAGCAGAGTCCAATTGTGATCGGTTTTTCGATTACATTTGGGCCACGCGCCCACGCAGTGCCCAATGTGGTCGGTTTTTCGATTACATCCGGCCTACGTGGCGCACCCAGTACTTATATAGAATGAAATGCCTATTTCATCATACTTGCGGCAATGCGGATGATCTCATCCTTGCTCAGCTCTGATTTCTCCTGGGCGACTGACATATTATAAATGATCTTTGCTTCCGGGTCTGCCCAGACGAGCCTATTCTTAAAGCCCAGATTGATCTCCTCGTTAGCCGAGGTTTCGAGATAAATAAGCTGCTTGCCGTCAATCTCAATGTTCTCGACCTTGGTCGTTTTAGTCCACAACAAGCTCTCTCCCGGTTTAGCCTTCTCATCGACACGCGAGGCGCTAATTCTCACCTGAATCTTGTCTTTCTTGTATACCAGCGAAGATTCATAAGTAATGTTCTCCGGCTTCTCTTTTCTCCAGCGCATCTGGAAATTATCACCCAGATCGATCTTGCTTACCCCCGTAACCTTGAGGTTATCATCCACCTTGATGAAGGAAGGTCTGACGATGGCTCGCTCCAAGGTATAGCCGTTCGGCAAATACTCCGGCTTGTTCAATTCCGGAGCTTTGTACTTTTCCACACTAGTTTTATAGACAGAATACTCTTTGAGTATTATCGGCGGGCAGTACAAGCCAAGTCCAGGCGTCCCCTTCCCGTCTTTACGCTCGATTAGAAAGGTCGCATATTCACCAGGAGGCAGCAACTTCTCAAGGGTATTAATGCTCTTTTTATATTTCAGGCTGTACATATCATCCTCTTTACTCAACGGCTCTACCTTGGAGGGATTTTTGCTGGGAATTATGGGATACTTTGTTTTCTCAATCATATGGCCTGAATTCGTCGCCGGAATCGGCTTGTAAGGCAGTACCTTGTACTGAGCTTTGGCTCCCGCCCCCCTCCCGGCTTCACCGGAGAACTGGGTATAGCCTCCGCCCAGCATCACCAGAACAAGCGCTGCCGCCACCCAGCCCTGCACCGGCATTCCCAGAAATCTTCTCCGGCTCCGTCCGGCTGCGGCTTGCGGCTCCAGCTTGCGCATCACTTTTGCAGTTCCTTCCCTTGGCGGAAGTGTCTGCAGCATGGTGTCCTCTCCTTCAGCAGGCAAGATGCCTGCTATACCGAGCATTTGCATCACCGGATCATGCACATCCACGGGCGGAATGCCGGCGGACCGGTCTCCCTCCTTCAAGAACCGTTCTTCCTGTGTCAATTCACTCTTGCCCATAGCTGATGCTCCTTTCGCTCCATATCGATTTTTAATTTGCTCCGGGTCCGTTCATATCTCTTCCGCGCCGCTTCCGTATTGATCCCCAGAATCTCGCCGATCTCCGCAAATGATTTATCCTCAAAAATCCGCAGAATCAGCAGATTCCGCTCTTCGACCTTAAGCTTCTCCAGGGCTGCGGCAACCGGCCCGCTGAACAGGCGGTTCTCAACCACCTGCTCGGCGCTCTTCGCCGTAACCTCCTGCCGGAGCAGCTTGCGCACCTGCTGCTGGAACCTTTGCCGCCGGAGCTGGTTCAGGCAGTGATGATAAGCAATTTTGTAGAGCCATGAGGTGAAGTCTGCCTGTGGCTTATATTGCCGGATATTCTGGTAAGCCTTAATCAGGACATCCTGCACGGCGTCTTCCGCCTCTTCCCTGTTATTCAGCAGCCGGTAGCAGTAGAGGTAGATCCGGTGCTGGTACAGCCTGATGACATCCGAGAACAGGTGGGCCTCTCCAGCCTGTATCCTTCTAACTTTCTCTTCCGTAGAGTCCACAATAGTCTCCTTTCGCTTTCATTCTGTAAATCTATAGATATAACACATGAGGCGTATGTAACGTGACATTTATTTTCCCGTCGGCTCCACAACAAAAAGAGACCAACAGACAAATGCTGTTGATCCCCCAGTGTAGAATTGCTTGAACTGACTGTTTATTCTATTGTACTCTATTCCAGCTCGACCGTCTGATTCAGCTTCAGCTCGTCCGTGTCCTGGCCCGTCATCCGCTTGAACATGTATACCGCCTTCTCGGCCAGATTGCCACTCTTCCAGTATTCAGCCGCTTCGGCATGGACTTTGATCAGAATGACATTCGGGTCATCATAGCTTGTCTTAAGGAACGCCTCGTACCCTGGACTCCAAAGCTCTTTCTTCTTATTCACATCGCCGACAATCTCAGCTCGCCCGCGGATGGATACATAGGATTTATCTGCATAGACCACGTTCACCCGCGGATCATACAGAATCTCCCCGAACTTGCTGGTATCCTTCTTGGTCAGGAACCACAGGTCTCCGTCGAATTCGACCTCCTGGGTCTTCATGGGCCGGGAGACCAGCCCTTCCTCCGAGATTGTGGTCAGCATCGCCAGATCGATGCCTTTGATCAGCTTGCGCACCGTCTCCACGGCTTCTTCATGAGTGTGGTGGGTCGTTGACATCTTTACCGCCTCTTTTCTTCCGGGATAGGGAATAGGTTGTCCAAACGCATAGCATTTATTAACCAGAAAAGGCGAAACGTTACCGGATGATCCAGCATCCCCTGCAAAATTAACATCTCACATGTTTGCGTTTGAAGCCGATCCGGCCTTTTTCCACAGCCTTCATAATATTATCGTATGCGCTGATGCGCTTACCCGCTTGCTTGCTTTTGCCCGGCTGTTCGTTACCCACCTCGACCGGACCCACCCGCTCCGCCGTCTCACGCGCCAGATCATGGAGCGGTGAATACGATACGGCTACCGTGTACATAAAATTGTTCATCGAATACCGCGTCCGCTCCGGCGACTGATGAATGGTCTGTTCCACCTGCTTCAGCATACCGGCCAGCTTGGCCTCAGAGAACTCCCGGTCCGGCCGGCTGCCCAGCAGCCAGCAGTAACAGCTCCAGCCCGCCGACATCCGCAGGTCCTCCCCGCTGCTGATCCAGGCATCCGCCACCTGCTGGGCGATATCTGCTTCCGCCAGCGTTACAGCGACCACGAAATCGGACAGCATGTAGAAATACGCCCCGTCCATCCAGCGGTTGTAATCCGCCTCTGTCATGCCGTTCGGATCAGCAATGATCCCGGCAAAATACATGGCGTCATAATTGCCGGTCGCATATAGCTGCTCTGCCAGCGGCTGGTCGATGCCGGTCCGCCGGAAAATCGGCTTCATAGCGCCGGTAGCCACACCGAACAGCGGCTCCTGTGCCCCGTTCGCACAGTACATTTTCTTCGTCCGTTCCTTGCCCAGCGCTTCAAGCTCCTGCATGACCTGTTCAGCGTTCATGATGCAGCACTCCTTTATATGAAGTATTCCCTTCAAATTGAAATAGCAGCCGCTATTTCCTGTCCTCCGCCGGAATATCCGGCAGTTCGGGCCGCCCCTCCGGGTACGTCTGCCGGCCAAGCTGGTCGCCAATCCAGAACTCGCCGTCCTCGCCCATCTCCTTCTTCCAGATCGGAACGATCTGCTTAATCCGCTCAATCACATATTCATTCGCTTCATAAGCCGCCTTACGGTGGGGCGAGGAGACCGCGATCACCACGGCGATGTCGCTAATCTCCAGCCTGCCAATTCGGTGGGTCACCGCCACCTTCGTATCCGGCCAACGCCCGATAACCTCTTGCCCAATCCGCTCCAGTTGGGCGACAGCCATCGACGGATAAGCTTCATATTCCAGATATAAGGTCCGCTTCCCCTGTGTAATCTCTCTTACCGTGCCAATGAATAAGGTAATCGCTCCCGCTTCACGCCGCACCACTTTATCGGATACCTCGGAAGGTATAATAGGTAAGCTGGTAATTTCAAATAATGCGCTGTCCATGAGCTCACTCCCTTTTGATAAAATGCAGCAGATCCGCATACTGCTCCGGTGTATCCATATCTGCCGCGAAATCTGTACTCAGCCCTTCCGATTATACCACGCATCTGCCTGTTCCCGGCTCCCGGGGCGCAGTATGGAAAAAGGCGACGATTACAGCCAATTGAAGAGGTATGTTACAATTAATTTATTGAATTATCCTGTCTGCCGAATGACCTGGGAGGTGCTGACCATGAATGAACCCATGCTGAAAAAAGCAATGGATACTCTTGAATTTCTGAGCCAGGATGCCGCTACACGTATGGAATATGATGCCCGGATGAAGTATCTGCGGGATGAGGCTTCACGGATGAACGGTGCTAAGGCGGAAGGGCGAGCAGAAGGGCGAGCAGAAGGACGGGCGGAAGGGATTGCCGAAGGGATTGCTAAGGGTGAACAAAAAAAGGCAGAGGCCATAGTACTTGAACTTCTTGCACTTGGTGTAGAGGACTCAGTTATTGTTAAAGCTTCAGGTCTCTCAGAACAGCAAATCCTAAGGTTGAAAGCACAGATGGGGAAGCATTGACTGTAAATGAATCCATAATTAAAAAGTATAAATTCTTCTATTTCAACAAGCCGCTCCATTTAATTGGGGCGGCTTGTTTTTTCCTTCCACCGCCGCCATAACTGGTACCCTCGGCGTACCGTCTCCAGCACCGGGCGGGGCAGCGGAAACACCCGGCGGGAAGCCACCGGCCAATATAGCCGGTAATACAGCCGCTTAAAGTCCTCCCACATGCTGCAATCGTCGTCCTTCAGGAAATCGGAGATATCCACGATCAGTCCGCGGCCGTCCCGGAGCATTACATTTTTGGCGTGGATATCATGCGGACGCAGTCCCCGGGATCTCGCATACTTAAGCGCGTTGTCAATGTCTTCAATAGCCTGTCCGGGAATGAGAATGCCCCGTTTCATGGCATCGTAGAAGGTAACTCCGCCTAACCTTTTGAGAATCAGAAAGTCCGTTTCGGCATAATAGCACTCCGAGTAGGCGGGATGGCGGCCGAGGCTACGGTAAACTTCTGCTTCTTCCCCGATGCCGGGCCGGCCCGGCGCATAGATCTTCACCGCATATGCCTCCGCCCCCTGACGGCAGAACACCGCCGCATAATTTCCGGTTCCGAGGATCTTCCAGGGCTTGGGGACATTGCGGACCACCACCGGCTCCAGCGGATTCACGCTCTCAATGATAACTTGACCTAACAGTTCGTCCGTGATCTGCTTCAGCAGCTTCTCCATGCCTGACACCCCGCAGCTATGGTTGTTAAGAATTCTATTTAGCTTAGTGTACGCTATTCTGCGGCGAACAGCCAATGTCACGTCTGTCCGCAGGGCAGCAAAATAACCCCACAAAGTGAGGCTTTAGCATAGGTGATGACTCAGGTATTTTGCGGGGACCCCAAAACATCAACAAGAACCGGACAGCGGCTGTCCGGCTCCTCACTAGCTATGAACCATTACCCCAAATGAATAACCTCATGCTCCGCCGCACTCCGGTACGTGCCGAACACCAGCTCCAGTGTCTTCAGATTATCTTCCCCGCTCGTCTGGAACTCCTCGCCCGTGTTTAGACAATCAATGAAGTGAGACTGGAGACGGTAATGGCTCTCTTCAAAATCAAGCCCGTTGCCCTCCGAAACAACGGTCTCGGTCCCGCTATTATCTATCACGCTAAGGGTGCCGCTGCTGTACAGCTTAATCGTGGCCTGATCACCTTCGATGATCAGTTGCTCCTTATGGTCCGGCAGCACAGGCAGAGTCAGCGGGCCGGACAGATTCTGCCGGGTGGCCCAGCTCATATCCATGAGGCCCATATAATCGTCATAGCCGAGGGTAATCAGCCCGGCGTCCTCCCCGGCAATATAAGGGCTGACCTTGTGGGTCTCGGCATACAGCCGCTTTGGCTCCCCGAACAGGAAGCGCCATGTATCATACCAGTGCACGCCCATCTCATAGAACAGCAGCCTCGGCATCTCCCTGAAGAACGGCTGCGGCAGCTCATTCTCCGGGGCAAAACGCGGTGAATAATAATCCGTATGAATGTAACGGATCGTCTGGAGCCGCCCGGCCGCACCCTCATCCAGCAGCCTGCGGACCGCCTGGACCGGCTGGAGCCAGCGCCAGTTCTCGGTGACCATCAGCCGGACGCCCGCAGCACGCGCAGTCTCCACCATCCCGCGCGCTTCCTCCATGGAGCGGGCAAAAGGCTTTTGGCACATGATCTGCTTCCCGGCCCGGGCGGCCAGTCCAACCAGCACAGGATGGGTATCCGGCGGGGTAATAATATCTACGATATCAATGTCAGCCGAAGATAGCATCTCTTCCAGAGTAGCGTACAGCATCTCCCGGGGAATCCCGTATACCTCACCCTTCCTGTGCAGATTAGCCGAATCCAGGTCGCACAGGCCTTGAATCTGAACGCCGGGGATACGCTGCCAGGCCTGCAAATGCTTATCTGACCAATATCCGGCCCCCACAATCCCAATCTTCCACATTCTATTTAGCCTCCAAGCCATGATCTCCGTGCAGGCGCGTGATTCTCACCGCCATATACATCCGCCCCGGCAAATCGACCCGGAAGGTCCCCTGAACACTGCCCGCAAGCACCTCCACCGTCATATTCCACGTATCCAGCAGCTCCACCTTATAGCGGAACTCCGGGTTCATCGTGAACTGGCGGAACTTCGGACGGTTGAAGCCGAAATAGTAGAGATAATATTCATCTTCCACTCCGGCTCTGGGCAGATCCCACTCCGAAGGCAACGGGTTCAGCCCCTCTGAAGGTCCCTCCTCCAGCACACGCCGCAGAAAAGCAATCCGCTCCGGACTCGTCCCATAGAGCTGTCCGCCCTTGGCCCACCAGAGCTTGTCTTCCGGGTGAAGATAGGTCTCGCCATGCCCGACATACCCGCCGCGGACCGCCCCTTCCCAGAAGCGCCGGACTAACTCTTCCCCGGTAATATTTCCCCAGCCGTGCTCGACATTGCCTTCATAGACACACTCGTCGATGACGACAGGCTTATTCCAGCGCTGTCTCCATTCGTCTGTATTCTCGGAGGTCTTATAGGCATCCACCCGCTGGATGCTGCAATGTGTAACCCAAGGCTGGTTGAAGTCATAGAAGGCAATGCCGTTGTGATTAGAGATCAGGTGCCCGTAAGGATCATACGACGTTACAATGTGGGCATATCTCTCCCAATCTGCCAGCGATTTGTTCCGCATGAAATCATATTCATTGGCGAGCGACCACCAGACATGGCGGTAAGCCGACAGCCGGGCCACCAGATAGCGGAGATACCGGTCATCCGCCTCCTTGCCCATATCCGCGAAGCCCCAGCGGTCATACGGATGGAACAGAATCAGGTCAGCCTCGATCCCCAGCCCGCCCAGGTCCGCAATCCGCTCCTCCAGATGCCGGAAGAACCCCGGATTGAACCGGGTGTAATCCCAGCCTTCCTGGACCGAGCCTTCGTAGGGATAATATTCGGGCTCATTCTCGTTGTAAGAGTAGGATTTCGGGAACACGCACATTCTGATTTTGTTAAAAGCGGACGCCCGCAGTGTCTCCAGGGTCTGCTGCTCCATCTCCTCGCCCTGATGTGTCCACGCATAGCAGGTAGTACCGACAGGCAAATAGCGCGTTCCGTCCTCATAGGCAAAATGGAAGGTATTCTTCACCCGGACCGGGCCGTGATTCCCTTCCGCAGCAGCGGTACATTCAAACACCCCTTCAAGCTCATGCAGAGCAGGCTCATTGCTGCTGGTACGGAAGAACCACTTCCCTTCACGATCCGGCATGAACCGGATGCGGTACACACCCTCCCCGTCATAAAAGCCCAGAGCTGACACGGAGCTTTCTCCGAAGGTAAATTCCGCTTGCAGAGCCACATCCGTATATGGATTCCCCTGGCTTGGCCCCCCATGCAGTACCATTTCATACACTCCCCATTTGGACGCCTGCGCCGGGTATGACAGCTGAACCTTCTCCTGATCCGCAGCCGCCTGTCTTGCATCCTCCTGATTTGCCATACATCCTGCTCCCTTCTGTATGAACCGCAAATGCAAACTAAACGATAGCTAAACAAATATTGATGTTAATATAATATAATCGATGATAAGCTCATCCTACCTCACATGAAAATGCCCGTCAATATTCTAATTTCGCACGATTTTCGGATGATTAGCCATAGTCTATAAACTAAACAATACTAAACAAAACACAAAACACAGGCGAATTGCTAAATTTGCTCTCTTCCCCTACACTAAAGATACTTATAACGTACGGAAACGGAGGAATTGCATTGAATATGGAGGAGCTTGCCCGGCTGGCCGGGGTCTCCAAGGGCGCAGTCTCGCTGGCGCTGAACGGCAAACCGGGGGTCGGGCCGGAGACACGCAAGCGGATTCTGTATCTGGCTGAGGCCTATGGATATACAGGCAGGGGGAGAGCGGCGGCCGCTGAAGGCAACGCCAGGACGCTGCGCTTTCTGGTGTTCACGAACGCCGGACTGGTGCATGAGGAGTATTACCAGCAGCCCTTTTTCCGGGAGCTGATTCATCATATTGAGGAACGCTGCCGGATGAGCGGGTACAGTCTTATTTTCTCCACTATTGAAGAAAAGCACTATGCGCAGGGAATTCAGACCTTGATGGAGGAGCGGACCAGCGGTGTGATTCTGCTCGGCACCAGCCTGGCTGCCTCCAGAATCGCGGATCTCGCGGAGAAGCTGCCCGGCTTGATCGTACTGGATACTTGCTTCGATGCGCTTCCTGTGCCTTTTGTGGAGATTAACAACTATATGGGGGCCTATCAGGCGGGGAGCTATCTGGCGCGGCAGGGACACCGGAGAATCGGCTATCTCGCGTCCGAGGAGCGGATTCATAACTTTGAAGAACGGCAGCGCGGCTTCATGGCCGCTATCGCGGAATTTCAGACGGACATTCAGCCCAGCCACATCCTGGCGGTTCCCCCGACGATGATCTCCTCGCAGGGACCGTTGCGGGACAAGCTGAAGGGTCTGCTGGACAGCGGACAGCCCTTCCCGACCGCCTGGTTCTGTGAATGTGATTACATCGCCATCAGCGCCATGAAGGCGCTGGGTGAGCTGGGCCTGTCCATACCAGAGGATGTATCTGTCATCGGATTCGATAACATCAATGAATCGCAGATTGTGACCCCTGAGCTGACTACGGTTCATGTCGAGAAGGAACGGATGGCCGCATGGGCCGTGGATCTGTTCACCGCCTCCCTTCATGTCCGGCCCGCAGTCAGCACCAAGGTTAAGGTGGATACGCTATTGATCGAACGGGGCTCCTGCCGGAGGGTTGAGGCCTCTACGGAGCTGTAGGCTTCATTTCCTGAAGCACGGGCAACGTAATTTCAACTGTAGTCCCTGTCGGCTGCTTTTGATTGAACTGGAATGTTCCCATATGATTATGTATGATTTTTTTGCTGATCATGACGCCCAGTCCGTTGCCTCCCGATTTGGTGGTAAAGAACGGCGAGCCAATCTGGCTTAGCAGCTCTTCCGGTATGCCCGGTCCGCTATCCATGATGTGAATCACTCCGGTCGCTCCCACCCGGTTCAGCGCTACGTTAATTTCTGCACCAGACGGGCTTGCTTCTATTGCGTTCTTCAGCACGTTGATAAATACCTGCTTCAGCTTGTTCTCTGCACATCTTAGAGGCAGACTGTGCAGATCCGTCTGCATAACAATCTCGTTGTCAGACATGTGCGCCTGTCCATTCAGCAGTATAACTGCCTGTCTTAACAGCTGGACCAGATCACATTCTTTCATTGCAGACGGAGCCTCCTTGCCCAGCAGCAGCAGTTCACTGATAATTGAATTAATCCGGTCTACCTCAGATAATACAATCTCATACAGCTCTTTATTCATCTTCGATTGCGAGAACAGAAGCTGAACAAACCCCCGGATGCTGGTGAGCGGGTTGCGGATTTCATGAGCGATGCCCGCCGACAGCTCACCGATCATGGACAGGCTCTCATTGTACCGGAGGAAATCTTCTGTTTTCTTGCGTTCAGTCAGATCCCGGGCAATGGAGAGCACCATCCTCCGGCCATTCAGCTGAAGCGGCTTCGCACTGATCTCCACCGGAATGGACCTGCCTTCCTTCGTAACATGAACCCATTCTACAAATGCCCGCTCTCCCAAATGAATATCACGAAAGACATGGTCTGCCTCTGAAATCAGCGCTTCAGCAGCTATAGTGAGCGGTGTTTCATTCAACAATTCCTGGCGTGTGTAGCCCAGCACCCGGCAGGCTGCTTCGTTGACATCCAGGAATTTGAGCGGTTTACCCTGATCATCCTGCTCATAGATATACATGGAATCATTGGCTTCATTAAATAATTTATAATATTTCAGCTCAGAGAACTTGATGTCCGTTACATCTCTCAGCACACACACGTAAGCCGTTATACGCCCCTCCAGATCTTTCACTGGGGATATCGTAATTTTGACACTGATCAGCTCACCATTCCGTTTATTCCTGAAGGTATCCAGGGCAAACAGGCGCTGTCCCTGATCAATGAAGAGGTACATCCGGGCAAGCTCATCCCTGAGCTCACTGGGAACATGAGGGAAATCATACAGATTCAATTCTTCCGTGGTCCACCCATACAGCTCCACAAAGTTAGAATTAGCATAACATACCTTTTTGTCCGTGCTTAGAATATACATCGGGTCCGGACTATACTCGGCATAAGAATACAGCGAGTAATGCATCATGTGATGAACTGAGAAATCACTCATATTTCAGCTCCCGCAGCCAGTTTATTTCCATCCATGTTAGCACTTCCAGCGAAACTTATCTGTGACAAATTAAGGGTACTGAAGTGCATTAATTAACAACCTCATGGAAATTCATTCAAGATCAGGCTGTCGGCCGGGGAGCAGTAAGCCGTCTAAGTCTGCTGGTAATTCACCGCTGTGATCAGGCATTCCCGGCAGACAAAAGCATAATAGATCCCCTCATCATCCGCCACTTGTCCCATATCGGCCTGAGCCACAAAGGTCATCGTCCGGGCGCAGCAGGGGCAAGCCGGATAGTCCGCATCCTGAATCCAGGCCGGGTGTCCTCCGATCTGTGAAGCGGGCGCCTCCAGTGTCCATTCGGCACTCTCATAGGTACCGGCAGGCTGTTCCGACAGCCGCATCTCCCTCCAGTCCGCTTCATACGTTCCTCCCCCATGTTCAGGCAGGTACTCCGGGACCACATTATATTCGCTCCAGGAATACCTGCCCTCCAGATCGGCCTTCATATATACGGTTCCGTAACAGTTACAATGCATACAGGCGGCAATGCGCAGGCGTTTGCCGGGAAGCTTCATGAATTCAAGCTGCGGATGCTGCAAGTCGAAATCGAATAATTCAGTCAAACCGCCCCCGCACCATGGACAGGACTGCATTCCTGCCTGGAGCACGGTGACCGCTGCCGGAGTAGCAGGTGCTTCCGTGCTATCTTCCGCGCTTATTTTGAACGGATAACATTCGCGGTGGAACAGCCACCTTTGCCCTCCCTCTTCATCCAGCTCCCAGCCCGCAAAGCGGGCATAGGCCTCAGGCGGCTGATACAACGCGGACGCCCACTCCGGCGGGGACTCCCGCCAGACCGCGAACTGTCTGACCACCGCTTCATCACCAATCCAGGCGAGCGCCAGCAGCAGGTGATTGCGGTTGGCGGGATCGGATTCAACTTTTTCTATCAGCTGTGACCTGATTTCCACTCCTGCATCTTTATACAGAATGGAAGGATGATAGATCTCTTCACGCATGAACGCTTCCAGCCCGAGCTTAATCTCTCCACGGGTGAAGCAAGCGAGCGATAACAGAATCATTTCGGCCTGATCGGTATCCTCTTCTTCTAATAAATCTACTGCGTAGCTCTCCATCCGGTCACGTTCTTCCTTCGTCAGCCCATGATAGATCTCCTGTGCAGTTCGGGGGTAAGGCACTTCCTGAATCAGCGGGTCATGTCTGCGCGGACTGTGCATAATCTTCAGAATCTCCACCGGATCATTGATCCCGGCGTACCGGTTAACCTCTTTCCGGTTCTGTTCAATGTAAGCCTGGTGCTCCAGCGCTTTCTTCTGCTGGTAGCAGGGCATACAGATGCCTCCGGTTTTCAGTGCAGTTGCGGGAAGTATCGTTCCCGTACAGCCCGGAGTCTGACAAGGCAGACGCTCGCTCATTGTACCTCTCCCTTCGGGGTGGATATGCAAATCAGAATCTTGTGATTATTATAGTATATTTACCCTACCGGTTCGAATGAAGTCCTTGACTATCAGCCTTCGATCTGGAATAATAACAGCCTCATGGGAATTCATGCAGGACAAGACAATCATTGTATAGAAAAGGGGCGGTCGGCATCAGCTGGTTACAAGATTTCTACAACTCACAGAAGAAGGAGCCGGTCAAAGACATCGAGCCTGCTCTAATCAATGCCATCTTCCGCCTGTATGACCGCTTCCCCAGACTCGGCCTCACCGGGCGGACCGGCCAGCAGGATATGTCTCTGGATATCGCCGACG
Source organism: Paenibacillus sp. FSL K6-1096 (assembly GCF_037977055.1). Lineage (NCBI taxonomy): Bacteria > Bacillati > Bacillota > Bacilli > Caryophanales > Paenibacillaceae > Paenibacillus > Paenibacillus sp. FSL K6-1096. The sequence goes on along the minus strand of NZ_CP150274.1, from coordinate 5,345,075 downwards.
CTTATATCCATGGCCGCAATGCGATGATTGAAGCCGGTGTCGGCATCGGCAAATCCTTCGCCTATCTCATTCCCGGCCTGCTGATCAATCAGATCTCGCGGCAGCCGGTCATTATCGCCACCTCCTCTATCCAGCTCTCCGAGCAGATCCATAGAGACCTGCGGTTCATCGGCAGCCGGCTGGGCTTCTCCATGGTCCGCTCCGTTGTCGGTAAAGGTATGGGCCAATATGCCTGCCGGCTGCGGGCAGCGGAGCTGTCAGGGGCTGAAGCCTCCTCCGGCTCCCCCCTCCTGTCACTGGCAGAGCGGATTATGCATGGAGAGATCAACGAGCGGGCCGATCTGAAGAGTGGAGTCAGTGACGCCCTCTGGTCGAACGTGTGTGTGAATGATTGCCGGTTCGAGTATTGCCATTACCGGAGCACTTGCTCCTTCTATGAGATGAGAGCGAAGATTAACGCCGGAACCTCTGAGATGGACTTCATTATCGTCAACCAGGACCTGCTGATCCGCGACCTGATCAAGAAGAAGGAAGGGACCAAGGGTCTGATCACAGACCGGCCTGCACTGATCGTGATCGATGAAGCGCATAATCTGGAAGCTAAGGTCCGGGATGCCCAGACGCTGGAATTCACCTTACGCGGAACCTGCCGGGCGCTGGAGGACGCGGTGCAGATTCTGGTCAGGCGTTCCGCCGACCGGAGCCTGATGTCCTCGCTGCAGCTGGTCACCCGCTGCCTGCGCGGCATCTTCAGACAGGTCGAGGCAGACCTGCGGCTCACAGCCAAGCAGGACAATGACCGGATTAAAGTATCAGAGATTACCGGGTTGCCGCTGCTGCGGGGCATTCAGATTTTGCAGGAATTCCGTCTCAGCCTCTCCGTTCTGGTGTCCCGGCACGAGCGGGAGATCGACAATGCGTATGAAGCCGTGGGCGGAATGCTCCACCTGTTCCAGGTGCTTGCCGGTACAGAGAAGCGCTATCTGCTCTGGGCCGGCAGCCCGCGGGGAGAAGCAACTCTCAGCATCTGCCCGAAGGGGATCAGCCAATTTCTGAAGCACAGTCTGTTCAATGGCAAAACCCCGGTCATTCTCACCTCCGCCACCCTTTGCCAGACCGGGGAGACGCTGGAGGAGCAGTATGCATACCTGACACAGTCGCTTGGCTACCGGGGAGAATATATGGAGCGCCAGCCCTCCCCTTTTGACTATCCTCACCACACGATGATGTACATCGCCAGGAATGTTCCTTACTACACTCCGGCCAACCGGGAGGCTTATCTGGAGGCGGCGTACAAGGAGCTGCTGCGGCTGTGCAATGTTACGGACGGGCGGGCTTTGGTGCTTTTTTCGGCCAAGGAGGATATGAAATATGTTCATCAGAAGCTAAGTGCGGAGAAGCTGGGCTGGGCGCTGCATATGCAGCGGGAAGGCTCATCCCAGGACGCGATTATCGCTGAATTCCGGGCGAGCAAAGGGGTGCTGCTGAGTACGGGCGTCTTCTGGGAAGGCGTGAATATTGAGGGCTCCGACCTGTCACATCTGATCGTATTCCGGCTGCCGTTCCCGGTCCCGGCCGATCCGGTCTATGAGTACAAGGCAGCTATGGCCGGTGATCCGATGCAGGAGGTGTTCGTGCCGGACATGCTGCTCCGCCTGAGGCAAGGCACCGGACGCCTGATCCGCAGCGAGACGGACCTGGGCATCGTCAGCATCCTCGACTCCCGGCTGTCCGCCGGAGCGCGCAACCATTACCGGGAGCAGGTGCTGGCTGCACTTCCGTTCCGCAGGGTCACCGAGGATTTCGGGGTGCTGGAGCAGTTCGTACGGGAGAAGGGGATACACCGGTAACCGGCCCTGCACGTCTGCTGGAGTGCTGATGCGCTGGACTGGTGAAAAAGGCGGAGTTACCGCGGGGTTGAGTTAGGCGTGGGCGGCGGGCGGGAGCGGAATTTCATTCCTAAGCATGGGGCTATTGTACTTTGTACATTAGAATAGGTTGTAAACCTCCCCTTACTCCCTGCTACTGTATTATGTACAACAGAATTCAGAGATTTTGCCCATAATGAGCTTTCATCCAGCATTCTACTGTACTAAATACAATAGGCAGCGTTCTTAGTGAAGTTTTTATGATTTCTACTGTACATAGTGCAATCACCACTTGATTCCCCGCTCCGCTTCGTCCCCGCCCTCTCACCGTAACCTTCCTACCAGTTCATCAGCTTCCGAATCTCAGCCGTCAGCTTGTCTGCCGCTTTGCGGTGGGTTGCCTGGGACGGGTGATAATCGACGGCATAGCCGTCGGCCTCCAGCTGTACCTCGAATCTCATAGTGCTAATATTGCTGTCGCCGGATTCCCGGGAATAGCGGGCCACCGCTTGCTCCAGATGAGGATACAGTCTGTCCCCCATGATCCCCAGCGTGCATAGAATCGTAGAATCGGGATTGTTCCGTCTGACTTTTTGCAGAAAAGCTACATAGCTCTCAGCATAATCCGCCTGCTTGGCGGGGTCATCCTTGGTGTAAGAATCATCGTTCGTGCCCAGATTAATCACAATCAGCTCCGGTGTGAACCTGCTGAACTCCCAAGGCACCTCCTGGGGCAGCAGGCTGCCGCCAAATCTCCCCTCCGACTTGCCTACCTTCTCATAATAATCGGGCAGCAGATGCGTGGTCAGCTTCTGGTCGTTCTCCGTATAACCGGTAATAATTCCGTAGCCGCTGTAACACACCATGCTATAATCCGCTCCAAGCTGTTCAGCCGTTAAGTAAGCATAAGCCTTCGTCACATCTTCAGTAGCCGTAGAAAAAGAATGCAGCGCCTCTTCGTCATCCACGCCATAGCCGCAGGTGATCGAATCGCCGATGAATTCAATGGTATGTACTTGTCGCGGGGTTGGCTGAATGCCCTCGGCAGCATTTACGGCAATCTCCCGGATGCCAACCGTGGACATCGCCGCTTCGGAGAGCTTCGTAATTCTGACGGTAATCTCCTGCGGTGTGCCGCTCTCGAACACGGTATAGCTTCGGATTGGCTGGTCGATCTGATCGTCAATCACCCGCCGGCCGTTCACACTGATCCCGATCCGGGCCAGATTATTGCCGGTTACAGCAATATCATCGCCTGCCAGGGTAATCCGGGCTGCTGTACCATAGAACGAGAATTCTACTCCGCTGCCCGACAGGGCCAGCCACAGCACATCGTTGACACGATGGGTCCGCCCGATGATTTTGACATGCTTCTCTGTTGGTTTGTACACTTGCATTGTAGACATACCTGCACCATCCTTCTCTGATTCTATCTGTACAGTAACAAAGGTATTCTCAATTATCAATGAAGATTAGTGCGGGGTCAGGTATGATAAAAATACATGCGGGGAGACAAACACGGCTATGCCATCCCTGAGATAAGGAGGACACTATGGACATCCCCAAAGGAACCTACGGCTTCCGCTTTGCGGAAGACAAGGAGCTGCAGCTATGCGTCTTATTCGCAGCGGGTTATGATGCGGTCTCTGATCCCGCTTACCGCTGGGACGGTCTGGAGCGCAGTGATGGCCCGCTGCTGCTGTTCCAGTACACCCTCTCCGGTGAGGGCGTGTTCGAGTCGGAGAGCCGGACCTACCGGGTGCGGGCAGGACAGGCGCTTTTGGCGGAGATTCCCGGGCCGCACCGTTATTACTACCCGGCGGATGCGGCAGAGCCCTGGGAGTTCCTGTTCCTGCTGATCCGTCCGAATCTGATCCTGCCCCACTGGCGCAAATTCCTGCGCGAAGCGGGCGAGGTGCCGCGGTTGCCTGCAGACTGTGCACCTGTCCGGCTGGCGCGGATGATTGTAATGGATGCCGGTGCGGGCCGGATCTCCGATCCGCTGATTGCCTCGTCCAGCGTCTACCAGTTCGTGACCGAGCTGGCCCGGATGCAGGCGGCCACATTGCGTGACCGGGACACCTGGTCAGAGAATATCAGACGGGCCGCCGAATTCATTGAGCAGCATTATTCGCGGATGATCAGCATGGACCAGCTGTCTGAGCATGTCTCCCTGTCCAAATATCATCTTATCCGCCGTTTCTCGGCCAGCACGGGCCTGACACCCGGCGCTTACCTGACCAGAGTACGTACCGAGAAGGCCATGGAGCTGCTGCGGGGGACCAGCTTAAGTATTGAAGCGATCGCTGAACAGGTCGGCTACTCCAGCGGAAGCTATTTCATCAAGGCCTTCCGCAGCCTGACCGGACTGACGCCGGGGGAATTCCGCAGCGGGGATGAGAGTCTGACCTACCGCCGCCTCTTTTTCGATTAAGCGCAATATAGTGCTATTCAACGCTTAAGATTACTATAGATATTAGGATTCTCCTTGATTATGATGAACATGACAAGAGCAATCATCTATTCACAAAAGGAGAATACACAATGAATCATAAGCTTGCAGCACCCACCCCGCCGCTGGGCTGGAACAGCTGGGATTGCTACGGCGCAGCCGTAACGGAAGCGGAAATCCGCGGCAATGCGGAATATATGGCCGAGCATCTCAAAGACTTCGGCTGGAGCTATATTACCGTTGACATTCAGTGGTATGAGCCTGGTGCCGTATCCTCCCTGTACCGTCCCTTCGTCCCGCTGGTTATGGATGAATACTCCCGGCTGATGCCTGCCGAGAACCGCTTCCCTTCCGCCGCCGGCGGTCAGGGCTTCAAGCCGCTGGCTGACTATGTCCACAGCCTGGGACTGAAGTTCGGCATCCACATTATGCGCGGCATCCCGCGTCAGGCCGCCCATGCCGGCACTGCCGTTCTGGGGACGGACGCAACGGCGCGCGAGATCGCGCACACCGCCTCCATCTGTCCGTGGAATACGGATATGTACGGTGTCGATGCTTCCAAGGAAGGCGCTCAGGCCTACTATAATTCACTCTTTAAACTGTACGCGCAGTGGGGCGTCGATCTGGTTAAGGTGGATGACATCGCCGCTTCCAGGCTGCACGACACCCATCAGCCAGAGATTGCCCTGATCTCTCGGGCGATTGAGAACTGCGGACGCCCGATGGTGCTGAGCCTCTCCCCTGGCCCTGCTCCGGTAGAATACGCACAACATTTCATCGAACATGCCAACATGTGGCGCATAACGGATGATTTCTGGGACCGCTGGGAGCTGCTGCTGGACATGTTCAGCCGCTGCCGCAGCTGGCAGGGCGTCCCGCAGGCCGGCTCCTGGCCGGATTGCGACATGCTGCCGCTCGGCCACATCGGCGTCCGCTCCGTCGATGGCGGCGGGGATGACCGCTGGACCCGCTTCACCCGTGACGAGCAGCTGACGATGATGTCGCTGTGGAGCATTTTCCGCTCACCGCTCATCTTCGGCGGCGAGCTGCGCGACAACGACGACTGGACCCTGTCGCTGCTCACCAACCGCGAGGTGCTGCGCATGCAGCGCGAGAGCCATAGCGCCAGAGAAGCCCTCTGCCGGGACGATCTGATCGTCTGGACCGCCGCTCACGACGATGGCACCCGCTATGCGGCCGTTTTCAATATTGGCAGCAGCCCGCTGCCGGTGAACCTGAGCCTCGCAGAGATCGGTCTCGGCGGCGTGGCCGCAGGCACAGAGCTGTGGAGCCAGACACCTGCTGCGCTGAACGCAGGCGCACTACTGACCACCGTGCCTGCGCATGGGGTGCGGTTGTATAGCCTGTTATAGTAGAAGATAATAGAAAGCCGGGATTTCCAGTCAAACTGGATTCCCGGCTTTTATTCCTTTCCCGCTTGGTTCACCACCCCCGCCTGCGGTTATCGTTACATATAACGGCAATCGCAGACACATCCTAAGACAGAGACTGCACTCAGAAGGGAGAGTTACAGATGAAGGATGAGAAGAAAGCACCGCTCGACGGACGCACCGCAGGTGTCCACCCGATTCCGGAGGGCGAACCCAGTCCGGCGGACGGCCAATCCGAGACAGACAAGCTGGATGAGATCGTGGGTGCTGTGCTGGGGAATGACCCGGAGGTAGCGGCTCCCGGCCTTGAAGCCGATCCTGACGAAGAGAAGAACCGTAAGAACCCATAGCCTGACAGTTGGGCAGTACATTAACCGGGCCGGATAAGAGATCATCTTATCCGGCCCGGTTATTATTTATGCGGTTCTCCTTTCCCCCGATTCTCAGAATATAGCCCTTGGTTTGCAACCACAACCTCAACCAATTATCATTAATCTCAACATGCTCAGTGCCCGGGAGGTAATCAAATGTCCAAAACGATATTAGTGGTAGACGATGATGCAGAAATTGTGAAGCTCATCAGCAAGAGCTTAAGGTACGAGCAATTTGCCGTCATCACGGCCAGCTCCGGGCGGGAAGCCTTAGCGGCCGTGGAGGGTAACCCTATCGATTTCATTGTTCTTGATATCGTCATGCCTGATATGAGCGGACTGGATGTCTGCCGGACGATCCGGTCCTCGTATAATGTGCCCATCATGTTATTAAGCGCACGGGATCAGGATATTGATAAAATTGTCGGTCTGGAAATCGGCGCGGACGATTATATGACCAAGCCGTTCAGTATTCAGGAGCTGGCCTCCCGGATCAAGGCGCATTTCCGCAAAGTGGACAGGCTGCATCAGGAGTGGGATAAGCTTAGCCCTGCCAAAGACAAGGCTGATGCTCCGCTTATTTTGAATGATAAAACGTATGAAGCCTTTCTGTACGGCCAGAAGCTCGACTTATCCGCGAAGGAATTTCAGATTCTGTCGATCCTGATGCGTCATCCCAACCAGGTACTCAGCCGGGAGCAAATCTATGAGAACGTCTGGGGAGATGAATACGGAGAGATCAATACCGTAACAGTTCATATCAAGAATATCCGCAAGAAGCTGGGTCCTGAGCATAACTTCATCAAAACCATTTGGGGCATAGGCTATAAATACACAGAAAGAGAGCAATAGGATGAAACTGAAAATCAAGCTTCCCCTGTTATTCCTGCTGATGCTGCTGATTCTGATGTTTTCGATTGGTTTGTATTTAAAGTTTGTCTTTGCCGTATATTCCCCGATACGCACCAACTTGCTGGACTCACGATACCTGGCGCTGCTGCTGCCCATCTTCGCCATGGCCGGCTGTATATTTTTCATTCTGATCATCTATATTCATTTCCGCATCGAGCAGCCGATCCGGCGGCTGAATGCCCGGCTAGAGGAAGTCAATGTCGTCCATCCCCTGTCCCCGCTGGCTTTGAAGCGTAAGGACGAGATTGGAGAGCTATATAACCATTTCAATAAAATGGAGCATCGGCTTCAGCTCGCCCACAGAGAACAGACCGATATGCTTGCCGCCATCGCCCACGATCTGAAGACACCTCTGACCTCGATTAACGGCTTCACTGAACTGCTGGCTACCCATGAGGACTTACCCGAAGCAGAGAAGCAGGAATATTATGAATTGATTCAGCGGAAATCAGCCTATATGGTTGACCTCCTCAATGATTTCTCCAGCTTCACCAAAGAAAAATCGGAGCTTGAATCCATGACCGCTAAGCCTGTAAAGGCGACAGCACTGTTTGCCGACATTGCTTTTGAATATGAATACGAGCTGGCGGGACTTGATATTGAACTGACTTGCCGCCATTCCTTCACGGACAGCATATGGCTGACGGTTAATGAACCGATGATTCGCCGGGTGTTCGGCAACCTCTTCAGCAATGCTGTTAGATATGGGGGGAAGCCTGATCTGAAGGTGTATATGACGGGATACCTGCGGGAGCATTATGCCTATTTTCAGATTGAGGATAATGGCATCGGTGTGCCGGACAAGGACATGTCATCGCTGTTCCTCAAATTCTTCACGGTGGACCCGTCGCGGCAGATCCGCAAGGGCGGACTTGGCCTGGGGCTGGCCAGCTGTAAATCGATTATTGAGCACCATGGAGGCGAGATTGTGGCCTTCCCCTCTGAACATGGCGGTCTGGGGATCAGATTCAGTCTGCCTTTATAATTTTTTATATTCTCTTCAGATCTGTTTATTTTTCCTTTAAAGAAGCTTCATGTTTGGATGTGAAAATAGGTTGTAGCAGAACACAACAAACACTGGCTTTACTAGTAGGAGGTCTGAGGAAGAATGAGTATTTTATCCAAGAAAAGAATCGGCAGCACGCCCGCGATACAAATTGACGGCGTGCACAAAAGGTTTGGCGACTATACCATATTAAACAATCTTTCGCTGGAGGTCAGCCGGGGCGAGATCTACGGATTCCTGGGACTGAACGGCGCCGGGAAAACAACGACGATCAAGATGCTGCTGGCGATGATCAAGCCTAACTCGGGCTCGCTCTATATGTTAGGTGAGAAGGTCGACGCCGGAAACTCTAAATTATGGAGCAACGTCGGGTATTTGGAGGAGGCGACCTTTTATCCGGATCTGACTGTAACGGAGAATCTGGAGATCGCCAGACGTATGCAAGGGGTGCCGGACAAGGATGCTGTACCGCAGGTGATCTATAAGTTGGGGCTGGAGCCGCACAAAAAGAAAAAAGCAAAACATCTCTCCCTCGGGAACAAGCAGCGCCTGGGACTGGCCAAAGCGATGATTCACAACCCGGAGATTCTGATCCTGGACGAGCCGATCAACGGTCTTGATCCCGCAGGCGTAGCAGAGATACGGAATATGTTATATAATCTGGCGCACAATTTCGGCATCACGGTGTTTATATCCAGCCATCTGTTAGAGGAGCTCTCCAAGGTGTCTACACGGATTGGGATTATTCACGGTGGCAAGCTGGTGCAAGAAGTAGCTATGGACAAGCTGGAGCAGTCCTTGGAGAAAAGCCTGGTCGTGAACGGCCGGAACAAGCCTGCCTTAAAGAAGGTGCTGGAGGCGCATGGCTATGACTTCCTGGATACCCCGGACGGCACTCTTAAGCTAACCAATGAACATGCCGCAGATCATCCGGAACGGCTGGCTGAACTGCTCGTGCAAAACAATCAGCCGCCAACGTCGCTCCGGGTGGTTACAGAGGACCTGGAAGGCTATTTTCTCCGCACCATCGGGGTTAACAGGGGGATTGTATAATGAATACTCTATCGGTGTTGCATTGTGAGCTCCGCAAGATTGTCCGCTCGAACGTGTTCTGGATCATGTTCCTGGTGCTAGGCTTCGGGCCGATCATGATGGGCGTCGGAAATGTATTATCCAGTGACGCCGGCGGTGTCACCTGGGAAGCGTATTTGAACGGATTGCTGGAGACACTTGCCCCGCTGGGAGTGATCGGATACACCTTTGTGGCCGCATGGGTATTCGGACGGGAATTTTCAGACCGGACCATCAAAGATTTACTGGCCAAGCCCATATCCAGAGCGAAAATTGTATTGTCCAAGTTCCTGGTCATTTTAGCATGGTGCGTGTTGCTGTCCATCTATATGTTTGCCGTTGGTCTTGCCGTAGGAGCTATCCTTGGTGTTGCTGGCGGGTCCGCCGCGTTCATTTGGAGCTTGTTCCTTAAGTTCCTGATCACCTCGCTGCTGTTCATTTTGGTGACCGCACCAAGCGTTCTGTTGGCTAATGTGACCAAGGGCTACCTGGCACCTCTGGGGCTCATCCTGATCATTGTCATTCTGTCCAATGTGCTCAGTTCCTTTGGATTTGCACCCTACTTCCCATGGACCATCCCGTCGGTATTCCTAAGCACCGGTACGCTGCAGCTGAGCAGTATCATCATCCTTGCGTATACCGGAATTATTGGAATCGCCGGAACCTTCGCCTGGTGGAGATATGCGGAGCAGCCGTAACCAAGTAAAAACACCTGCGCTCTTCAGCAGGTGTTTTTTTATATCACTCTTCATCACCTACAGCGCCTCTCATCGCCTCCTGTTCGCGGAAGGCTGAAGGAGTCAGCCCGTACTTTTTCTTGAACAAGGTGGAGAAATAAGTGATATTGTAGATTCCTACCGCTTCACTGATCTTGGCCGCTGTGTCATTCGTTGAAGCAAGCAGCTCCTTTGCTTTGTCCAGCCGGGTGTTGTTCAGGTATTCACTGAAGGATAGCCCGGTCGCTCCTTTGAACAGCTTGCCCAGATAGCTGGGGGACAGTCCGGCGATTTTGGACACCAGATCGAGAGAGATGTTAGGCTCGGCATAATGCTCATGGACATAATTCTGCACTTTTTCAATGAGAATATTATGCTTCTTGGCATTCATCCAGTGATGTTTATCTTCAATTAACGTGCAGATGGTGGAGCAATAACGGTTGAATATGTTACGGATCTCCGTCAAGTCCTCAGCAGCTTCAATATCGGTTACCGCCTGCAGGTAATCATTGAAATTTGAATCCGGCACATGCTGTAAATAGTCAAAAGCTTTCAGCAACGACAGCATAAGCTGCGTACTGAAGGTGATGATCTGATGAACCGAACCGCTGGATAGGGTATCGGTAAATTCCTCAATAGCGCTAACAATAGGCTCCGGCTTGCCCTGCTGCACGGCTTCAATCAGCTTCTTCTCGCAGCCACTGGGATAACTTAAGGCTGTCAGCACATGGTGGCGGGTCGCTACAGCATCCAGAATCGCTTCCTTCCCATAGATTAGCCGGTATTTCACATACTGCTGCGCGGAGGTATACGAGGACGGAATATTCCCTTTTCCAAAGGCTATATCTCCTATACCTATAGAAACTGTGACCTTGAAGTAACGGTTCAGGAAGCTTTGAACATTACGTAAGGCAGGCTTTAGCTCCTCCGGCGGCTGATTTTTCGTGTATTGAAGGATGGCAACGGCTTCGTTCCCCCCCATAATGAGTACATCACAGGGGCCAATATGCTCCAGCAGCTCTTTGGCGATATTCCCCAGCGCGAAGCGCAATAAGGCCTGCTGTTTCCCTTCCCCCCTCTCCCCTGCCGGCTCCAGCTCATTGATCTTGAACACCAGCACGCCAAAAAACGGCCCCGCAACCTCCTCACCGATCTCCTTAATCATGTCGCTTGAGACCGAGTCCTCCAGGGAATGACCACGCAGCAGGGCATGAAGATAATGCTCACGGACAGTCCGGGAGGAATGGCTGATGACAAACTGCATCGATTTCTCACGTTCATGATAGGAGTGGAACACCTCGGTCACCATCTTATATTCATCGATCAGCGCCAAGCCGGAGGCGGGTTTGGCCGGGGCAGGCATGATTTTGTCCAGCAGCGCCGATAAGGGCTTATTCATGTTCGAGGTCAGCAGGATAGAGCTCAACAGACCTGCAAGTACAATTCCGGCTGTCACCAGCAGCGTAATCCCCCGGAGCTGGTCGATGTCAGAAATAAGCTCAGAATACGGTGAAACGCTTACAAAATACCAGTCCAGTTCCTCTGATTTTACATAAGTGACCAGATTCTTTTCGCCTGCGATTGTTGTGGTGAAGCTGTTCTCATTCCGGTTCTCGATTAATATCGTGCGCACATACTCTTCCCGGGATAAATCATCCAGAAACAGATTGGAATCGGTATGGGACAGCACTTTTCCTTCATTATTAATTACAAACACATTATTCGCAGCATCCGCTTTGCCGATCTTACGGATGGTCGTCAGGATCGACTGCTCCTCCACATTGATATAGATCAGCGGACTGCCCGCGGTCTGGTATGCGAAATTCGGGTACAGCAAGAATGTCAGGAACTGTAACGGCCTGCCGTTATTCCGGCCTGCAACCTTCAGACTGCGCGGATTGAACTCCATGTACTGCTTCGCACTGAGCGCGGTGAGTGATGCGTCGAACGGCAGCCCGGCGGTATCGATAGTCGTGCCTGTAGAAGGCCGGTGGATTCCGATGCTGTGGATATACGGGTTCAGATTGGTGATTTGTTCAATCTGCTGAAAAATATGATAATTGCTCACCTTGTCCTCCACCGTCTCATCCAGAAAGGTAAGGACCTCCGGTTGAATCAGCAGTGTATTTCCGATCGTGTTGACCTGATTATAGACGACATCCGAGGCGTAAGTGGTCTGGGACAGCATCGCCCGGGAATTACGTTCGATCTCCTTAATGGCGCTTCGGGAGAACAGGGAGAAGAGTACACTGGACAGCAGGCTTACAGTTAGCAGAACGAGCAGGAAATATGAGATGGTGAGCTTCTGAAATGCCTTGTATCGAACAAGCCGGTTGATGGTTGCCCGCATGCTGAATTCCTCCCCAAGCTGCCCGTTATCATTTCTTAATATAGTACATTTCCAGCCGAAAAGGTACTGAATCAGGCGAAAATGAAAGCCATTCTGCTTTTTTGAAAGCCTTGTGTGCTAATTTGAAAGCGTTTGCCGGGTTTTAAAATAGACTCTTACTCCGGCTATAGCTAAGCTGAAAGCAAGGCAACAGTCATCTATAACAAACCAATAGCAAATAGGGGGGGAACAGGAATTGAAGAAAAAACGGCGTCCAGGGTTCAGCATACTGTCAGACATCCGCAGAAATGGCACATCCTATTTGTTGGTTTTGCCGGCCATGGCATACACATTTATTTTCGGCTATCTGACTTATCCTTATATGGTTATTGCTTTCCAGCGCTTCAATTATACAAAAGGAATCTTCCATAGCGAATGGGTCGGCTTCAAAAACTTTGAGTTTTTCTTCCGTTCTAATAAAGCGCTTACAGTTACCTTCAATACCATTTACCTCAATTTATTGTTTATTGTTTTCGGCACGCTGATGGCGCTGGCCATTTCACTGGTGCTGAACGAGCTGCGCAAGAAGCTGTTTGTGAAGATCAGCCAGTCGCTGATGTTATTCCCCAATTTCATCTCATGGATCGTCATCAGTTATGTGCTGTATGCGCTTTTCTCGATGGATATGGGCGTAATCAACAGAATTCTGAACCAATTCGGCATGGCTTCCGTGAACTGGTATACCGAAGCCCAGTCCTGGCCGGCGATTCTGACCATCATGCATGTGTGGAAGGGCGCCGGCATGAGCGCGATCATCTACCTGGCGACCATTACCGGCATCGACGAGACATTGTATGAAGCCGCCGAGATTGACGGGGCGAACCGCCTGCAGATGTGTTTTCGGATTACGCTTCCGCTAATGATGCCAACGGTTATTATTCTGACGATGCTCTCGGTCGGCAAAATTATGTACGGCGATTTCGGGATGATCTATGCGCTCATCGGGGACAACGGCACCCTGTATTCGACTACGGATATTATTGATACGTATGTCTTCCGCTCCTTGCGCCAGATCGGCGACCCTTCTGAAGCGATGGCCGTGGGACTGTTCCAGTCGGTTATCGGATTTATCCTTGTCTTTGGTACCAATGCCGTTACCCGCAAGTACTTCAAAGATGGCGCATTATATTAAATCCGGGAAGGAGGAGTATCCATGAAAAGAATTTCAATCAGCAGAACGGTCATGTACACGCTGACTGCGGTCTATTCGGCGCTGTGCCTGCTTCCGATGCTGCTTGTGCTGATGATCTCCATCACGGATGAGGATGCCATTCTTAAGAACGGCTACAGCCTGTTTCCGGAGAAATTCTCTCTGTATGCCTACAAGCTGATCTTTACTAGCGGCTCCCAGGTCATTCAGAGCTACGGCATTTCGATCTTCGTCACAGTCGTTGGTACCACGCTGGCCCTGCTGATTACTTCTATGGCAGGCTACACCCTGGCGAACAAAAATGTGAGGCACCGCAATCTGCTGGCCCTTTACTTTTTTATCACCATGATTTTCTCAGCCGGCATTGTGCCCTGGTATCTGATGAACCGGGCGCTCGGATTAACCGATAATATTCTCGCCCTGATTATACCGTCCCTGCTGTTCAGCCCGTTCAATCTCTTCCTGGTGCGCAATTTCATGAACGGCATTCCTGACTCGCTGCGGGAATCCGCCACCATCGACGGAGCCAGTGATATTGTCATCGCTTTTAAGATCTATCTTCCGTTATGTAAACCGGTACTGGCGACGATTGCCCTCTTCTATGGACTGGATTATTGGAACAACTGGTGGAATGCGATTATGCTGATTGACACGAAGGACCTGTATCCGCTGCAATTCATGCTGCTGCAGATGCAGTCGGAGATCAGTATGCTGAACGATATGGCCATGCTGGCCGGAACAAGCGACGTAACGCTTCCTTCAGAGTCGGTCAAGATGGCGACAGCCATCGTAACCATCGGGCCGATCGTCTTCCTCTATCCTTACTTACAGAAGTACTTCGTGAAAGGGCTTGTGATCGGTTCAGTGAAAGGCTGATGTCATCCCTTAGGGGTTAACATATAGAAGACAACATAAGAGGAGGTCCGTATTATTCATGAGAAAATCCTATGCAACCCTGTTAGCTGTGGCGCTTGCCCTGTCCACCCTGGTCGGGTGCGGCAAGGCCGATAATGCCAGCCCTGGCGCAAATGGAGAAAGCAATGCTTCATCCCCGAATGCAGGGAATGCCAATGCCTCTGAGGTCGTGAAGATCAAATACGTGGTTCCCGGCACCGAGCCCAAGGATTACCAAAAGGTGTTCGAGAAGGTCAATGAGAAGCTGGCCGCAGACGGCGTCGGTGTTGCCGTAGAGAAAGTCTTCATTCCCTGGGATGCCTGGGACCAGAAGCTGAACCTGATGCTGTCCACCGGTGAAGAGTTCGATCTGTTTCATGTCATGCAGGACCGCACTCCTTTTTCCAACTATTATACCCGGGGTGCACTGGCCGATATCTCGGAGGAAATTGAGAAGTATGGAGCCAACCTGAAAAAGAATATTCCGGAGGACATCTTTAGCGGCGCCACCATCGGCGGGAAATATTATATCGTCCCCTCCTACTGGGTTGAAATGGCCAGCGAAGGCCAGTTCAATATCCGCCGCGACATTCTCCGCGAGAACAATTTGCAGGAGCCCACAACTCCGGCTGAGCTGATCAGCGCCTGGGAGACGGTGATGAAGAACTGGAAGGGAAAGAACAAGCCTTACTTAGGCACCCGGGCCGATTTTGACCCGATCAATCTGCATACTTCCATCCTGCACCGGACCTATGACACCTTCCCGTTCACGGTTAAGGATAAGTTCTTCTATGTCAACCAGAACGGAGAGGTCAAATCCTGGATTGAAACCAACGAATTCAAGCAGGATGCTGCCTTCATGCACGAGCTGTACACCAAGGGAATTACGAATCCTGACATTCTGGTTATGAAGCAGGAGCAGGTAGATGCCCAGCTTGACAGCGGGGAATGGTTCGTACGTCTGGGAACCGGCGGAAGCTTAAACGGACTCCAGAAGTACAATCCGGATGCTACAGTGGACGATATCGGCGTAGTATGGTTTAACCCGGAGAAAGAGTATCTGCGCCCCCTCTCCTTCAAGAACGGAAATGCTGTACCGGCGAACAGCAAGCACCCGGAGGCTGCGGTGAAATTTATGGATTGGATGCTGGCCAGCCAGGAGAACTATGACCTGGTTCAATACGGCATAGAGGGTGAGCACTACACCAAGGATGGCGACAAAGGCCTGAAGCCGATCAGAGACCCGAACAACAATAATAATCCAAGATACAGAGGCTCCGATTCGCAGAACGGCAATGTGAACTTTATGCGCTTTGATAAGGAGAGCAGTATTCCTGAGAATAACAAGGTCTTATTCGAGCCTAATCCGAGTGCGGTCAATAGTATTGCAGCCAACTTTATTTTTGACCCGACAAATGTAAGAACCGAATATACCAATATTCTCTCGGAAGCTTCAGCCAGCATCACTCCAATCTATATGGGGGTGCTGGACTACGACAAGGCCTTCCCCGAAGCGCTGGATAAAATGAAGAAGGCAGGTCTGGATAAGGTCGTTGCCGAATACCAAAAGCAGTTCAAGGAATATCAAGCTTCTCAGCAATAAAATGAGCTGTTACACCAAAGGAGCGGAGAAATCGTGAGCCTGCATCAGCAAAAACAACAATTTGAAGCAACCAAAACCATCTATGACAGCGCAACCCTGGTATTTAAAAACGTGGATGGATTCGATGTCTATAATATTTCGATTCCTTTTGAACGGGATGGCAAACGCTACTTGTTCGGCCGGGTAGAACGCCGGGAGGAATGGGCCCGCTCCTGGGTCCGTCTGTTCGAGGAGACAGGCCAGGATGAGTGGACCCTGGTGGAGAACAGCATGATCTACACGCTGGAGGACCCGTATATCAGCGAAATAGGTGATGAGCTCGTACTGGGCGGAACGCATGTACAATATGAAAGAGGCAAATACAGCACGTATTTCGGTTACTTTTACCGGGGGACGGATCTCCATGATTTATACTACTTCACGACCGGTCCCAACAAAATGAAGGATATCCGCCTTGTTGCCCTGGCGGACGGCAGAATTGGCGTCTTCTCGCGTCCGCGGGGCCATGAGGTGAAGGGCCAATACGGCAGCGAATCGATGATCGGCTTCACGGTGATTGACAAGCTGGAGGATTTGACCGCTGATGTCATTGAGAATGCCCCGTACATTCATGGTATCTTCGGAGCAGGCGAATGGGGAGGCGTCAATCAGGCCTACCTTCTGAGCAGCGGCAAGATCGGAATTATCGGCCATATTTGTTATTCCCATCAGGAGCAGAGCGGGCAGGAAATCAAGGTCTATATGAACATGGCCTTCATCTTCGATCCGGTGACCCGGGAATCCCATGACCTGCATATCATCGGAAGCCGCTCCTGCTACCCGCCCGGACCGGCCAAGGCTCCGTATTTGACGGACTGCGTCTTCTCTGCGGGGATCGTGATGCGCGAAGACGGCAAGGCCGATCTGTACAGCGGGGTTGGCGACTGCCAGGCCGGACGGATTACGGTTGACTATCCGTTCGCATCCTACGGAAGTATTGTCTAAATAGATTGAACTAAAAATTCAAGTTAAAGAAAAAGTAGTTCAACATTCAAGGAGGATATTCCACGATGAGTTATAACCATACACCCGTTATAGGAGCTCTGGCATCCACTCCCCTCATCCGCCGTCATCCGGCCAACCCTGTGCTGGATGCAGCGCGGGTGCCTTATCCCACCGCACTTGTGTTTAACGCGGGAGTGGTGAAGTTCGGCGGCCGGTACGTGATGGTATTCCGCAATGACTACGGCTCGCTTGAGCAGCAGACCCTGGAGCCGTCTCATACAACGGATCTCGGTATAGCATTCAGTGAAGACGGGATTCACTGGACGGCCGGGCCGAAGCCGGTGTTCAAGCTGCAGGGCGAAGAGGTTGTGCGCGGATATGATCCGCGGCTGACGGTGATCGATGGTCGTTGCTACATGTGCTTCGCTGTAGATACACGGCATGGCATCCGGGGCGGGATCGCAGTCACAGATGACTTCGAATCCTTTGAAATCTTAAGCCTGTCTACGCCGGACCTGCGGAATATGGTGCTGTTCCCGGAGAAGATCAACGGCAACTATGTGCGGCTGGAACGGCCGTTCACCGTATACAGCCGCGGAGGCAAGGACCGGTTCGACACATGGATCGCAGAGTCGCCGGATCTCATCTATTGGGGACGTTCCGATCTGTTGCTGGCCGTGGAGCAGGTCCCGTTCGCCAATGACAAGATCGGCCCGGCAGCACCGCCGGTGAAGACAGACAAGGGCTGGCTCACCACCTTCCATGCGGTGGACCTTGATCCCGCCAGAGGCAAGAACGGCTGGGAGCCATCCTGGAAGAAGCGGTATACAGCAGGCATTATGCTGCTTGACCTGGACAATCCGAAGAAAATCCTCGGGATGAGCGCCTCTCCGCTGCTCGCCCCTGAAGCCCCCTACGAAATCGACGGAGGCTTCCGCAATGACGTCATCTTCCCCGGCGGCATGATCCTGGAGGACGACGGCGAAGTCAAAATCTATTACGGTGCGGCCGACACCGTGGAATGTTTGGCCACCGCCCATGTGGATGATTTGATCAGGCTTTGTTTGGGGCAGTAAGACAAACGGGTATCATCCTTGAAGGAGGATGGTGCCTGTTTTTTTGTGCGTTATTCCGCTAAGGTCTCCGTGTCTCGCCTTCACGCTCTTCCTTTGATCATAGCCATAATCTCTTCAATTACAATCTCCGGTTCATCCTGATGAATATAATGCCTGCTACCAGCCGCTATCCGGCACTGGCTCGAAGGATATAATTTCTGAACCTCCGCTTGCATCTCCTGGTCGATTCTCAGGATGGCTTCATTCGGCCATTCTTCATTGTAAGTGTCCGGCAAGCCTCGCATAATGATAGAAATATTCAAATCGCTTATCTGCGTTAATTCTGCCACTTGCATATAACTTCGCGGCTTGTCGATGCTCTCCTTGTTCATCAAAGGGTTTAAGTAATACTCCCGGTTATGGACAACGAGCTTGTCATGCAATACCCGCTCATAGGCAAGCTCCTTATATTCAACGGCAGCATCAATAAGAACCATACCCAAGACAAGCTCAGGATATCTGGCTGCAAATAATCTTGCGACCAGACCTCCAAACGAGTGTCCCACTAAAATATAGGGCGGTAATATGTTCAGTTTCTGCAATAATCCGGATAATTCCTCCACCAAGTCGGCACAGCTGCGCGGCCCAGGCACAGCCTGACTTCTCCCTGTTCCTGGCCTGTCATATGTGAACGTTGAAGTCTCTTGACTAATTCTCTCCTGCACGCCATTCCAAGTATCACTGCCGTCACCTAAGCCTGCTACAAAGACAACACTGGGCGTGCCTCTTCCTGCGTATTTGCTGTAGATCATGCTTCTTTATCCCCGCTTCCTTAATTCATTACAGACCTGCAGTATTTAACTATTTATATTCATTTCCTGAGTATATCACAGTGCAGATTTTATAGTTTCCTGATATATCCAACGATTCCACAACTCTATATGTAAGATAATATGCCGTATCTCTACTGTATTTATCATATAATATACTAATTTCAGTACTTCTCTTTGTTAAAATCTCTAAAAATAGTTCAATTTCATATTATTCATTGACTGAATTAATATACAATGTTATATTTCTTAACACAATTAATAATATACATAGAGGAAAGGGAGATTGCCTACATGAGTAAGTTGAAACGTTTGCGTAGAACGAAGAGGCAAGTTATAGCTACTTCCATTGCATTATCTGTCATTGCTTCAGGAGTCATTCCGTTTCAAACCGCTGATGCTTTAACCCGGGTCACTTCATCCAGTGGCACCGTCTGGGAGATTCACGATGCTTTTGCTCCCAGCTTAGACACAGGAAGCTTGCGTACCGTCGGCGCTACACAAGTACAAGGCTTCGGTAATATTTTTGTTAAGGTATCCTCGCCTTCCGCCTCCCTAATGAATGGACAAATGATGCGCGGCTTTGACCTCAAATACGATGGCGTTAACCGATTCACTTCCTCTCAATCTGTTAATCTGGGAAATGTAACCGTCACCCGTGATGTGTATGTAGATACTATCAATAATAGAACTAGATTCTTTGATACTTTTACCAATAAGAATGATATGGCTGTACAGGTCGATGTCTCCTTCGGCGGCTCCTTAGGATATGGCACATCAGCTAACGCTTCGGTGGTCAAGGCCACCTACACTAATGATCTGGACGTAACGACAGACGATTCATGGATTGTTGTCGATAGCAGTGCCAGAAACAATAAACCTCTAGGTGTTGCAGTCGGGTCTCCACATCCTTTTAATAATGGATTAACCGCTCTCGGGAATCAGCAGCAGAATCCATTCACCACACCTCTGGCTAAGTCCGGTAATGAGGCGAATTTCTACGGCTTTATTAATACCTTAAATCTGGAGCCGGGCCAGTCGAAATCCCTGGTACATTTTGTGCAAGTTGGAGAAGCCGGTGAAGCTGGACTGAACAATCTGGTAACCACGCTTAACGGGCTGAATCAGCAGCTGGATGTGTCCGGCTTAACCCCTGCCCAGATCCGCTCCATCAGCAACTGGGATACCTCAGGTATAGAGGGGCTTAATGCTGGAGATACCCTGTTCGTTCCAGAGGCTCCTGCAGCGCAAAGCTTCGTTACCTCCTCCCCCTACGATGTTGTGAACAAATCCATTGCCGAGATGCAGCAGGATATGATTAGCGGTAAAACGACTTCTGTCCAAATTACGCAAGCGTATCTGGATCGGATCAAGGCTTACGATTTGGGGCAGCTTGGCTTCCATGCCTTCCTGCATGTATCCGAAACTGCGCTGGCGCAAGCCAAAGCAGCTGACGATGCCCGTGCGCAAGGTGCTTCAGGCGATCTGCTGGGAATTCCAATTGCGATCAAAGACATCTATGACACCAAAGACATGCCTACAACCGGCGGCAGTAAAGCGCTTGAAGGCTGGCGGCCGGAATCGGATGCCTTCCAGGTGAATAAGCTGCGGGAAGCCGGCGCGGTCATTATTGGTAAAGTGAATACTTCGGAATTCGCCAACAGCGGAAGCTTCAGTGAAAGCGGCTGGATGCAGACATGGAATGCGCTCTATCCATCCAAAACCTCTTTTGGCTCCAGCGGCGGGTCGGCCGTATCGGTGGCAGCTGATTTTGCAGCGGCAGCTATGGGATCGCAAACAGGGGTATCTCTCTATGCCCCGACGACAGGCGCCAGCTTAAAGAGCTTCCGCGGTACAGACGGCATGGCCAGTACGACAGGTGTACTGCCGCTCACTTGGGGACAGGATTATGCGGGGCCCATTGCCAAAACCGTAACAGACCTGGCCATTATGCTGAATGCAACAACGGGTACGGACCCGCAGGATATTTTCACCGTAACTGCTGATGCAGATCATAAACGTCCGGAGAACTGGAAGGATTCCCTGGATGCTGGCGCATTAAAAGGAAAGAAAATCGGATACATCCCATCATCCTTTGTCTCCAGCTACGCAGATGATGATACCGGACAAGCAGTAATGAATAAGTTCTCAGAGCTTCAGGCCGCAGGCGCAACCATGGTTGAGATGTCAAAAATGCCATCAGCCCCTACCCGTCCGTCGGGCATTAACGGTTCTACGGAAGGCTGGGCACGCTACATTGAGCTTCATAAGGCCTTCCCTTACGCAGATGGAGCAAGTGTACTCGCTTCAGATAAGGTGCTTATCTATAATCAGAGATCATATACTGCACCTACGCGGATGACGGAACAGGCTGTACAGGATTACATCAAGTATAGAACGGATTATAAAGAAGTGATCAAAGGCTGGATGGACGAGAACGGCGTAGATGCCGTTGTATATGCAGGCTTCATCAGTGACGTATACAACAATGACGCAGCAGCCTCTCAGTTAAGTTCGGACCGTGGCACAGGCGTATTAACGTCTAATGTCGGTCTCCCTACGGTAGTGGTTCCTGTAGGAACGAACGACAGCGGATATTCGGTCTCCATGCAGCTTGTGGGCAGAGCGTGGGACGATGCCAAGGTTCTGGGTATGGGCTACGCGCTTGAGCAGCAAAGTCAAGCCAGACTGCTGACCGCCTTCGCTCCAGCACTTCAATATGTTCCAAACCCTACTGATCCCGATCCAGTAGATAATGAACCAAGCAATCCTAGCAATCCAAGTCCTGGAGGAGGTACCGGAACTCCACCGGTAACAGCAACGCCTACACCAACACCTACAGCGACACCGGCTCCTACAGCAACACCAGCAGCAACACCAACACCTACGCCGGAAGTGGTCAGCTTTACCGATACACTGAATCATTGGGCAAAAGCAAGCATTGACCTGCTGATTTCCAAAGGATTACTAACAGGTTATGAAGATGGAACCTTCCGTCCGAATGCAGGCTTGACCCGTGCCGAAGCCATTAAGGTGATTACAACACACATGGGACTCGACGGACAAGCAAGCAGCTTCACAGATGTATCTGGGTCGCATTGGGCCAATAAATACATCGGCGCAGCCGCCAGTGCCGGCCTGATGAACGGCTACAGCGACGGCACCTTCCGTCCAAACGCTAAGATTAGCCGCAGTGAATTAGCAACACTAATCACCAGAGCCTTCAAGCTGACGGGAACCGGAACAGCATCATTCAAAGATGTTAACAAAGAGGCATGGTATTATAACTCCATCGATGCACTCGCATCCAATAAAATTATTACCGGATACGAAGACGGTACCTTTAAGCCTGCTAAAGACATTACCCGGGCAGAGTTCGCTACTATGGTAGCGAGGTTGTTGGAGGGTGGGAAGTAAGGGAAGTTAAAAGTGTAAAGGAAAGGCCATCCCGAAAGGGATGGCCTTTAACTTGCTGTAAAAAATTCTTAATTTGTACTGCTGCTTGTGGTTAAAGTTCATTTAGTGAATGCAAAAATAATGAGAATTATAAAAATAACCAAAAAAGCTGTAAATATTAACAAGCTAACTTTTACATGATTATAAATCTTCATCAGTTCCGGTTTTCTTTCGATCAACTTTAAGGAGGATAGTGATAGTAAAGGGATACTCAATAGTGCTATAAAAGCTGGTATTACAGTAATCATACTTGATGGATCAACATAATTGTACTTTTTCAAAATTGTAACAATGCCTATTCCCATCATTGCTATCCCAAATAAAATTAATGCAAAACCCATCATTTTATTTAATCTGCTTGCAAAGTAAGATAAGGCCAGCAAGCATGTACCACATCCAAAAGTGAATATTAGTACACCATTGTAAGAAAATGAATTAAAAAAAGTTAGCACTTTGACACCTCATACGATACCCCAACTACAACTGAAGTACCAAACAGACTATTAAAACACCAGTATCTCATTCTCAATACACCGATCCGCAAAAGTAGCCAGCTTCGTTCCCTTGTTAGGGCGATAGCTCTCAATGGCCTTGATCAGACCGATGGTGCCGATGGAGAATAGGTCCTCCTTGTCTTCGCCGCTCTTGTCGAATTTCCTGAAGTTGTGGACACGATGGGATGTCAACTATTATCGAGCTTCCGGGCTAGTGCATCTGGATCAATATTCACACTACCCCAAGCCTGTCAACAATCAAGTTGCGGATTATGCTCTTGCCACTTCCATTATTACCTGCAAACACAAACATCGTTACCTTTGTCTCATTCATGGATGAAATCCTGTTCATTCATTTTCTCAATTTCACCCGTACTATATTCTCTAACAATTTGCCCCTCATTTGTCTTATATACTATATATTTTCCGTTTGCTTTAGCATCCAATTTCGCCCGGTCACCTGTTAACCGAATCAATTTAGCAAGGTCTCTTGTAAGGTTCATCATCACAAATACCTCATTTCGCACTTATAGTTCGAGTATACCACAGTACAGCGCATTTTATATCCGCTTCAATCCACACAGATAACACAGTGATTTTTGAATATCTTAAAAAACACAAACAACCTGCAGGACCAAGACATCTAATGTCTCATTCCTACAGGCAATTTTCTTACCTCACCGCTTCGCCTTATAAAACTCATGATACAGCTTCGTGCCCTTGTTCGGGCGGTAGCTCTCGATGGCCTTGATCAGTCCGATGGTGCCGATAGAGATCAGGTCCTCCATGTCTTCGCCGGTGTTGTCGAATTTCTTGAGGTTATGGACACAATGCGATGTCATAAATATTTGAATTATAAACATAAACCCGACGGCTCAAAGCCGTGGGTTTCTCAACAATCCGGGCACGACTTAAGCGTCCCTCTTCGTACCTTTTATAGTCAATTCAGGCTTGGAAACCCTATACAACAATGGCCATTATGGTTGAACCGGAACCCCAACATCTTCTAGTAGCCAAGACATCATAATTTCTCTAAGCTCTTCATACCCCCAAACATCATCTAAATCAGTAGGGTCCGGAAAGAGCTGGATAAAGGAGACAGGATGAACATGTCTTACAGCCTCACGAGGTTCACCCAATCCGGCATATAGACAAAGAACCCTATCTACTACGGGGCGTCTTGATTCCTGAAAGAAAATACCGGAGTAGGCAATGAGTTGGGCCTGGGTCTTTGTCGGAAGTCCGTCCATATTATGAAGGTGACGGAACTTGATTAACTTGGCATCGGCCACTATTGAGTGCTTGCTGAACTCAAATGTGCTTGGGCCCTTTCGGACATAATAATCTACTCGAAGGTCCGGCCAGCGATGTTCACCGAACAAGTAGAATGATTCTCCTTGCCGCCTGGCGTCCTCCCATGTATAAGGAAGCAACTTGTTGAACCAAACGTGAACTTGGCCATGCTCGTTTTCCAATACGACTCGTGCTCCCTCTGCTATACCCTCCACATGGAAACTCTCCATCCGAGAGGGTAAACCCTCCACGATCATATAGTTTAGGTCTTGAAAAATATCCAGCATTTGAAAGAAGACAAAGTATTCGTATACGCGCCAAGTTGGGCGCGGGAACTTTTTATACAAACGGGAGCTCCCCTCATCTTTCTTGAGGTTTCTACTCTCTTCAAACAACTCATTAAGACGGAAGTAATCCCGCTGTTTCAGGATAGGCTTAGCCCCAATCTCTCCGACGTCGAGAACGAAAGGCTGAGTCAAAAAGAAGGAAAAGCGGCCAATAAGTGCCTTAAGCACATTAACCCATTCGACTATAATGAGTCTTCGTTTCTGCAAAGCATTTCGTTTATTCTGGGCAATAAAAAACTGGCTGCGAGAAGTTCTACGATAGCGCTGGTAAACATTTTGTACCCGCTCCATACGTAGAGTAAGATTATTAGCCTGCTGCATTGTTTGAGACAGAAGTGTTTCTTCCTGAATCATCGTGATAATATCGCTGGTAAGGAGTTGGGAAACCTCCATCAACTCCTTCTTCCACATTGTGATGATTTTCTTCATCCATCGGTTCGCCGATGTGTCTAACGTAATATCTTTCAAACGGTTAAGCGTAAAGGGACCCGGCGAAAGACCTTGATTTACGGCCATACCATTGGATGTCTGGGACCAGCGTTCGGTACGGGCATCCTGCCGTTTGACTTGGTTGGAATTTCGGTAGGAGGTATGCACCTCATCTTGCGGCTTCCGTTCGATAGCGTAAAGGAAACCTTGTATCGACTGTTTTTTATCCAGGATCCACATCGCGTAATCGTAATACCATCGCTCCGCAATCTCGTTTTGCTCAGGTTCTGCAAACGATCGCTGGCTTAAGATCAGTTCATGACAGAGCCCCTCGACTTCACTTTCCAGCCTGTTCTGAATTTCATGTACTTGTTGTAAAGTCAAGTTGTTCGGAATGACCTGTATTCCTGTGAAATACGTCGTTGATCCGGTATGAATTTTGACAATATAATGGCCCATCCTCCAAGGGAATGTTTCTTGTCCCGGAGCGTTTGTTTCGTGAGAATAAAGATGGGTTTGCCGACTTTCGCAGGAAATTGGGATAGAAAACGACCTGTTTTCTCCGACTTCATTAAACGAGGCAGTTTCGATCCATAATTCACTATCTGCAGGTACGGCTCCTTCGGACGCAACAAAACGAACAGAAAGCGGGACGTTTTCGTGAATGGTTTGAAACTGGGTGTGGTCTAATTCGTTTTCAGCGTCCCAAAAAACCTTTATCGGAAGTTCCAGATTCCCTTCTCTCCCAGCTATAAAATCCAACTGAAAAGGTAAAAATTCTTTATAGTGTATAGCCATTCCGAGTCAACTCTTTCGCTTTTTGAATCAGATACTCTCGAGAATACTTCCAACTCTGCTCATCTTCAAACATGGCGCCAAGATCCCCCGGTTTGTAGGCACTCATGGAAAAATCGAAGGTTCCAATTAGGTTCTCTAACTGCTCGCGATGCCCACGTAATTTCGTTAACAACCGCTGCTTCACTTGGTAATCTAAACCTCGGTATCGTGTAAGCAGTGGATTGCCACTTTCATCTTTTGGAATGTTCTTGAGATAATTGCTAATCGCAGTGACTACCCGGAAAGAAACTCCCGTTTGAGCATCGACATTGGACATCAGTATATGAAGATCGTCCAAGAATGTCATTTCTTCAGCCTCCAAGTCTAGGATTCCTTTAGACTTTTCGGTCCACTTGTTACGGTAAAGGACAGCATCCACTAGTTCTCCATCGCCGAAGAATTCACTTTGCTCCACATGAGGGATTGTGGCTGCACGAGTAAGATCCATCTTTTCCAGTTGGATAACATTGGCGCGGTCGAGAAGACGTTTACTGAAATCTTTGGTGGTCTCATCAAAATTTGCCGTTCCCACAAAAATCACGTTGTTGCCTATCTGAATCCGGGGAAAAAAGGTCTTGTCCCGGCAGATGGAATTTTCACTAAAGAGGGTTAGATGCCGATCTTTTTCATTCATTTCCAACAACGAAATGAACGGACTAAAATAATGTTCGACCTGACCCAAATTCATTTCGTCAAATATTACCATATAAAGTTTGTCTGTGTTCTCTGAAGCTTTTTTTAAAAAGGATACTAAGCCTGTTTCGCTTTCCACATAGATGGCAAGTTGATGATTAAGATAGCCCAAGATATCAGCTGGTTCAGTAAAAGAAGGGCTAACGGGAATGACTAAACAGTCATCGTTTATCGTAAGACCAAGAGCTTGGGCATAGAGGGTAGCGAGTCTAGTTTTTCCGGTTCCAGACATCCCGCCCAAGATAGTAATAAAGTTTGTTTTTAATGCAGTATGAAAATTGTAAAGATCATGGTCTTCATAAAATAAATCCTCGGCCTGAGCCATATGTTTCAGCCTATTAATGAAGTTAATCTCGGTCAACTTCATCGTAACGTCTAACGGCTGTTCATCAGTACGACTCCCTCGCTCGGTGATGCTATTGACCAGCGAGCGCTCGGGTATTACGATACGCTCTTCGTTAATAGGGCGGCCCTGTTCAGCAAATAATCGTTTAAGCTCCATTCGATATTGTTCTGTAATGAATACAAGGTCTTGATAAGCTGCGCGGGTATTGTCCTGCCAATCCGCTGGCAGATCCATCCGGTAAATATCACCGGGTTTCTTGCAAAAATACAATTTCCGATTCTCTGGATTGGTTCCCAGAGCATCTGGATCAGTCAAATAGTAGATCTGTTTGTCACAAAGTATAAATTCTGGCGAATCCATGAGGTTAGGATAATTGAGCATGGTAAATGGAGCAAATTTATTTGTTTCTGTAAGAAATTTTTCAAACCGCTGGGAAGACAAGTTACGTTCAACGTAAGGAACTGCGTAGTAGCAGTCACTTTCAATCTTGTCTCCCACCCAAACGAAATCAAAATTATAATGAAAATTCTGAGTGCCATCTGTACGATAATTTAATTGGGGACGAAATAAGATAAGTCTATCCTTCAAATGATTCTTTAAGAATTCCATTTTCAAATTGACATTATTTTCACCGTAAGGATATTTAATTGATCGAAAAAATGCTTGGCTGCGGTTATCAAATGTAATATATACACCCTTAGGATCTTTCCCTAATCTCCTGAGAAGTTTCGGTTCATCGGAAAGGGGTTGTATGTAAATAACGACTCGGTCGTCTGATCGGTACGTAATAGCTGTTCGTGTTATCCCAAGGCCTGGAATATTATCGTCATAGTCTTCTATAAGTTTCCCCAGTAATATACAGTTTGAAATATCCCTCCTTTCATTTTCAGTTATGGTATTCATAGCTAAGCTCATCATCATAGATCTCCTCTCGAAGAAACTTAATATGGCTGATTAACTGTTGGAAATGATCGAGTTCGTTATAGTCCATCAACTCAAAATAGCGAATATTATTGGCCTCGAGCAGCGTTTGGAGTGTTCTCCATTCTGCAGTGGAATCAACGGCGTAGCGTAGAATAAAAAAGACATGATTATCATAACCTTTCCATTTCGTTTTCCCCATGCTCAACAGCTGTTCTTTTGATAAAACCTCACATTGAAGAAGCTGAGCCCACAGGTATTCGGAATTAGGAGCTACAAACAACAGAGGAACTGAAAGCTGTTCTTTTATAAGGATGAGAAGTTCGGTGTACGGGCGTAGTTCTTCTTCCTTTTTCTTTTGACAATCAATGAGCTCATTTTCCTTCTCTATCAATGTCTTTTCAAATTGGTTCATGTTCTTTGTAAGAGTATTGATCTGTTTGGAGAGATCGTTCCTTTCCTCTTCCCACTGTTGCTGTTCCTTTTGATGAAGTATAGCAGTTTGGGATTTTTCGTACTGGTGTGATTTCTTGGTATTCTCAATTAGGTAACTGTAGTATTCTGTTTCTGCATAAAGGAGCAAGGGACGAATATTGTTTTGTTCCCAATCTTTTTGGGACAAGCAAAATTGGACCAGCAGAAGTAAGCTGTCAAACCTGTCGGCTGTGGTCAGGGCTTGGAGAAGCTCATGTTCGTTGGTCACTGCAGGAACTGCTCCTTCAATCTTAGCCGTATGGGCGAAATTCTCAAACAATTCTCGAACTTGGGATATTCTGCTCTTTTGTGTAATGCCTAGGATAATCTCAATTTTCTCTATTTCACTCATTTCTCCAGAGGTGCCGATACCCTCAAGGAAATCTACCTTGTTTGTAGTATTCTCCATCATCAGATGAAGAATATTGTCAAATTCACTACCGTATAAAAAATACAAGATTCCTACGGCATGCATCGGGCGAAGACGGGAGGCGGTACGCAATTTGAATAAGGTTGCCTGGAGGTTGATTTGCTTCAAGTCAGGCTTTCGGGTTACATAATCATTCCCAAGTTTCATATATAGTTCTCGAATATTAATGGAAGCCCTTTGGGTACCCTTATTCCCTTGTTTTTTGTATCCCAGGACTAATGCCCTTTCCAACTGTTCCCGTAATCGTCCAGGTGTCACAAGATCGGTTGGAAAACCAGGAATCAGACGCCCAATCATTTTCATATCATTTGGGCTCAAAATCGAGACAAACCATTCCACTTCTGTCATACTTGTATCCTCTTTCCTTAAGAAAAGTTCGACAATATAGGTAAATATCCCTCTGTTATTGTAGTATACAAGAGAAAAAAGACATATTTAATGAATTTCTATGCGTAATTGAAAAATGTTCACTACTTTCTCGGTAGCTTATCATCTACTGATATCATTTGACTCCTATATATACTTTGTAACATGGCTATATTATTTCAATGAACTTACTGAATGGAAATAAATTCATCATAATATGAGTCAATGCTAGTTTTCTTGTAAATGCAAACTCATTTTCGAAAAATCCAAAAAACAGCCTGCCTACGTCCAAGCTGTTTATCACTTGAATGGAAGTAGTCTAAGATAATAAAATGTGAGCCAATACTTCATTGCTTGTTCTTAACCCAATTTGCCAATATTGTTTCATTAGTATTTTCATCATTTTCATTTTCCGAAAAACAAAAACTTATATTTTTTTCCTTTTTTAATTTTGAATACAAAAATGGTCGTAAGATTCTAGCCTTATTATCATTGTAAAGACTTCTTTGAGCTAACGTTCCATCCGATTTACATCCATTCCTCCTAACTTGATAGCAATACAATTTATTAGGGTTTTCAGAATCACTTTTACTCAAAGAAGCAACAATTGCTCTCAATTGTTCATCAGTCTTATCTTCAACCACCTCTTTGGGAATGAACCTCGAAAAATATTCCTTAAATTGTCGAAGTATATCTCCCAGATTTTCATTATATTCTATTTTAAAATACTCTCTCAGTCTTTTTGTATCAATAAACAATGCATTAGAGTTTGCTTCGACTTGCAGGCTACTCTTTAAATCAGACTGTCTTAAAAATTCTAATTTTAATAGTGCGTATTTTTCTTTCTTTTTTTCATTTTCCACAAACAACTTTACTAATACGATAAAATCTTCATTGTTATAGCTAAATATAAACGACTCAATTACCCAACTTCTATCTTCCATATCCTTTTTTAATAACTTTAAATTTTCAAAAATGTTAGCCATAGCTCCTCCTATGAGCGCTGCTCATTTTTATAAAACTACAAGCTACTTTCTCCTCCCGAAAAGACTCAATAGAAATGTTTTTAGTTGGAGTTAATGATTATTGTTTTACTTGTTTCTATTTAATCCAGAAGTTAATTTGTATAGGCTTTGTTCAGCAGCTGCTTTCCAGTGCTCTTTTTCTTTCACTTGACCAGAAGCATCCTCCGCATATGCCAAAAATTCATTAAAAGCTATCCTTAGATAGGGGGTTAAATTTAAAGTAACTTCTAGTGATCTTATTTCGTTGAGAAAAGGTTTAGCATCTGCTTTAGTTGATGCTAAACTAGCCGCTTCAAAAAGCCTTTCGATTCTATTTAGAATCTCAGTAATGCTCTTATTCTGATTTTCCATTTTTTACTCCACCTCTATTTATTGATTTTTATACAAGACGAAAATTAATTAGTATTTGACTTAACACTTCAAACAAATTAGCGTTTTACTCTTTTTGTCGATTGGTATTAGCTTAATTAATAACCACTACCATCTAAAGCAAGAAGCTCCTACAAACCAACTCTTGATCTAATTCCAAAGACTATATTATAAAAGTCGATATCATCTGCTGTCATTTCTACGATTGTCAACTTTTCACCCTTTCAACGTAGCCACTCTCTCAAAATGAATATACGTCTGCTTAGTAATATCAAACAAATAAACACTCGACGGATTTTCTACATTTTCGTTGCTCTCCGATAACACCATTTGAGTTGGTGATAGTGAATAAAGAACATAAAGATACCTTTTATCAATGTCTTCTGGAGTTGGTGAAATGACATAATTCCACTGATGTCGGGTAAAGTCTATCAAGTAAAAATAAGATTTTAATATAAGAAATGCGTATAAATAAAACTGTCCTATACAGATGAGAATCTTAGCTACATGTTCTATTCTCTCCAAATCAGTTAGGTTGAGTGTGTTATAAAATGATACTGCAAATACAACCATGTTACACATGAAGATGGTAAAGGTTAGTCGGTTAGCCTTGGTTTCTGATAAAGTAAATTTTTTGACTGACCACTTTCCCTTCATCCATTTAATGGAGCATAGAATTCCTAAAATTATAATCCCTATTAAGAATAAGACTATGCTGCTTGCGGCTACGACAATGGTGTATTTCATTTTTGCAAATGAAGCATAGATTGCAGTTAGTAATGAACCGTAAGCTAAAAGAAGAACCCCAAGTACCACATATAAAATAATTCGTTGTTGTATTTTCTGATGCTTCAAATAAAATAAATTATCAAAACTCGAAGATGTTAATGCTTTTATCACTAAGTTTATAAGTATTGGGATCGTACCACTGAGCACAATTTTTAATATTGTATCCATTAATATACCTTTCTCTCTCTTTAAGGAATTTTCGCAAGTTCACAACTGTATCTTCGCATAAATTCCCTGCTCCTCTAACATATGCAGAAGCACCCGGCCATCAATTAACTCAATAGGCTTGTCCTTGGCAAAGCTTCTGGCATCAGGTCCATACGTTGATGTAGTCACCAAAATCCCCTTCGATGCATTCTCGTTCATCATGGTACCGTACAAGTCGCGGACTGCAGCTATCTCTACAGTATTTTTATATCTTTTTGCCTGAATCACATATTTCCCACCAAAGACAGGGCGCGGGTCAAAAGCAATCACATCCACTCCACCATCTCGGCTAGAACGCGTCAGTTTGGATTCAAGACCAATTTTCGAAAACAGGTTACATACCAGGTGTTCAAAATCAAAAGGGTCCATGTGCAAAAGGTTAGTCCGAGAATCAAGTGTAGATATCATATCTCTTTCATTTACAAATCGTTTATCATACATGACAAGATCGACAATAGGTTTGACAGGGGTTAGTTCAGTTACTGAAGGAGAAAGTTGTGCTTTTAAACCTTTAACACAGGCAAGAATATCAACTCTAGCGAGATCGAATTTCATAAATTCTTCTTTACGGGTCTGAATGGTTAATATACACGGCCGGATGTCGAGCCCTGTACTTAAATCCACTGTAGATACCACTCCATTAAACACTATGGAATCCAAATGTCCGCCTTGGTCAGCTTCAAACAGCTCATGAAGTGTCCTGAGGGCTATTGAAGCTACAAGTATAGAATAGATTTCATTCAATTCTTTGGGTTTAAAAGGAACCCCTTTAATCTCATCCCGGCTCTGTATATACTTATATTCCTTATTCTGTGGCACAGTTGTCACATCAGGTAAATCATACTCTACTAATAATTCTTTGCTCTCTTCCAAATAAAACATATCAAAGGTTTGCGGAAAGATGTCACCGTAATTGGATCGTTCCAAAACCAGAGTGTTGTAAGCTTCTATTTCCTCTTTTTCTTTATTGAAATAGTTATTCTTAAAATCATCAATTGAGCTATTATAAGAAGCTATTTCCTCGAGATACAAGCGCTTTGCCTCGTCATATTCTTCTCTTGCAGTGCTGAGAAAAATATCATTTTCCTTAATCCGTTCACTTCTTCTCATTTCTGCAGCTTCATATTCACGAAGAGCATACTTGTACTCTTTCTCCGCTGCTTCAATAACCTTCAGGCGCGCCTTTTTCCCTAAGCCAATGATCCTCTCTATAAAAGGGGGTTCCGTAGCTACTCTTCCAAAATAGTGTTCTCTCACCGGTACAGAGTTTGCAGGAACTGGCTTAACATAGGGTTCCACGTACGCAGGGTATTCATCTTTCTTATATAATGTTTCAAAAGAAAACCTCCCGTCCACACTGAGTGTTTCACTTATAATGGATTTAAATTCGTTCAGGCGGTAATGGATCTCAGCATTTAAATCATTAGTTTCTCCTTTACGCCCTTCTATGTATAACACTCTTTGTTCTTTCTCATATGCCTTTTGTTCACGTATCGTTTGTCTAAGTGCACGCTCCTGCTCACGTTCGTATTGCCGTTGCAGTCTTAAATGCCTTTCCTGCTCACGAATAGTAGCATTTCTGGATCTTTCTGCTGCGCGCTGTGCTTTTGCTGTTTCTTTTATGATTCTATTAACTGTACTTCCGAAACTTCGAGCCACCTTCACCCCTCCAGATTACACAAAAATAGGATAACGCTATCCAAATTATAACATCATACTTCAAATGTTTTACATGTTAATCAGACTTTTCACATAATTCTTTTGCACTATATGGCTTAATTTCGACAAAAAAAGAGCCTGTCAAAAGACAGACTCGATAATCTCACCGCTTCGCCTTATAAAACTCATGATACAGCTTCATCAGCGCCCTCTTCTCAATCCGCGACACATAGCTCCGCGAGATTCCCAACTCCTTCGCAATTTCCCGCTGTGTCCGCTCTTCCCCGCCCGTGTCCAGTCCGAAGCGGCCGACCACAACTTCCTTCTCCCGATCATCCAGAATATCCAGATTCCGATAGATCTTGCTCTTCTCAATCTTCAGATCCACTTCCTTGATCACATCGTCGGTCTCCGAGCCGAGGATGTCGATCAGGGTGATCTCATTGCCTTCCTTATCCGTGCCAATTGGATCGTGGAGGGATACGTCTTTACGTGTTTTTTTGAGCGACCGGAGATGCATCAGGATCTCGTTCTCGATACACCGGGCCGCAAAAGTAGCCAGCTTCGTGCCCTTGTTCGGGCGGTAGCTCTCAATGGCCTTGATCAGGCCGATGGTGCCGATAGAGATCAGGTCCTCCATGTCTTCGCCGGTGTTGTCGAATTTCTTGACTATATGGGCAACCAGCCGCAGGTTATGCTCGATCAGCAGGTTCCGTGCCTTGGCATCTCCCTCGGCCATCATGCCTAAGTATTTGCTCTCGTCCTGCTCCGATAGAGGCTGGGGAAAAGCGTTGTTCCTTACGTAAGATACCAGCAGCGTCAGTTCTTTGATCAGCAGCGCAATCGTGCTTATGATTCCAGGCAAGTTGGCGACACCTCCCGCACATGTACAATGAAACCGATCAGTTAGGAGAACAACGGGTTCATGGTCCTTTTATTGTATGTGGGTAGGTGCCTAGAAGTGCATGTACGGGGAAAATAGGTACAGGCTACCTACGCTTCCCTAATCACTCGGCATCGCCCCCGCCTTGCCATTATCATAGCTCCAAGCCACCACTGTGGCGCTGTCCCACCCAAGCTGCTCATGCACACCCGTCAATGCTTCCGCCACACATTTCTCCAGATCCTCATCCTCTTTCCCTGTAAAAGCTTCATACAGCCTTCGCGGGTCCTCCAGCAGCCGTGCGCCCACCTCCAGCAGGCCGTCTGTGGTCATCACGATCACGTTGCGGCCCTGCCGCAGCTCGCGGATGCCGGAGGAGTAACAAGGGACGGGCTGGGCGAAGGTGTTGACGAAGCCGATCCACTCATAATAATTGCGCTGATTAAGCGCATACTGCCCGCGGGCCGTCAGCTCGGGGTGCAGCAGATACAGTGAGTTATCTCCCACCGAGAACCACCAGAGGTAATTTTCCATACGCACACAGATCAGGCACGCGGTCTCCCCCGTTACCTGCTGGCACTGGCGAATAAATGCCTCCGACTGGAAAATAGACAACAGAAAAGCCTCCAGCTCCCGGAACGCCTGCTGAACCGGCAGCGCCAGAAGTCTGATGATCTCAGCTGCTTCGCCGTTGATCGTGCGAACCAGCAGTTCAGCACTTTCCGCCGTATTGTGCGCATCCAGGAGCACCGCGAACTCCCAGCCGCTGCCCGGCTCGCTTAATACATAGACACCGTCTTCATTCTTATCAGCACCTGCCGCCGTGTTCCCGCCGTACCGGCCGATAACGATCCTGTTCAGTGTGGAGGTTGCCGGATGATCCAGATACATCTCCTCGCTGCCTGTCCAACTGAATTGTTCCCATGTCTGTTCCATCCTGCTCCTCCTGTCCGGCTTGCCCAAATTCTATGTTTCTTCTATTATACTTGAACAGCTACGCTGGCAGTATTTCACCCTGTACCAGCTATATAGAGGGTGCATCAGCAGCTTCCCGATTACGAAATACAGCACAGCCATAATCAGCAGCACTCCGTACACCACCGGCCGGTCCTGGCCATAGGCAAAAAAGAGTATATGAAATTGATTGGTCATGTTAAGGTTATATGTAACGACCAGCTTGCTCATCAGCAGCATACCGAACAGCAGGTAGAAGCCTGCGCCGAGCAGAACATGGATCAGCACAATCCAAGGCCGGAGGCGTAAGCGCTTCCCGTCTGTTTTTGAAGATAAGTAGTATGTAACGAGCAGTCCCGCAGCAGCCAGTGAAATTAGCAGCAGATTGCCCATGGGATGAAGGACATACATAAGCAAGCCGTTCAAGGCAGCAAAAATTAGAATATCCGCCAGGATACATTTAGTCCGCTCCCGGAGGCTACGCGCATGAACCGGTACAGGGGTCGCGCCCTGCAGGAAGTCTACGGCCCATACAATCAGTAACAGAACACTGAACCAGACCAGCGTAGTCGAGAACGGAATGAGATTGAAATATTGCAACGAAAATGCACCATCCTTATTTTTCCTCTATTATAACATTTGACCATACTAGGAGGGGTATTATTTATGCTGCTAATGAAGCTATGCGCAATTGCTGTACTGCTGTCTTTCTCCTACCGGATCTTCGAGCGGATACTTGGACTGATCTCTAAAACTCAGGTGCGCTATACAATCTATTATTGGGGAGCCGCCATGATTGGCGCGAGTATTCTGTGGAGGGGCAGCTATACGTTCGGGGTCCCGCATCAGGTGATGAGGGTGCTTCCACTGTTCCTTATCATATTGCTTGTGAACCTGATCATCTCCCGATCCTCCGGCTATAATCCCGTGGGCACATTTAATACGGTCAATTTCGTGCTGGCTTTTCCGATTTTTGAAGAGATTGCCTTCCGGGGGCTTGTCCTGCCTATATTAGCGCAGCATCCGGTGCTTGGACCGCTGCATGCTACGGGAATCATTGATGTCAGCGGCGCGATTCTCCTTAGTGCGTTCCTGTTCGCTGTGTCCCATTTGCAGTATTACCGGCTGAACCGCGAGAGCGTCCGGTTTATGTTGTTTGCCCTGAGCGGAGGGATCTTCTTCGGGCTGCTCGCGCAGGTTACGGAGTCGCTGGTGCTGACGCTTGCGCTGCATATTGCTTTTAACGGATCGGCTGTCTGGTACCAAAAAAAGAGCCACAGCTCCTCTACAGAGCCAGCGCCTCTTCCGTAATGCGTCTGATATCGATCGGAGACAGCGTCTCCTCGTTCACCATGTCCGGCAGAATCTCTGCCAGGAAGTAATCTACACATTTTAATTCGATATGCTTGATCTTGATCAGCGCATTGCGGTACATCACCACGAATTCCTTCTCCGTGTTCCCTCTTTGCAGCTCGGCGAATGCCTCGTACACCTGATCCATTTTGTCCGCAACCTCCAGAATCAGCCCCTCCAGCGACTCATCCTTGCCCTCGCGCAGCTGCTGGTAGAAGATGCTTTTGAATTCGTCCGGAATATGCTCCCTGATAAAATTGTCGATCATCCCCTCCTCCACCTGCTGGATCAATGATCTGAGCTGGAGCGAGGAGTGCTTCACCGGCGTTTTGATATCCCCGATAAAAATCTCTCCATAATCATGGCTGCTCGTAATCTCGTACAGCTTCTTCCAGTCGATCACCGCGCCGTGCTTCTCTTCAATATCCGCCAGCGTCTTCGCGTATTGCACGACCTTCCAGGAATGGGCCGCTACGCTATGCTCCTCGAATTTGAATTTGCCCGGACAGCGGATGATGCGCTCCAGCTCATTCAGTGACCGGAAATACTTGTGAATTCCCATGAGGCTAGTCCTCCCGTATGTTCAAGATAGGCTACGCTAGAGTTCAGTGTACCCCTCCAGTGTTAACCCGGCATGAATCACAGGCTCAGATTGTGTAAAAAGACAGGCTTTTCCCCGATTCTGTTGTGACTGCCAGCCTCATCCCCGCCCTATTGCGGTCACCATCCCCGACTAAAGTCTGGAATCAAGAACAGTCTGCAGGCCGTTTTGCGAGGAAGGATAAATTCGTACAATACATACATAGACAACGGAAATGAACACGCCGGCTACCGGCGGTCATCTAATAAGAGAGGAAGATTCATTATGACAAGAAAATTAACCCGCTCCGTAACAGACAAGAAACTCACAGGCTTATGCGGAGGATTGGCACGCTACTTGGGCGTTGATACAACCGCTGTCAGATTGATTACAGCTGCTGCCGCTTTTTTCAGCTTCGGCACTGTTATTTTTCTCTATATCATCGGCAGCCTTCTTGTCCCACAGGAATCCTACGGCGGATTCGATGACAACTTCAACTTCTAATTACTTGCCGTACGCCTTCCCAACTAACCAAAGCAATCTAACCAACTAAACCAACATTAAAGGAGATCATTACAATGAGCATATTCCAAAGAATCACCACCCTGACCAAAGCGGCTATTCACGAAGGACTGAACAAGCTGGAAGATCCGATTCTGCTGACCGGCCAATACCTGCGTGACCTGGAGGATAAAATCACCGGAGCAGAAGGCAAACAGCGTGAACTGAAGGCAGCGGCCACTGTGCTGGAGCGCCGGATCTACGAATACAAGGTGCTCGCAGAGCGCAGTGAAGCGGAAGCGGTCCAGTTCATGAGCGAGGGCAATGAACCTGCTGCCCGCTTGGCAGTCATGGCTAAGCTCCGCTACACGGAGAGCGAACAGGAATGCACCGCCGGTCTGAAAGAGACCCAGACTGTGCTGGACTCTCTTGAAATACAGCTTGCCAGTGTTAAGGAAGAGCATACACGCCTCAAAGCCAAAAGAGCCGAGCTCGCCGAACGCGCCCGCAAGGCGGCGGAAATCAAGCAAGCGGCTCAAGCATCTGGCGCTGCTTCTCCGGCAGGCTATCCCGGCCAGGTGCTGAACAACGGTGCTGCCTCACGCGGTTTCGAACGGATGGAGGACAAGATCGCCATGCAGGAAGCACTGGCCGAGCAAGCCGGGCTGGCCGCAGCCGCTCATGACTCGTCCATGAACAGCGCGGTGGAAGCCGAGCTGGAGCGCCTGCGTAACCGGAAGTAAGCTGACGGTATGGTCTGTAATTGCAAGAAGGATGCCTCCCTGGCATAGGGATGGCATCCTTTTTCTTATTATAGAATTCCCTTCGCCTTCGCGGCCTTCAGCCACTGCGGGAATTCATTCAGCAGTTGGTCGTACAGCTCCTCATCGGATACGTCCTCGATGCGGTCCAGATGGATGAAGCTGGCGTTATCCACCAGCCTGCCGCTCATTGTATCGAGCTGCTTCAGCACCTCGAAGTCGGAGTCGCCGATGCCCACAAACTGCCAGAAGATCGGAAGGGCGGAGGCGGCCATAATGACTTTACGGGTCGGCTTCACTACGCCGCCGTCATTGATGAAGATAATGAACACTGGAGTCGTGTCCCGCTCCTCCTTGGTGTATTTCTGGATGACATCCTGCATCACCGGCGGTTCATTATTGCGTCCGTACTTATGAATGGTGTCATTATTTGTAATATGGGTGAAGACATAGCTGCCCAGCTCCCGTTCGGTAACGGGCGGCAGCCGGCTGAATTCCGTGTCGTAGACCCATACATCCAGCGAGCCGTTGTCGTCGAACTTGCTGGCCACGGCAAGGATGCGCTCCACCACCTCCTGCACCACGCCTCTGGCGTAGAGGCTGCGCATGGAGCCGGTGATGTCCAGCACGATCCCCACTCTTGCGGTTACACCGGTCAGCTGTTTTTTGACCAGGGTGAGCTCCACGAGCTTTTTGCGCAGATTGATAGATGACAGCACATTCACCGGAGGCTCGGCGGCGGGCTGCTGGATGACCTGCGGGACCTGCTGCGGCTGCGGAGCCTGCTCCACTACATCGGCCTCCCGCTCCGTTACCTCAGCCGCCGCTGCTGCTTCGTTCCCGGACTCCTGCTCCACCTCAAGCCCGTAGCTGCTGCACAGTGCCGCGAGTCCCCCGTTATACCCGCTGCCGATGGCGCTGAACTTCCACTCTCCCTGATGGCGGTACAGCTCCCCGGCTACGACGGCTGTCTCCTCCGACAGATCCGCCCCGTACTCGAAGCGGTGCAATTCCTCACCAGTCCTGCGGTCTGTCAGCGTCAGCTGCAGGCCGGACAAGTCCTTCATCCGCTGGTTGCGCTGCTCGCCCTCATAGATCGTCAAGGTTATCGCAATGCGGGCATACTGCTCTGGGATTCTTGACAATGCGATGGACAGGCTCGCCCTGTCCTCCCCCTCCGCAGAATGAGCTACGGCCCCATCCTTGGAGACCGGATTGCCATAAAAAATGAAATCCTCATCCCGCTCACACCGGTTCTGGCCGGAGAGCAGAAAAGCCGCCACATCCACCCCTATTCCACTACGCCGTGTATTCCAGCCGAGCTGAACCGTTATATCGCTTACATCTCTTCCTTTGGTGATATCGACCTTTTGTCCTTTGGACAGCAGCAAGGCACTCATCTCCTCTTCATAGAATTCTGTTCCAGAAGTTCATAGATTAGGTATACCCCATTGAGGCCGCATTGCACAACCTGAACAGATTGTATTTCCTGCATAGCTCCTATAATATGAGAGTATTAGATGATAGATAGGGGCTTTTCCTGATGGACTTCACTGCGATAGATTTTGAGACTGCCAATTCCGGCCGCTCCAGCGCCTGTGCCCTGGGGCTTGTTCAGGTCCGGGACGGCGTGGTCACAGCGGAACATAACTGGCTGATTGATCCGCGGCAGCGGTTCGACGGGATGAATATTGCCATTCATGGCATTACACCCTCGATGGTCAGAGGCGAGCCTACCTTCGCCGAGCTGTGGCCCACGGTGGAGCCGCTGCTGCAGGGCGAGATTGTGATCGCGCATAATGCCTCCTTCGATATGAGTGTGCTGCGCTACTGCCTGGATGACTCATCGCTTGGTTATCCCGGCTTTCAATATTTATGTACCTACCTGCTCGGCAAAAAAATGCTCCAGGACCTCCCCTCCCATAAGCTGAATGTCATCTCGGCGCATTTCGGCATCCGGCTGAAGCACCATGATGCCCTGGAGGACGCCAGAGCCTCGGCACTGATTCTGCTGAAATTGATGGAGCAGTGGCAGCAGTTCGATCCGCTGCTGTTAGCCGGCAGCCAGGGCTACAAGCCCGGGACGATGTATGACGGCGGGTATACGCCGTTCAAGGCCGTGCCCAAGAAGGCCGCGAAGAAGCCGGCGGCCGGGAAGAAGGCAGCGGCTGCGCCTGCGGTTTCTGCAAGCGCGGGATTGCCGGTAGGCGGAACGGTGGCCGCGGAAGGGGGAGCACCAGCAGCTTCATCCGGCCTGCGTCCGGCGGCAGCACCGACAGCCGCCGGTGCTGCGGCTGTCCCTACACTGGTGCGGGGACAGCGTGTGGATATCGGCGACAAGCTAAGCGCCTCCAGACTCCTTGCCGCTGTGGAGTGGGATGCTCCGGCTTCGCAGGCGGCAGCGGTCCAGCCGGAAACCGCCGCCTTCCTGCTCCGGGACAGCGGCCGCTGTGAGCAGGAGCGGGAGCTTATCTTCTATGGGAACATGGAGGACCCCAGCGGCTCCGTCTTCTGCTCGAAGCCTGCTGCGCACATGGGGCATCTGTATCTTCAGCTGACCAGCCTGCCTGCGGCCATTACACGGATTGCCCTGGGCCTCACGCTTGCGGAGGTCAGCGGTGACAGCAATCCGGACCCGGTTATGAACGCTTCCGTATCACTGATTGATTCCCGGACGGGAGCCAAGCTGGCGGTGTTCCCCATCGGCCAGAGCATTATGCCAGGAATGGCTGTTGTGATCGGCGAGTTCTACCGTTACAAGGACAAATGGAGATTCGCTGCTGTCGGAGAGAGAGTGCCGGGCGGCCTTCCCGCCCTATGCAGCCATTACGGCCTGGAGGCGGACAGTACCGGGAAGGTCCGGGCGGAGTCCGCCGCAGCGGCGGAGACTGAGAATCCTAAATAAAGCAATCCCCCCATCCCGTAATTGCGGTTTGGGGGGATTGCTTTATTTTCAGCGATATAAGGGTCTCGATCGTTATAACTTCATGCGGTACACGGCCTTATTCTCCAGTCCCCGGATGAACGGCGTCCATTCCTCTGTCTCCGGCGTGGTGTCCAGGGCGTCCTCGACCATCTGCAGCTTCGCATCCATGGCGTCGATATGATGCAGGGCAACGGCTTCCGCCGTCTGCGGCTGGACCGGACTGCCCCACTCACCCAAATTATGATGGGACAATACCAGATGCTGAAGCGCCAGAATTTTCTCGGATTCCAGATCAATGCCGGTGCGGATAGCCGCCTCCGTAATCCAGTTTGAGGCCATGGAGATATGCCCGATCAGCTTGCCCGGTACACTGTAGTCCGACACAATGCCGTATTGCGAGATCATCTCTTCCGGCTTGGCGATGTCATGGAGGATAATGCCCGCCCGCATCAGATCCGGGTTCAGGAATGGCCGCTGCTTGCACAGGAAATCCCCGATCTCCAGCATTCGTACCATATGATAAGCCAGTCCGGCATAATAGGCGTGATGATGGGTTTTGGCGGCCGGGTAGTGCATCAGCTTCTCTTCCACCTTGCCGACACAGAAATTAACAATCGCTGCAATCTCGGGGTCTGCAATACTGGCCATGGCATTCTTGATGGTATGCACCAGATCCACAGGGCGCACAGGAGCCGCGCGGATGAACTCTGTCAGCGACACCCCGTCCGATTCCTGCACCAGTCTCATCTTCGTAATCTTGATCTGGAGCTTCTCGCGGTAAGTGTGGGCAAGCCCTCTGACCTTCACCAGCGCCATCGGAAAAAAAGTCTCCTTGTCCGTCACGCTCACATCCCAATATTTCGCCGACAGCTGGCCGCTGGAATCACCGAGTACAATATCGAAATAATCCTTGGGCGGATTCCCGTTCGTCTGTTTCAGCACCAGCTCCCGGAGCAGATAGAAGCCGGTGAATTCATCCTGCGGGGACAGCTGTTTGATTAATGTCATTGTGAAGCCTCCTATGTCTTACAGGCCTCAGCCTGCGGTGTTAGATTAGTGTGTATATAAGAGTTTAGACACTCCCTTGCCAAATCCCTTTAAATTACTATACGATTGCCGTTCCTATTTATGTCCTGCCGCCTGGAATCCAGCACAAAAAGGGCTGCCCCCGCCATTTGTATGGTCAAGGACAGCCCCTGGTCAATGAAATCTTTTATTTGCCCGCAGCTTCGAGCGCTGCTTTGATGGCTTCTACCGCTTTGGCGGAGATGGCCTTCTGGGCGTCATTGGCTCCGAAGGCTGCCGCACGGTATCCGTACTTATGCAGGCCTTTGCCATTAGAGGTATTCTCAATCTCGTACTTCACGGTCAGCTCATCATCATTCAGACCATATCTGACTTTGCCCTTGTCATCCAGGAAGTACACGACCATCGTAACCGGCACGTTGTACTTCGTAGTGACCATTACATTCACCGTCTTGTCTGCGCTTGCGCCGATGAAGATCCCGTCGAAGTAAGCCGCTTTGTCAGGCTCGGTAATCTCAGCCTTGCCGTAGGCGCGGTCAACCGCTGCCTTCAGCGCACTGCTGCTGCTTGTAGCGCCGGATACGGCATCCACATCCTGAGCGCCTTCTCTTGTACCTGCTGCAAGGAAGCTTGCGGTCAGCACCGGAATGGCTTTTTGCACTTCAGCGTATGCGGCTTTGCCTAAGTCGACCATGTTCATGCCTACACGGGACAGAGCCACATTAACGATCTTGCCGTTGCGCAGAGTCACCTCTGCTTTGTTGGTGCCTTTGTCATAAGCATCACCGTAAGCGGTGAAGGTACCGTCCTTATAAGTGCCCTGCACCTTGGAAGCATTGGTCAAGGCATCGGTCAGCGCAGCCTTCGCAGCAGCAGACAGAGCTTCCTGTCCGGCAATATCGGCAGCCTTCACGCCGTCAGCCAGCAATCCGGCAGTCAGCTTGTCAACAAGCGCCTTCTGCTCTTCGGTCCGTTTGTCATCGGCAATCAGCTTGCCGTCTGCACCGAACAGGCTCAGCTTGATTCCTGTTACCTGGTCAGCAGCGATATCGGCCAGCAGGAACACCTTAGATTGGTTGTCTACGCCAGCAAATTTGCCTTCGAAGTATTGGCCTTCACCCGGAACCTTCAGGGCCTTCTCGAAAGCGCGCTCTACCGCCTGGTTCCAGCCGTGGCTGCTCTCGGTAGCGCCGGAGATTCCATCTACCTTCTCATCATAGTTAGCGATATAAGATCCGTTCGCCAGCAATTTGGCTGTCATTGGAGCATTCGCCTTCACAACCTCCGCATAAGCGGTTGCGCCTCTGTCAATCAGGTTAGTGCCCAGTCTGTACAGCTTCACATCCACCAGCTTGCCGTTGCGGATCACAATATCTGCTCTCTCCACACCAACGCTTCTGGCAGTACCGTAAGAGGAATAGAATCCGTCAATATACGCAGCCTTGTTGTCGATGCTGGCATTCTGCTCTGCATCCCAGAAGGCGTTAACTGCGGCTTTGGTCTCAGCCTCGAAGCCGGCTACCGGCTGCGCTGCAGAGCCTTTGGCCAGCAGAGCCGGAGTAATGGCGGCCACTGCTGCGGCCTGTTCAGGCGTATAAGCCTTCTCGTCTACGAAATCGCCGCTTGCATTCAGCGGGTACAGCTTAACTTCCGTAAGCTTATTGGCTTCATAGGTAGCGAATACGGCATATTTGCCTTCAGGGTCTACACCCATATGAACGCCAGGGAAATACACGGCACCGGCCGGTTTGTGCTCAAGCGATCTTTGGAACGCTCTGTCGACCGACAGCTTCCAGCCGTTGCTGGTCCGGGTTGCGCCCGATACAGCGTCCACATTGGCAGCGCCGTCTCTGGTTTTGCCGAGCAGTCTGTCTTTCATCAGGCCGTAGGCCACCCATACGCCGCTGTAATTCTCGCGGGCATTGCGGTCGATGATTTTCGGGCTGGTTCTGAGCAGCTCGATGTCGGCAATCTTGCCGTCCTTGATGGTAACCTTAGCACCTTCAGTACCCTTGGAATACGCATCTCCATAAGCTACATACACTCCGTCCTGATACACCGCCTGGTGCACTGTCGCCGGAGCAGCGGTTGCAGCAGGCTTAGCCGTTGCAGTTGGCTTAGCCGTCGCTGCTGGCTTGGCCGTCGCTGCTGGTACGGCTGCAGGTTTAGCTGTTGCTTTTGGCGTTGCGGCCGGTTTGGCAGTCGCCTTCGGCGTAGCCGCCGGTTTCGCAGTGGCCTTCGGTGTTGCGGCCGGTTTGTGGGTCGGCTTAGGCGTGGCCACCGGTTTG
The DNA here is from genome assembly GCF_037977055.1 of Paenibacillus sp. FSL K6-1096. Taxonomy (NCBI): domain Bacteria; kingdom Bacillati; phylum Bacillota; class Bacilli; order Caryophanales; family Paenibacillaceae; genus Paenibacillus; species Paenibacillus sp. FSL K6-1096. Next base: position 5,300,976 of record NZ_CP150274.1, on the reverse strand, counting down.
TGAGTTGGCTTCGGCGTTGCGGCCGGTTTCGGAGCCGGCTTCGCAGTTGCCGCTGGTTTCGGGGCTGGCTTAGCTGTCGCCGCCGGTGCTTCCTCAGAGGCTGCTGAAACCGCATCCACCTTCAGGTTCAATGCCGGTGCGTTAATCGTATAGGCCAGCGGCGCGAGCAATAAGGCTGCGCTTACAGTCAAAGAAATTATTTTTTTCAAATGCGTATTCTCCTTTACCATATCCCCAGTAATATGTAGCTTCAGTAAACCATGTGCTGCCTTCAGTTCATTACGGACTGCGGATTCCGCAGATTTCCCGGCCTCCCGCCGAGGTCATTCCCCCCTTCCTATTCCTGCCCGGCCCAGCCCGTGTAATAAAAGATTCATCTATTTATACAATCTTTCAAAAGGTGAAAGAATTCACATAATGAGGTGAATTAATTCACATAAATGGACTTTAAGCTGCTGGCGGCTCATTTCTGGCTTGATGGTAACAAAATTGAAACTCTTTTCTCTGTATACAAAATCACACACCCTATAAGAAACATCACTATTTTCCGGCCGCAGAAAAAATATATTTCTTAAGTCTCCCGCTATCTCCCATTTACTCCCTCTTATGATAGCTATGTGACAGAATATATTGAACGTTCAGGCCCAGATGTGATATTTTAGAACGATGTCATATTCATGGAAAGGAGCAACAGCTGCACATGAATCCGTCACCCGTCGGCGTTATTCTCGCCCAAATCGGTACCCCTGACGCTCCCAGCGCCAAAGCGGTCCGCCCTTATCTGAAGCGGTTCCTGTCTGACCGCAGAATTATTGATTATCATCCGCTGCTCTGGCAGCCGCTGCTGCGGGGCATCATCCTGCGCACCCGGCCGCGCAGGTCGGCGAAGCTGTACCAGGAGATCTGGCTGGAGGAGGGCTCCCCTCTGCTCGTCCACTCCCGGGCCCAGCAGGCTGCACTCCAGACACAGCTCGGCAGCCGCTATCAGGTGGAGCTGGGGCTTGCCTACAGCAATCCGGATATGTCCGAAGCCTTCCGCAGGCTGGAGTCCGCAGGAGTTACGCGCATCATTGTACTTCCGCTGTTCCCGCAGTACTCCTCAACTACAACGGCTTCTGTCTATGAAGCGGCCAGCTTCGCCGCCCTGGGACGGCAAGGGCGCCTGGGCCAGGTCTCCAAGCGCTTCGTGCCTGCCCTGCGCTATATCGAGGCCTACCACGATGAGCCGGGCTACATCGCGGCGATGAAATCGCTGCTGCGGCGGCAGATCGAAGCCATGAGCGCAGAGCCGGATTACTATATCCTGACCTTCCACGGCATCCCCCGCCGCTACGCCGAGACCGGCGACCCGTATCCGCAGCAGTGCCAGGAGACCGGACGGCTGCTGGCTGAAGCTATGGGCTGGACGCCGGACCGCTGGCAGCTCACCTTCCAGTCCCGCTTCGGGCCGGAGACCTGGGTAGGCCCGTCTACGGCTGATACGTTGAAGGAGCTTAGCGGCCGGGGCATCCGCAGACCGCTGATTTTCTCGCCGGGGCTGGTTACGGACTGCCTGGAGACGCTGCATGAGCTGGCAATCGAAGGCCGGGAGCTCTTCGCCTCCGGCGGCGGAGCCGCAGAGAATCTGGAGGTTGCGCCGTGCCTCAATGACACGGAGGAATGGATCAGCTTCCTCGCTGGACTGGTGAGCCGCTCAGCCCAGGGCTGGCTGGCTGCCGCAGAATAACAATAACGCCCGGCCTCAGGGATAGCATCCTCCTGTGAGCCGGGCGTTTTATTTTATAGTAGCATTATTGAACAGTCAGCTGTTTGTACTTGGCGGTCAGTTCCTCGAACCACTGCTTATCCTGCAGCGTCAGAGCGAAATCAATCAGTTCGGCAATCTCCTCCGGCTGCAGGTCCGGCGTATCGTTGAAGCTGATCTCCGCCGAAGCCGCCGCTTCCCCTGCCGAGCCTTCCGAGAAATCATAGGAGAACATCAGCTTGATGTCGCTTTCCAGGAACTCATTGCGCAGGAAGTAGAGCACCTCACACATCAGGACCGGCCGGACATGACTCCCGAAAACGCAATCCATCACCTTGGCCCAATAATGCTGGTTGCTGAGATGCAGCTTATCATTGGTCAGAAGATACTGCTCACCCTGAAAATCATTGACAAATCTAAGTTCAACCGGCTCCATTTTAAAAATACCGGCAATTTGCTTCCTGGTGATATTCAAGATGTCCTGCGTTTCTAATCTAATCATCTCATGCACCCCGTTCCTCTTATTTGGACTCCCCTTAGGTTTCTGAAAACTTGCAATTCGACAACAATTTTATTGAATTTAAAAGTATTATCGACTTTTTCCTATGTATTGTTAATGTTTTTTTAATTAAATTTTAAAAATTCTGTTTCAGCCTGCGTGGAAATGGTTAATTATCTTCTTTTTTTGCGGACAACACTGTTCTGCCCCGCCTGCTTTCAGGCGATGTTCACCCGGTTCATTGGCCATTGCGACGATGCAATGTAATCGGTTTTTCGATTATATTTGGACCAGGTGCCTACACAGCGCCGAATGTGTTCGGTTTAATACGAAAATAAAAGTACCGGAAAACGCGCCGCAGACTGGGTTTTGACAAAAAAAGACCCACCGCCCCCAAAAAACGTTTCGTTTTTTTGAAAAAGGGAAGACTATGGGGTAGGATTTAGTTGCACGCTATATCCTAACTGCTGGATATATTGAACGTACCGATCCAACCTGTTTTTCTTGGACGTCTCATCGCCTAGTGAGACGTCTATTTCTTGGTATGACCTCTTCTCCCGCATCAGGGCATGGAGGATTCGAATCAGCAAATGCGCCGTGGCGACGTTTGCTTTTTTATCTCCTCGTCTCTTCCGGATTCGTCGAAAGAATTGGCCGATCCGGTTCGAGGAGCGAGCGTTCGCCCAAGCCGCCTGACACAACGCACCTTTCAGATGCTTGTTCCCTTGCATCGTTTTTGACTTTCTTCGCTTTCCCGCACTTTCGTTGTTCCCTGGACACACTCCCGCCCATGAAGCGAACTGCGCATCACTCGGGAACATTTCCGCGACATGCGGCCCCACTTCGGCAAAAATGGTCACAGCAGACGTCCGCTCAATTCCTGGAATGGAGTCAATTTGTTCAATCACCTCCAGGTACGGTTCTGCCTTCGCCTCGATTCGCGCTTCCAGTTCCGTGATTCTTTTCTCCAAATAGACCAAGTGGTCCCAGTGGTCTCGAATCATCTCCCGATGATGACGGCGCAACTTGCCATTGAGCGCGTCGAGTAGCTGCGGAACTTTCTTTTTTAAACGGGTTTTGACCAGGTTTTTAACGGTCACTTCGTCCACGACCTCGCCGTCCATGATCTTCTGGAGCAGGCCCCGTCCCGTAACCCCATAGAGATCGGACATAAAGGTGGTTAGTTTGATGTTGGCATCCTGCAGGATTTTGTGAATGCGGTTTTTCTCCGCCGTCACCGCCTGCACCATCTTACTCCGGTAACGAGTCAAATCCCGCAAATCCCGGATGTCCTGTTCGGGCACCATACTGCCTTCAATGAGCCCGCAACGGTGCAATTGCGCTAACCAGCGCGCGTCTTGCATGTCCGTTTTTCGACCCGACGTATTCTTTACCCGCCGGGCGTTGGCCAGGACGAGGTCACAACTGCCCTCTAAGATGTTCCATACCGGTTTCCATAACACGCCGGTGCTCTCCATCACCACTTCCCGGCAGCCGTGTTCACTCAGCCAATCTTGCAGGCCGAGCAATTCTTTGGTTGTCGTCCCAAACGTTTTCAGGTGATATTGGGGTTTCTGTTCGATCGGTCCTTTTAACACGCAGGCTACAACGGTTTCCTGATGCACGTCCAGACCGGCGCAACACATACGTACAGCATCCATTCCTACCATCCTCCATCGTCAGTTTACAAATCATGCGCTCGAGTGAGTGTAATTTAATACACGTACTTTTGGGGGCTACAATAGGCGATGCTCGAAAAGCGCAATAGAACGGTTTTTCGAACGGGGTGGGTCCCAGTAACCGTTTCCGCCCTTTGATTTGTATATGTAAGTGTTGACGACTACAGCCTCATTTAGAATGGATGCGACGGATGCCAACCACTTATTTTCATTCCTGGGGGTGACAAGGCCTCTGCCTTGTCATGCCTGTTTTTCGATTATATTTGGCCCGCGCGCCCACGCAACGCCGAATGTAGTCGGTTTTTCGATTATATTTGGCACGCGTGCCCACATAACGCCGAATGTGGTCGGTTTTTCGATTATATTTTGGTTCACGTGCCCACGTAACGCCGAATGTGGTCGGTTTTTCGATTATATTTGGTCCACGTGCACACGTAACGCCGAATGTATTTGGTTTTTCGCATATAAAAAGCCACCCAGTCCGCGAGTTCGCGAAAGACCGGATGGCTCCAAATTTAAGCTATAGGCAGTACGCTCCACAGCGAGCTCCGCACTTCTCTAGCTGACGAACAGCGGGACCAGTTGAATGCCCTCTTGCGGCGAGATCCGCACCAGCCCTTTATCGGAGATCCGCAGGGTCGGGATAACGGCCAGGGCCAGCAGGGACAGGGTCATGAAGGCATAGTTCAGCGTGCAGCCCGCATTGTACAGGGCCTTGCTGATCGCGGCGGACTGGGCCGCGGCAATCTCGAACGGCTCCGCTGACATCAGTCCGGCGATGGCCAGCGGGAACAGGGTGGTTCCCGCAGCGGTAATCACCGCAACGCCGCCCTGCGCCTCCGCCACGGCGGACGCAGCCACTGCCATCAGTGCATCGTCGTTGCCGATGACCAGCACATTATGGCTGTCATGGGCGACGGTCATCGCGATGGCTGCCGGCTCGTGGAAGCCGATGCCCTGCACCACGCCCACCGATTTGTTGCCGGTTCCCTTGTGGCGCTCCAGCACGGCGATTTTGCACAGTTCGCCTTGAACCACCAGCTTCGATTCAACCACCGGCAGATCAAGGATCAGCTCCTCTGTCTCCACATGATTCTCAATCACCCGGATGACCCGGGTGGCGAGAACCCCCTCCTCAACCGGAGCGTGGATCACGAAGTCCTCCGGCACCGGAGGCTGGGCCAGATGCACAGAAGCCAGCACCTCATCCGGGTAGGTGTAGCGGCTCAGTTCGGTTATCATCTGCCCGTTCTCCGCCACAACAACACCGGCTGCGATTGTCGTAACAACATTTACATCCGCCAGATTTCCGTCCAGCAGGATGATATCCGCACAGGAGCCGGGAGTGATGGAGCCGATATCGCGAGCGACGCCGAAGCGCTCGGCGGTGTTGATCGTCGCCATCTGGAACGCCGTGACCGGCTTCACGCCCTGGGCGATGGCATGGCGCACCACAAAATCCATGTGGCCTTCATCACGCAGCGATTCGGAGCTGCGGTCGTCGGTCACCAGCATCATCCGGCGCGGGTCCAGGCCATGCTCGGTATGTGCGGTGATCGTCTTGGCTACGTCGTGCCAGGCGGAGCCGCGGCGCATTTTGGCATACATCCCCAGACGTACGCGCTCGATAACATCCTCCGCAGTCACGCACTCATGGTCGCCGGTCACGCCTGCCGCAGCATACACCGGAAGCCGCCAGTCATCGGACGGCCAGGTGAAATGCCCGTCAACATACCGCCCCGCCCGCAGCGTGGCCTGGATTTCACCAATCATCTTCTCATCGCCGTAGACTACGCCCGGGAAGTTCATCACTTCGCCCAGCGCAATGACATCCGCGCCCCAGGTGTAAGCCTCAGCCACTTCCTCCGGCCCGATAGAAGCGCCGGTGGTCTCGAATTCCGGCCCTGCTGAAGGAACGCACGAAGCGACCTGCATATAGGCAGCCAGCGGCGTGCCGCGCATCTCCTCCAGCATCAGCTTCACACCCTTCAGCCCAAATACATTGGCGATCTCATGCGCATCGAAGAACCCGCCGGTCGTCCCCAGCGGCAGCACAGCCCGGGCAAATTCCGTGACCGTCAGCTGCGTGCTCTCGATATGGCAATGTCCGTCGAGCAGACCGGGAGCGATGTATTTGCCGGCGGCATCAATCACCTTCGTGTCTTCACCGATGGTATGGGAGACATCCTTGCCGACATAAGCGATACGTCCGCCCTGCACCGCAACAGACATTCCGTCCAGAATCTCCCCCGAGCATACATTGACCAGCTTGCCCCCTGTAATCACCAGCGAGGCCTTCCGGTCGCCGCGGGCGGTAGCCACAAGCTCCGGCACACAGTCGGCCAATGGTTGTCTTGCAAATGTCATCCTGTACACTCCCTTCCAGGTATAATCTCTAAATTTTCTAAAAAACGGCCTTACGTCCCTCCCGGGCCGCAAGCCGTTAACTGAACATTGTATGCTATTATCTACCCTCTGTCTCATATACGTCAAGTGCCGCCTGAACCGCCTCACCGGCAGGCACCGCATATCCGTGGCGCATAAGCACGGCCTCCAACGCCCCGAGCAGGCGCAGCACATTGTTCTCACGGCAGCTGAAGCCCATCGTTCCGATCCGCCAGATCCTGCCCTGCAGCGGGCCGAACGAGCTGGCGATCTCAATGCCGAAGTGATGCAGCAGCATGGAACGGACAGACTCCCCGTCGATGCCCGGGGGAATCAGCACACAGGCAACTACGGTCAGCTTGCTCTCCGCATCGCCGTACAGCTCCAGGCCCATCGCCGCCAGACCGGCGGTAAGGGCGCGCTCATGGAGCCGGTGCCGGGCGTGACGGGCTTCCAGACCTTCCTCCAGCACCAGCCGGAGACCCTCGCGTAAGGCATAGAGCATGGAGGTCATCTCCGTATGATGGTTCAACCGCCCGGGGCTCCAGTAGTCCTGCAGCATGCCCAGGTCGAAATAGTTGCTGCGGATCACCGGCAGCTCACTTGCGGCACCGGCGCCGCTCCGCAGGCCCCGCTCGACCTGCTTGCGCTTCAGCAGCTTGGCCTCAGCCCGGCTGTTGTACGTGACCGGAGCCATCCCCGAAGGAATGGACAGGCATTTCTGCGTTCCGCCAACCACGGCGTCCAGCATCCAGGCATCCGTCTCCACAGGCACTCCGCCGATCGTGGCTACTGCATCCACAATCAGCAGGGCGTCCTGCTCCCGGCAGGCCCGCCCGATCTCCGCCAGCGGCTGGACACGGCCGGTGGAGGTCTCCCCGTGGACGATCGCCACCACATCGGGCTTGAAGCTGCGGATCGCTGCGGTTACCTCCTCCGGCGCGAAGACGCTGCCCCAGCGCGTCTCGATCGTATGCACCTCAGCGCCGCAGCGCTCAGCAATTTCATGCAGCAGATGCCCGAAGCGGCCGAAAATGGGGATAAGCACCCGGTCTCCCGGCGCAATCAGGCTGACCATCACCGCTTCAATCCCGGAGCGCGAGGTGCCGTCTATGGGATAGGCCCACTGGTTCGTTGTAGCGAACAGCTGCCGCAGCATTTCCATCGTCTCATTCATCATATCTGTAAATTCGGGATCAAATTGCCCCAGCACCGGATAAGACATGGCCCGCAGCACGCGCGGGTCCACCTCAACCGGGCCCGGGGTCATGATACACCGTAAGGACGGCGACAGATCCTCGTACCGCTTCATGCCTCTCTCCCCCTTCGGTATGCAATGGCTCTACGTAACCGTATCTCCATTATCTGTATACGCTAATCTATATAACATGGCCGTCAAAACCTCCAGTCCGGCCGTGAGGTCCTCCGGTGAAGTGTATTCCTCAGGCGAGTGGCTGATTCCTGCCCGGCTGGGCACGAAGATCATGGCAGACGGGCAGCGCGGGGCGAACAGCTGGGCATCATGCCCCGCCCCGCTGACCATACTCCTGTAGGGCTTCCCCTGCTGACGGCAGATATCCTCAAGCGCTGTGCACAGCCCCTGATCCATCGGGGCCGGAAGGGTAGCGAGGACAGGCTGCACCGCAAGCGTCAGCCCGCGCCTGCCGCTAAGCTCGGCGAACTCCGCCAGCAGAGCGGCGCAGAAGCGCTCCAGCGTCTCCGCTTGGCTGTGCCGGATATCCAGCGTGAACTGCACCTCGCCGGGGATGACATTCGGCGTGCCCGGATAGACCTCCAGCCTTCCGGCTGTCGCTACCAGCGGGTCCCCTTCAGCCACAGCAGAGCGTTCCAGCGCCAGCAGCAGCTCTGCCGATCCGGCGAGGGCATCCTGCCGGAGGCTCATCGGCGTTGTTCCGGCGTGATTTGCTGTCCCGCTGACCTTCACAAGATACCGCCGCTGCCCGGCGATGGCCTGCACCACGCCGATGCTCCGGAAGGACCGCTCCAGCGTAATCCCCTGTTCAATATGCAGTTCCACATAAGCGGCGATATCGCTGCGCACAGCACTGCCTGTGAACCCGCGCCCGCTCTCCGGTTCAACCGAAGCGGCTGCGGCCGGCACTTCATCGATAAGCCTGCGGCCGAGCGCCGCATCACCAGCGTCACCCGCAAGCCCTGCAAATTGGGCATCCCGCACTGCCGAGACGCCAGCTCCCAGACCGCAAGCTGCCATCGCCTCCGCCAGTGTGATTTCCTCTGCATCTGCATAGCCCGCAGCCTCACTACCGTTATAGAGCCCGGTTACATTCCCCGAGCCCCAGAACGTCAAGGGGAAGCGGCTGCCCTCTTCCTCGCAGAAGGAGACTACCTCAAGCGTCCGCAACGGCTGACCGAAGGCCATCCGCAGGTAATGCAGCGCGGTAACGGCAGCCGCCACACCATAGGCCCCGTCATACCGCCCGCCGTTCACCACCGTGTCGATATGGGAACCGGTCAATATCACCTTCCCATCCGGCTCTGACCCGGTTAATCTTCCGTAGACGTTGCCCACCTGATCCATCCGTACCTCAAGACCAAGCTCAGCCATTCTCTCCTGCAGAAAATGCTGCGCCCCGCACCACTCCGGCGTATACAGCAGCCGGGTCACACCAGGCCCCGGGGCGCTGAAGGCGGCCAGCTCAGCCAGCAGCCCCAGCAGCTCCCCGGCCGCTTCTTGCGGGAGCGGCCGCTTCATAGGTCCGGCTGGCTGTGCGCGGGCCGCAGCCACTCCCCTCCGCCGCCGTGAACAATCCCTTCCCCGGCGGTATAAACAACCTTGCCCCGGCAGAGTGTAGCCGTGACCTTGCAGGACAAAGTCATTCCGGCATAAGGGCTATGCCGGTGGCGGTACAGCAGATCCTCCGCCCGCAAAGTATACGCGGCATTCGGATCAAGCAGCACCAGATCGGCATCCAGCCCTACGGCGATAGCGCCTTTGCGCTGCTCCAGCCCAAACCGCCTGGCCGGCTGCCCGGACAGCAGCGCGGAGATCAGCGTCACCGGCAGGCCGCGCACCTGCACGCCTTCGTGGAACATCAGCTCCAGGCTGCTCTGCGCCCCGGAGATCCCGCCCCAGGCCTCGAAGAAGCTCAGCTCCGGTGCAAGCTTCAGCTCCGGCGGGCAAGGCGAATGGTCTGATGCGATCAGATCCACCCGGCCCGCTGCCAGCGCCGCCCACAGCCGCTCCCGTTCCCCGCTGCTGCGCAGGGGCGGGGCGCATTTGGCCAGCGGCCCCAGCGTCTCCATGCTGTCCTCATCCAGAATCAGATAGTGGGGGCAGGTCTCTGCACTAACATTCAGGCCGCGCTGCTTCGCCTGATGAATCAGCTCCAGCGCTGCCGCTGTGCTGATGTGGACAAAATGCAGCGGGCACCCGGTCCGCTCACTGTACAGCAGCGCCCGCGATACCGCCTCCAGCTCCGCTTCCGGCGGACGCGAGGCGGCGAAATCGCGGGCACTGCTGCGCCCTGCGCGGAGGGCAGCCGCACCCAGCACGGAGGTGATTGCTTCACTCTCCGCATGAAGGGCGAGAATGCCGCCGGCGGCAGCGATCCGCTGCATCCCCTGATACAGGGTATCATCGTCCACCTCGCGGAACCGGCCCTCCCCCTCACCTCCGGGATTGGAGATGAACGCTTTGAACCCGGCAACGCCCGCTGCCGCAAGTCCCTCCAGCTCCTCCAGATTGCCGGGCACCAGCCCGCCCCACAGCAGATAGTCCACGGCCGAATTCCCGGCCGCGGCCTCCGCCTTCAGGCGGAGCGCCTCAAGATTCACCGTCGGCGGGTTCCCGTTCAGCGGCATATCCGCATAACAGGTGCAGCCTCCGGCGGCAAGGGCGGCCGACCCGCTGCGGAAGCCTTCCCAGTGGCCCAGTGCCGGTTCATTGAAATGAACATGCATATCAATCATGCCGGGCAGCACATATTGTCCGGCCGCATCCATAACCCGGGTATCCGGCGAAGCCTGGAGCGCTTCGCCCAGCGCTGCGATTCTGCCGTGCTTCACCCCGACGTCCAGCCTGCGGACCTCTCCGGGCAGCACCACCTCGCCGTTTCTGACAATCAGCTCATAGGCTTCATCCTTCATAATCGGCCACCTCCGGTCCTGAAATATAGACACTCCTTAACTGCCGCGGTACGTGCTGTATCCTCCCGGTGCAACCAGCAGAGGAACATGATAATGCGCAGAGGGGTCCGACACATTGAAGCGGATCGGAATATGGTCCAGGAACAGGCTTACAGATTCATCTCCCGCCCCATCCACGCGCAATTCCGCACCACCCTGAACGCCCCGGAAATAATCACCGGCCATGAATATGATCTCGTAGCTTCCGGCCTGCATATCTTCACCGGATAACAGCGGAGCCTCCAGCCTGCCATCCTCATTCGTGACTGCCTGCCGCAGCAGCACAGGCTCCCCGGCACCGAGCCGCCAGAGCTGGAGCGACAGGCCTGCGGCCGGTCTCCCCTGTGACAGATCCAGCACATGGGTGGTCAGCCGCCCGGTCACTTCCGAAATAGACATAAGCCTCCCCTTCCTCCTGTTATATAGAGTGAACTTAAGAATCTAACTTGCTGTATGGACGAAATCCTTGCTATGCAAGGGGTTTGTTCATCTGCGGTCCATCATTCTTAAGTTCATCTTATATAGAATGCAGTGCCCGCCGCTATTCCGCTCCCAGCAGATCCTCCAGCCGGAACCGGGTAATGCGGCCGATCTCCAGCAGGGCCTGCGCTCTCTCCGCCTCCGCGCTGCGGCTCACCCGCTCACGTATAGCGCTGATAATATCCTCTTTATCCTTTCCCTTCACAGCGAGTATGAACGGGAATCCGAATTTGGCGGTATAGGCAGCATTCAGCTCTGTCAGCTCCCTGAATTCCTCCGGGGCCAGCCGGTCCAGCCCGGCCCCCTGCTGCTCTGCCGCCGACAGCGGGCTGACCGCCAGCCTTGTCGCCAGATCCGGGTGGGCTCTCAGCAGCGCAAGCTGCCGGTCATCCTCCGCAGTCCCGGCCACATCCTTCATAGCGGTATGCAGCTGCTGCACCGTACTGAACGGCCTTTTGGCATAGGCGCCTTCTGCCACCCAGGGTGAATGCTCGAAGATTCCGCCGAGGACCTTCACGAAATCCGGCTCAGTCATAACATTAATCTGTTCCAGGGTCAATCTGCCTGACGGGGAATTCATAGACGTGCCTCCCTTCATCTAATATTCTCAGATGCACCATGCCACCACAGTCTCCGGCTCAGAACCGCTGTTCCCGGATATAAGGCGTGCCCAGCGCCTCCGGTGTGCCGGAAGGCTTGTTGCGGTTACGGTAGCCGAGATACATCAGTACGAGGATGGTGACGATATAAGGAATCATTTTGAGAAAATACGGCGGTACCGCACTCCCCAGCAGCTGAATACGGAAGCCCAGCGAATCCAGCGCACCGAAGAAATAGGCGCAGAAGAGGGCGCGCAGCGGATTCCATCTGGCGAAAATCACCAGACCGACAGCGATCCAGCCCCGCCCGGCGGTCAGCCCTTCATTCCAGGTCGGCGCATAAGCCAGCACCATGTCGGCACCAGCCAGGCCGATCAGCGCGGCTCCGGCCGTAATATAGCTGTAGCGGATGAGCTGCACGCGGATGCCCATAACGTCCGCAGTGGCCGGATTGTCGCCGACCGCCCGCAGATGCAGGCCCCAGGAGGTATGGTGAATCAACAAATGCAGCAGAACCACCAGCAGCAGACTGAGCCAGGCCAGCACATCCATCCGTCCAAAAATCTCCCCGATCACCGGCACCGACTTCAGCGCCCCCAGATCCAGCTTCGGCGATGTGCCCGGCAGCGGAGCCCCGCTGACCGGCTTGCCGAGATAGGCGCTAAGCCCGCTGCCGAACAGGGTCATGGCCAGCCCCGACATCGTCTGGTTCGCCCTGAGCGTAACGCACAGGAAGGAATGAACCAGTCCCAGAAGCGCGGTAACCGCTACGGCGGCAAGCAGCGCCAGCACCAGATTGCCGCTGCGGATGTAGACGATACAGGTCGTCACCGCCCCCATCAGCATCAGCCCCTCTGCCCCCAGCTGAATGATTCCCGACCGTTCGGTCAGAATCCCGCCCAGGGTCGCCAGCAGAAGCGGTGTTCCGGCGGAGATGGCGGCGATTAATAACTGTGTAGTGAAATCCATAGGTGAACTCCCTTCTCTAAGCGTAGGCTGCTAAGCGCTCCGGCGGATGCGGAACCGGTGGATCATGTCGCCGGCAATCAGGAAGAACAGAATCGCCCCCTGCAGCATCTCCGATATGGACGAAGGCAGCCCGATAGTCTGGACACTGTAGCCGCCGACGATGAGGCCGCCGAACAGGACCGAGGTGACAATGAGCCCTAGCGGATTCAGCTTGGCAAGCCAGGCAACGATGATCGCGGTATACCCGTAGCCCGGAGAGATGCCCTGCATCAGCTTATGCGTAACCCCCGATACCTCCGCCATTCCGGCGATCCCGGCCAGGCCGCCGCTGATCAGCATCACGATAATAATATGCTTCCTGATGTGGATTCCTGCGTAGCGGGCTGCGGTCGGATTCGCTCCGATCAGCCGCAGCTCATACCCCCAGCGGGTGAACCGGATCATCAAATAATAGATAAGAACCGCTACCAGACCGAAGATCAGCCCGATATGCAGCCGGGTGCTGCCCAGCACCGGCAGGGATTCAGCCGCCGTGAACATCGGGGAGCCCGGAAAGTTGAAGCCCTTCGGGTCCTTCCAGGGGCCGAACACCACATAATCCAGCGCCAGCAGGGCTACATAATTCAGCATCAGGGAGGTGATCAGCTCGTTGACGCCGAAATGCGTTCTCGGAATGGCCGTCATCAGCCCCCACAGTGCACCGGCAGCGGTACCGAAGACCAGCATCAGCACAATGGACCAGAAGGACGGGAGGCCGGGAAAATAAATCGTAACCGCCGTAGCGGCCATAGCCCCTACCGTCAACTGGCCTTCGGCCCCGATATTCCACACGGAGATCCGGTAAGCCACCGCGATGCCAAGGCCGCACAGCAGCAGCGGAATCGCCTTGACCATCGTCTCTGTGAAGCCGTAGGAGGTTCCGAACGCTCCGCGGAACATTTTCTCATAGACCACCAGCGGGCTCATGCCGTTCGCGGCAATGAATGACGCACATAGCAGGAGGGCCAGAATAACAGACAGAACAGGGGTCCACCAGGGGGAGCGGGTCCGGCTTGCATCATACTCCAGCCGCAGGGAATACCATTTCCCGCTGCGGTCCTTCGCAGGCTCCAGTACAGCAGAATTGCTTCCAGGCTTCAGGCTCATACCGCACTCCCCTCCCTGCTGCGGATTCCGGCCATCAGCAGGCCGAGCTGTTCCCGGTCCGCCTGCTCATGGTCGCTCTCCCCGATGATCGAGCCGTTGTACATGACCAGAATGCGGTCGGATAATTGCAGCAGCTCATCCAGATCCTCCGAGATCAGCAGCACCCCGCTGCCTGAGCCGCGCAGCTCCATCAGCAGCTCATGCACCCCGGCGGCCGCGCCGACATCCAGCCCCTGGGTCGGATGGACGGCCACCATCAGCTTCGGCTGATGGCTGACCTCGCGGGCGAACAGCAGCTTCTGCTGATTCCCGCCGGACAGCTGCTGCACAGGGGTATCCAGCTCCGGCGTCTTCACATTGAAGCGGCGGACCAGCTCCTGGGACCAGGAGCGGTTCTTTGCCGCCTTCAGGATGCCAAGCCGGGAATGCTCCCCGCTGCGGTAGGATTTGAACAGCAGATTATCGACCGAGCCGAGCCTTCCGGCCAGACCGCTCTTCATCCGGTTCTCCGGCACATGCGAGATTCCCGCATCAATCGCTCCTCTGACGGAGGCCGTAGTCACCGGATTGCCGTCAAAATGAATCTCGCCTGCCTTCCATGTCCGCAGCCCGGTCAACACCTCTGCCAGCTCCTTCTGCCCGTTGCCTGCCACCCCGGCGACACCTACAATCTCACCTTCACATACGGTAAGCGACAACGCGTCCAGCGCCTTGCGTCCATGATCCGCTGCCACCGTAAGGCTCCGGACGACCAGCAGCGGCGCTCCCGCCGTCTGCTCGCGCTCCTGGCGGCGGATCGTCACCTCTCTGCCCACCATCAGCCGGGCCAATTCCAGCTCGTCTGTCTCCGCTGTATTCAGCGTGGCAATCATCCGCCCCTTGCGCATGACGGAGATCCGGTCCGAGGTCGCCATGACCTCTTTCATTTTATGCGTGGTCATGATGACCGTCTTGCCCGCCTGCTTCATTACCCGCAGCGTTTCAAACAACTGCTCCGCCTCTCCCGGCGTCAGCACCGAGGTCGGCTCATCGAGAATGATGATATCCGCGCCGCGGTACAGCGTCTTCACAATCTCCACCCGCTGCTGCTCCCCGACAGACAGCTGCCAGATCGGGCGGTCCGCCGGGAATTTCAGCCCGAAGCGCTCACCAAGCGCTTCTATCTCCTCCTGCTTGCTTCTGCGCCATTTGCCGCCGCGCCAGAATGACGATTTTTCGCCAAGCACGATGTTCTCTGCCGCCGTTAAGCTCTGCACCAGCCTGAAGTTCTGGAACACCATGCCTACGCCGAGAAGTGCCGCATCCTTCGGGGAGCGGATTCGCACCGGCCGGCCATGAAGAAGGATCTCACCCGCATCCGCCCGGTACACCCCTGACAGCATACTCATGACCGTGCTTTTGCCGGCCCCGTTCTCGCCCAGCAGCGCATGAATCTCACCCGCATTTGCCGCAAAATCAACATGATCGCTGGCCGTCACCGCGCCGAATGTCTTCACGATACCGCGCATTTCAACCGAAGGGTCCTGCATCACAAGACGCTCCTTCCCTGATAGTTATAGTACGGGTGGGGAAGGCTCCGCCGCTTGCGGAACCCGCCCCACCCATAAGACGAGCTGTATGAAGCTGTAAGGTCAGGTTATTGCGGAATCGTGCCTTCGACGCCCTTAGCCAGCCAGTTCATGCCCAGCACCTCTTCCAGCGTCAGCTTTTGGCCGTCCTGAACCACTACATTCCCCTTGTTATCCGAGATTGGTCCAGTGAATACTTCCAGCTCTCCGCTGATGATCTTGGCCTTGGCGTCTTCCACCAGCTGCTTCACATCGTCCGGCACCTTGTTGCCGAATGGCGCAAGCTCAACCATGCCGTCCGCCATATCGCCGGAGTACTGCTCGCTTTTCCAGGTTCCGTCCATCACGGATTGCACAGCCTTCACATAATAAGGGCCCCAGTTCCACACCGGATTGGTCAAATAATTGTCCGGCGCATACTTGCTCATATCCGAATCGTTCCCTCCGGCAAAAGCTCCCCGTTCCGCTGCCGCCTGAAGCGTCGCCGGTGAATCCTGATACGCCAGCAGCACATCCGCTCCCTTATCCAGCAGGCTGATTGCCGCCTGGCGTTCAGTCGCCGGGTCATACCAGGTATTCGTCCAGACCACATCCACCTTGATGTCCGGGTTCACGCTTTGCGCCCCCAGGGTGAAGGCGTTCAGGTTATAGATGACCTCGCTGATCGGGAACGCGCCTACGTAACCCAGATGGTTTTTCTTGGTCATTTTGCCGGCTGCAATTCCGGTCAGATAGCTGGCCTGATAGTTCTTGCCGAAGTACGTCCCCATGTTCTCGGCCGTTTTGTACCCGGAAGCATGGAGGAACTTCACATTAGGGAATTTGCCGGCTACATTCAGGGTGAAGTCCATATAGCCGAAGCTTGTAGTGAAGACGATGTCATGCGACTGGGCCAGCTCGGTGATAATCCGCTCCGCATCGGCGCTCTCCGGCACATTCTCTACATAGTCCGCTTTGATGCCAAGCTCCTTCTCCATATAGAGGCGGCCCTGATCATGCTGATACGTATATCCGCCGTCCCCAGGAGGCCCGATGTAGACAAAAGCCACCTTCGGCTTCTCCGCCGCCGGCTCGGTTGTGGCCGCTGCCCCGCTGTCTGCCGGAGCATCGGTTGCCGCAGGCGCTGTAGCCCCCGCCCCGTTGGTACCTGTTGCCGTGTTATTGCTGCCGCAACCCGCCAGCACCACCGCCAGCAGGAACATGGCAAGCAAGCTGAATGTGAAGACCTGACCCCTTTTTCTCATAATTCTCCTCCTCCAGAATATCTCTTCTAATGGCCTGAACCATTAATGTATCTCTACTATACTGAGGAGGAGGCGTTACGTAAATTTATATAACATAGCTTTGGCTCTTTGCTGAAGAACGGCCGCCTGTTTTGTGCTTAATGCACGAAGCTGGTTTAAATTATAGTTAAAATACGTGATTTATTCTGACATGACGCTACTTGAGCTGTTGTGCGAAACTCCCTGTCCCTGGCAGCTCTGTCCGGATGGAGGCCGGTGCGGTCCCCTGTTCCAGTTGGATGCCCTTATACTCCGCAGACCGGATCATGGCGGCTATGCCCTCCTCCTCATCCAGCGCCTGAAGTCCGGCGAACAGCGGCTTGGCGAACAAGACAGGCTGCCGCTCCCCCTCCGGGGAACCCGCTACGTAATCCGCTTCCGGGTGCTGCCCGTAGGTACGGATCAGCCGGCGGACAAGCTCAGCAGAGAAAAACGGCTGGTCCGCTGAGGCAATGACTACAGCATCAGGCTGCAGCGGGGAGACGGCATTCAGGCCGCAGCGCAGCGAGAAGGACAGGCCCAGATGGGCAGTCAGACAAGTCTCGACCCGGCGGGCGCCTCCGTCCTCCCCGGCAGGCGGCAGCCAGCGCAGCGGATCATCTGCCCGGACCACCACAACCAGCGGTTCCAGTCCGCACCTCTCCAGCTCCCCGAGCATCGCGGCTCCTGCGGAGCCTGCCCCCGGCCGGTTGCGGTTCAGAGAACCTTCAGAGGCCCCTGCCCCCATACCCCGGCCTGCCGCCAGATAGATTCCGGCCACTTTCATCGTTCTCCACTCCTTTGTTTGATGGGATCTGCCCAGGCTGGCCGCTATTCGCGTTCCAGCATGCTGCGGAAGAGGAAGACCAGCTTCAGCTTCATGAGATCATTGATTTTTTTGAAATCGACATCCAGCAGCTCGCTCAGCTTCTCAATCCGGTAGGTCGCCGTGTTGCGGTGAATGTACAGCTTCTTGGCGGTCTCGTTCACATGCCCGTCATTCTCCAGATAGACCTCCAGCGTATGAAGCATCTCCTTGACGTATTCCGGCTCCCGGCCAAGCAGCCCGCGCAGGCTGCCGCTGCAATAACGCTCCATCGCCTCAGCCGGAATCCGGTTCAGCAGCAGCTCCAGCTCCACCTGGCGGTAATGCACCACGTGACCATGCGCTCCCCAGTGCCGGGCCATGCCCATACATTCCTTCACCTCGGCAAAAGCTTCCTTCAGCCCCTCCGGCTTACCTTTCACATTGCTCACGGCCGCCCGCGGATAATACCCTTTATTGAAATTCAGTCCGGCAAAGCATTCATTAATCATGTCCCTGAACTCCCCGGGGGAGCAGGAAGCGGCGGGATACAGCGACAGCAGCCCTTCATCCATCAGGAAATGGATCGCCTCCAGCCCATTCAGTCCGGGGTGGGCCGAATACTCCTCCTTCAGGCGCAGCAGCTCTCCCTGCCGGGCTTCCCCCGCAGCGCCCACATCGGTCAGCACCAGCTGATACGGGGCTTCCAGCAGCGGGATATTCAGCCGGAGCGCAGCCTGGGCCAGCTCTGTATAGCGCAGGTCATCGTTCAGATAGCGCCGCAGCAGCCCGCTGAATTCCCGGTGTCCGGCCTGCTCGTAGTAATCCTCAAGACCTGCATGGATATGATAGGCAATCAGCTCCGCCCCCTGGACGAACAGACTCTCCTCCACGGACAGGAGCAAGGGATCAATATCACAATACTGCAGATAGCCCAGGCATTTCCCCGCCTGCAGCAGAGGCATCCGGTAAGCCGTACCTCCGCCGAGCCGGACGCGCTGGCTGCGCTGCTGCCAGGGCCAGCCCTCCAGCAATTCCTCCCCGGAGTACCCGGAGCTGTTAAAAAGGAGGGTTCCCCGCGTACTGATGACAGCCAGCGGATAGCCGATCACCTCGGCGACAGACTCCAGCAGCGGACGGCTGCGGGCACTGCGGAGTGCGAAGCGCATCAGCTCGCGCTGCTTCTCCATCATACGCTGCAGTACACTGGTGCTGCGCGACAGCTCGGCGCGGAACAGCCCGTTCATCTGGTCGGAGAAGGTGAACTGGAACGGAAGCTCGATGAGCGGGAAGTTCAGCTCCTCTGCTTCAGCGATGAGCGGCTGGGGCACAGCATCCCAGAACCGGCCCAGCTTAATCCCCAGCCCCGCAGAGCCGCGGCGGTTAAGCGTCTGGAGCAGCGCCGAGGCCTCATCCGGGCTGTCTTTGATCAGATAGGCTGTGGTCAGCAGCATTTCCCCTTCTTTGATCCAGTCCGAGATATCCGGGGCATCCATCACATTGATCGATTTGACAATCCGGTGCTTCCCCTTCGAGCCTGCAATCAGCCGGGCTTCGGATAAAGGATAAATGGACAGCGCTTCTTCTACGGTAAGATGCATGACCATCCCTCCTTCTTTGCTTTTAAGGTTGTGTGAATATCGATTTCCTTGTGTTACTTTATGTAACATTATAGATAAAATGAACTGCTTTGGGAAGATGAAATTTCATAAGTTATATAAATTACGTCATATAAAGTAACACGAAACAAACATCAACCCTAAAGGAATGGCAAAACTGTAAATTTGTTAAACCGGAGCTTTGATATAATGGACCAAGCTGGAAGAATGGGTGAAGGATGAGGGTGGGGATCAGGCTTGTATGGAGCAGCATAGTTGCTATTTTTGCAGGATTTCTTAGTAATGTTACTGGCTGTTGATCCAATGTTGCATCATTTGCAGGATTTTCGGCGTTTAGAGTAACTTAGCGCTAGCTTTGTTGCAGTTTATGCAGGATTTCAGCATAGGCGGCTTCTATTTGGGCAGCATTGTTGCACTTCCTGCAGGATTTTTCTATAAATGTTACTCGGCTGTAGAGCATTAGCCTCCTCCCTCATCGCAGTTGCACGCATTGCTCTGATTGTGTTCGGTTTTTCACATACATTGGGCCTGTACGCCTTCACCCGACGCATTGTGTTCGGTTTTTCGCATACATTAGGCCTGTACGCCTCCACCCGCCGCATTGTGTCCGGTTTTTCGCATACCCAGCAACGCAAATAACCCTAATTCTCTTGGCATAGAGAACTAGAGCTTGAACAAGGAGATCCATTTATGTATCGCAAGAGCTTTACAGCACTGTTCACTGTAATCTTGACCGTGGCAGCGTTGGCAGCCATCGTTGTGGTCATCATCTCTAAGTCATCGGCTGTACCGCCATCTCCCGCCAACAGCAACACCTTGCCGTCAGCACTGGACCTGGTGGATCAGGATGGCAATCCCGTTCATCTGGAGCTGAGCAGTCTCCCCTTGTACGAGCAGTACCTGGAGTCCAGCCGGGATATCCCCGCTGAAATCGCGCGTACTCAGGCCGAGACCCTTCCTCTGTCCAGGCCGGAGCGCTTCCTCCTGCTGAAATACAATTGCGGGAACAAGCATTGTGACACGAATCTGGTTAGAATGGCAGAGCCGGAGAGCGGCAGCCCAACTATCAGCATCGGCTTAGCGGGCGGAATCTATCAGGACTTCCAGCTGTCCCCGGACGGTAATTCCGTCCTGCTGCGGTTTGCTTACAACGAAGGCGGCACGCTCCTCCGCCACATACTGATCGCTGCCGAGCTGCGGAAGATGGAACTGCTCCCGGCTGCATCTGCCACCTTAGCTGATACTTACATGCACACCCCTAACTGGCCGATTGTAAGCTACCGGTGGATCAGCAATCAGCAGTTCCGGGTGGAACGCCCTGACCTGGACTCCGCTGAGTACCAGGCTGTGCAGCAGTGGAGCAGCTTGGACCATCCGCCGGTCAGAGCCATCGACATCCTGTTGAAGACGGGCACCCGTTAAGCGGCCCGGCCTCCAGCTACTTCCAGATCTCCTGAATCCATGACAGGAGCTTCAGGTCTTGTCCATGTCCGCCGATGACGGACAGTCCCAGCGGCAGTCCGCCGGGGCCGGGCACTGGCAACGTAACCTGCGGCAACCCGGCCAGCCCGGCGATGCAGCAGAGCCGCATCGCTCCGCTGCGGTTGCGCTCCAGCTGGTCCGGCGCTGCGCCGCGCAGCGGAGCCGGACCGGGCACAGTCGGAATGACGAGGCACCCGTCATTCCCAAGCAGCCGCCGCAGCCGCTCCGCGACCCTGCGGCGCAGCCCGTCGGCCCGGCGCTGATCCGCGCCGGCCAGCCCCGCCGCCCAGGCGAAGCGGGCGGCGATATCGGGCCCGAAGGCCGGCCGCTCCCGGCCGATCCATCCGCCATGGGTCGCCCAGATCTCGGCGCCCTGCAGCTCGCGGAAGGCATCCATCCAGGCCTTCAGCCCTTCAGGGGCAATCACGGCTTCGGCAGCCTGCAGCGAAGCCCCGGCCTGAAGCTGCTCCAGCGCCCGCTTCAGGAAGACGGCGCTGTCCGGCTCCGCAAGCGCCCAGCATTCCGGCGGCACGAACATTCGTGCCAGCCCGGGGCCAGCGACAGCCGCTGACCTGCCTGACCGCTCCGCCCGTTCCCCGCCGTCCTGGGCACTCCCGTCACCTCCGCTGTCCGCTCCCGCCTCCAGCACACGCCAGTCCCAGCCACTGTACGCCCCCGTCAGCAACACACGACCATTCCCGCCACTATCCGCTTCTTCCAGCAGCACACGCCCGGCCCTGCCATCTTCCACCCCCGCTTCCAGCACATGCACGTCCCCACCACTATCCGTCTCTCCCAGCAGCACATGCACGCCCCTGCCACTATCCGCTCCCGCCAGCAGCACGCGGCCCACCTTAAACAGCAGCTCCGCGCTGCCTGCAATCCAGCCGACCGTATCGAAGCCCGGAGCCAGCGGAATGACGCCTTCCAGCGGCACCGCTCCGTGCGTCGGGCGGAAGCCGAACACGCCGCAGTAAGACGAAGGGACCCGCACCGATCCGCCGGTATCGGTCCCCAGCGCGAAGTCCACACTGCCCGCAGCTACCGCCACCGCTGATCCGCTGGACGAGCCGCCGGGAATCCGGTCTTGCCCGTGCGGATTAACCGGAGTGCCGTAGTGGTAATTCTCCCCACCTAGGCTGTACATCAGCTCATCCGTATGAGCCGCACCCCGCAGATCGGCCCCGGCCTCCAGCAGCCTGCGCACAGCGGGCGCATGATCCGCCGCCGGCTCATGGGTGCGCAGCCAGTCCGGATTGCCGGCGGAAGAGCGGTGCCCGGCCACCGCGAAGACATCTTTTACCGTAAAGCTCAGGCCCTGTAAGGGACCTCGCCCGCTGCCGGGAACCTCAAGCTCCGGCACCCGGAAGGCGCCGTGATGATTATGTAGTGCCAATGCTGCCGCCCCCTTTCTCCCGGAATACCGTTCCTCTCTGCTCTGCACCGGCTGCCCCAAGCGGCTCACCATCCAATGGCCGCTCCGTCACAGCGCGGGTCCGTCCCTCCGCTGCGGTAACCGCCCCTATCGATCGCAATGGCATGGGCATGGCCCATAATCCCGTCGTAGCTCCCGGCCTCCCGGACCAGATGCCCCGCTTCCGCAAGCTCCTCCCGCACCGTCTGCGTCACCCGGCTCTCCACCTTGAGCTCCTGTGTAGGCTCGCCCCAGGTTCTGCCCCAGACGAAGCGGGGCTCATCCACCGCAGCCTGCGGGTCCATCCCGTAATGCAGCATCCGCGTGAGCAGCAGCGTCTGGGTCTGCGGCTGTCCTTCCCCGCCTTGCGTACCGTAGAGATACACCGGCCTGCCCTCCCGGCAGGCCATCGCCGGCATGAGCGTGTGGAACGTCCGCTTGTGCGGCTCCAGCGTATTGACATGGCCGGGATCGAGCGAGAAGAAGGACCCCCGGTTCTGGAGGAGAATCCCCGTATCTCCGGCGGTCACACCGGACCCGAATTCAAAATACAGGCTCTGAATGAACGACACCGCATTGCCCTCACCGTCCACTACAGCGGCATATGCCGTATCCCGGCCTACCGGCTCGGCGGGTGAAGCAAGCGCCCGGCGGGGATCAATGGATGCCGCCAGCTCCGCCGCATACGCCTTATCCAGCAGCCGGTCCAGCGGTACCGGGCTGAAGGCAGGGTCGGTCAGGTAGCGGTCCCGGTCACGGAAGCTCAGCTTCAGCGCTTCCACCAGCAGATGATAATATTCGTAGGAGCCATGCTCGATATCTGCAAAGTTATAATGCTCCAGGATATTAAGCGCCATCAGCGCAGAGAAGCCCTGCGAGTTGGGCGGGGCCTGATAGACGGTATGCCCGTGATATTCCGTGCAAACCGGCTCCTCCCAATTCCCCCGGTGATCAGCGAAGTCCTCCCGGGTCAGATAGCCTCCGGCTGCGCGCATATACGCGGCGATCTCCCCGGCGATGCGGCCTGTATAGAAGGCATCCCGGCCGCCCCCCGCCAAGGCCCGCAGCGTCCCGGCCAGCTGCCGCTGCACGAACCGCCCGCCCGCCGCCGGCACCCGGCCGCCGGGCAGATACACCGCCGCCGCTTCCGGGGACAGCGCGGCTCCGGCCAGGACGCTGCCCCCGTGCTGGTCCGGGGACAGCGGGAAGCCTCCGGCGCTGTAGCCGATAGCCGGCTCCAGCACCTCGGCCAGAGTCAGCCGCCCATACTCCCTCTGGACGGCTGACCAGCTGTCCGCCATTCCGGGAACCGTAATGGCGCTGCGCACCCCACGCCGGGGAATCGCCTCCTCCCCGGCATAGCAGTCCCTGCGGACGGCGTAGCCCGAGCGTCCGCTGCCGTTGTAGGCCCGTACGCGCCCTTCACCCGCGCAGTACGTCAGCCAGAACGCATCGCCGCCCAGCCCGGTCATATGCGGGTAGACCACCGCCAGCGCAGCGCTGACGGCCACCGCCGCATCGAAGGCGTTGCCGCCCCGTTCGAGGATGCGCGCGCCCGCTGCCGACGCCAGATAGTGGGGGCTGACCACCATCGTTTTCGTTCCGGTCACAGGTCCTCTGGCCATGCCGGCCACCATCCTTTCCCTTCATAGCGTTCAAGTTAGTGCCATTTAACCGCACGCCCGCACGCCCTGTCAACGGATTCCGCAGCCCCGTACAGCGCCTGCCGCCATTTTTGTGAACCATGCACAAACTTTCGGCTGAAGCGTTCCGCCAGCCTGTTACTTCAGAATGTATTGCGACAGCACACTCTGCACCTCGTAGATATTGACCGACTTGTTGAAGGTCTTCTTCAGCGGCAGCCCCGCCCCCGAGATATACAGGCACAGCTCCGCATCCAGATCGAAATGCCCGGCCGTCTCCACGGCGTAATGGGTGATGCTTTTGTAAGGAACGGAATGGTATTCGGTTTTCTTGCCGGTCATCCCCTGCTTGTCTACGAGAATCAGCCGTTTGTCCGTGAAGATCAGCATATCCCGGATCAGCTTGTAGGCATGCTCAACCGTTTCATGCGGAGTCAGAATCTGGCTGTATTCCTTCTGCACCTCCCCCGGCGCAACCTTGCTGGCATTTCCCAACAATCCGTTAAAAATCGCCATCGCTCTCCTCTTTTCCCCAGCCGTCCGGCCGGCAATATCGCTGCTGCCTCACTTCATACTACTTGCGTTCCGGTGCATTTATGTCCAGGGAGGCGGATTCCCTCTTGCTTCTTTGCTTGTTTTTGGGTACACTGATCTATATTTATGTACAAAAGGAGGTGTAGGAGAATGGATCACAATGTGACCAACAGTGTTAGCTGCCGGCTGATTAATATCATGTCTGGCATCATTCATGTTATGGCCAACAACGGGAGAAGTCTGTCCATTTACATGAACTCAATAACACTACAACATTGTGAAATGCCTTTCTCGCCTACACTTCAACGGATGCTATAACCCGAAGAATTCTCAGGCCGCAGGGATATTTCCCTGCGGTCTTTTTGTATGCGGATAAGCGCATTTCCCGTAAAGGAGAATAACCATGATTATCTCATGCCAAAATATTCAAAAATACCACGGTGCCCAGCTCGTCCTCAGCGACGTCACCTTCGACATCCGCCAGGGCGAGAAAATCGGCCTCATCGGCCGCAACGGCACCGGCAAAACGACCCTCTTCCATCTGCTCAGCGGAGAGGAGCGCCCGGATCAGGGGCAGCTCTCGATCCGCCGGGGCAGCGTCATCGGGCTGCTGGCCCAGATTCAGGAGGCGGACGACAACGAGACCGTCTATGCGGTCCTCCAGCGCAGCTTCGCCGAGCCGCTTCAGTGGCAGCGCCGCCTGCGCGAGCTGGAGCAGGAGATGTCCGCTCCCGGAGCGGGTGAAGACGAACGGGCCTGGGACCGGCTGCTGAAGGAATACGGCACCTTGCAGGAGAAGTTCGAGGCTGCGGGCGGCTATGAGATCGAAGCCTCCATCCAGCGGATCGCAAGCGGACTCGGGATTGGAACCGATCAATATGATCGCCGGTTCGCTTCACTCTCCGGCGGGGAGAAGACCAAGGTCGGCCTGGCCGAGCTGCTGCTGCGCCGCCCTGATATTCTGCTGCTCGACGAGCCGACCAACCATCTGGATATGGAGGCCATCGAATGGCTGGAGCAATTCCTCCAGACCTATGACGGCACCGTCCTTGTCATCTCCCATGACCGCTATTTCCTGGATGCCGTAGTCAAAAAGGTCATTGAGCTTGAAGACGGCGAGGCGTTCACCTACCATACGAACTACAGCGGCTACCAGGTTGAGAAGGAAGCGCGGCTGCTCCAGCAGTTCGCCGACTATCAGGAGCAGCAGAAGAAGATCAAGCAGATGCAGGAGAGCATCAAACGGCTGATCGAATGGGGTAACCGCTCCAATCCGCCGAACCCCTCCTTCCACCGCCGCGCCGCTTCGATGCAGAAGGTGCTCGACCGGATGGTTAAGGTGAAGCGGCCAATCCTGGAGCGCAAATCCATGGATCTGCAGCTCCAGCAGGAGGACCGGACCGGCAATCAGGTGGTCATCCTGGACCGGGTCAGCAAGGCCTACGGACCGCGGCAACTCTTCTCGGCGGCCAGCGATATTCTGAGATACGGGGAGACCACCGCTCTCATCGGCGGCAACGGCGCAGGCAAAAGCACCCTGCTGAAGATTATCCTCGGCCAGGAAGCGCCGGACAGCGGCAGCTGTACGCTGGCGTCCAGAGCTGTGGTCGGCTACCTTGCCCAGGAAGCCGTGCCGGAGGAGGGCGGGCAATCTGTCCTGCGGTATTTCCGCGAGGAGGCCGGGCTGGAAGAAGGCGAGGCCCGCGGCCAGCTGGCCCGCTTCCTCTTCTACGGCAGCGATGTCTTCAAGAGCATCGCCAACCTCTCGGGCGGGGAATGGACCCGGCTGCGCTTCGCGGTCCTGATGCACCGGCGGCCGAATCTGCTCATTCTTGATGAGCCGACCAACCACCTGGACATTGATTCCCGCGAAGCGCTGGAAGAAGCGCTGGAGGAATTCCCGGGTACAGTGCTGGCTGTCTCGCATGACCGTTATTTCATTAACCGCTGCTTCGGCAAGCTCTGGAGCATCGATCATGGCCGCTTCTCCTCCTTCTCCGGGAACTACGAATACTACAAGGAGAAGCAGGCCGAGCGTGCCGCGCAAGCCCAGCAGCAGGCGGCGGCAGCACCAGCTTCCGCATCATCCGCAGCCGGTAGCACCCGGTCCCGGTCTGCCCAGGCGGCAGCCCCGAAAGCTGAAGGCACCGCCGCTGCTGCCGCCGCGCCAAGCCGCAAGCCGCGCCCGGCCGCTGCCTGGGAGCAGGACATTGCCGCTGCGGAGTCGCAGCTTGCCGGGATTGACGCGCAGATGCTGGACCCGCAGCTGGCCAGCGACGCACAGCGGCTGGCTGAGCTTCATGCAGCACGCGAAGCTGCGCAGCAGAAGCTGGATGAACTTTACAGCGGCTGGCTAAGCGAAGCCGAAAGCTGACAGCGGATCTTTTAATCTTTTGAATCTAATAAAGAGGTGACCATAATGACATTAACCCCGCAGATCACGAAATATTGGGAATCCTATCTGGTTCAGCATCCGGGAGCGGCGGACCGGTTCGACAGTGCCTGGGCATTCGGGGACAATCCCCGGCTGGCCGATGAATTGCTTGCGCTGGTCCTCAGCGGAATCAAGACCGGAACGGCACAGAACTATGAGCTGATTGAAGCAAAAGGAATTCCGTTGCCCTTCATTGGCGGGCTGTCCGTCCTGCTGGACAGCGAAGGCCAGCCGCGTGCCATTGTTGAAACAACGAAGGTTGAGGTGGTTCCCTTTGGCGAAGTAACAGCGGAATTCGCCTATTCAGAGGGCGAAGACGACCGCAGCCTCGAATCATGGCGGCATGAGCATAAAGTGTACTTCACCCGGGAGCTTGAGAGCGAAGGGCAATCCTTTGACCCGGACATGCGGGTCATCTGTGAGAACTTCCGGCTGGTGCATGTCAACCGGGACCTGTAATCCGCAACAAATCAAAAGGCTGCTTCTCCGACAGGAAGAAGCAGCCTTCATTGTATAGGTACAGGTTGATATTAAGTTATACAGCTTCTGCGGACAGGACTTAGAACTTCCAGATCCCCGTAATCCAGCCAATCAGCGAGATCCATAAGGGAATGCTGATCAGAACCCCCCACACCAGACCGGTGGCGATATTGCCTTCTGCAGGACGCGACATACTCTCCTGAGCAAGCGGAAGTCTTAACTCTTCTTGTTCCATGCGATCCCCTCCTAAAATATCTATCGTCAAAGCAGAGGAAAAAATGTAGACCGCCTGGCCTAAAAAGATACACTTCCGGGTATTTTTTTAGATATAAAGGCTCAGCGGAATACGATTGGAAAGGCTTACATAAATATTATTAACCAAATTATGTATTAAATAAACTTATACACATTTGGTCATATATTATATGCAGTGCTTTAGTCCAATATTACCGCTTTTTCGGGATCATGTAAATATTGGAAAACCATGTGCAGCTGTTCGGCTGTATTGCGCTCTTCCGATAGCTCGGGCAGCTCATCCTCGGCAAAGAATCCGGCTGCGCTCGTCTCCACACCCCCTGCGGCCTCACCCCCGGTGATTTTGCAGAGAATGAACATTTTGTAGACATGGTACGGTTCTGGAGGGTGGTGATGAAACTTCTTATCCAGCACAGCGAGCAGACGGACTGCTTCCGCCTTATACCCGGATTCCTCTTCAATCTCTTTGACCGCCACTTCGCTCGGAGACAACCCGATATCCGCCCAGCCCCCGGGCAGTGCCCATTTGCCGTCAAGCTTCTCGCGGACAAGCAGGATTTGGTTATCCCTGAAAATAACTCCGCGGATATCCACCTTAGGGGTGGCATATCCGTCCTCTCCAGCGAAGGAGAGCCGGATGCGCTCTTTGCTCTCATACGTATAATGTGCCATAATATCCACACTCAGCTCACGCAACGCCTGATACCGCTCAATATCGTACACATCCTTGGCATAGGTCAGTCCGGTCTGGGCAATCCCCTGAATCTCTTTGGCCCAGGATAACCATTTCGGTTCCATAAGCACACCGCCTCTATTTCGATTTATTCACACAGCATCAAATGCCGGGAGAACGCACCCTTCTTCGCCACGCAGCGGTCAATGATCCTGAATCCGGCTGCGTTAATCATCTCATCCATGGCCTCAATGGCCACAATGACCACCCGGTCGGCAATCCGGCGGGTATTCGCCAGAATGGAGTACTGTTCCTCCGGTGTGATGCGGGAATACAGATTATACGGCATATCCACAACGGCTGCGTCATAATGCTCCGTAATATCAGCGATATCCCCGAGCGTCACTTCACTCTCGAAGCCGAAATGGGCGATGTTCGTACGCGCCCCGGCGGCAATCAGCGGATTAATATCACGGCCGACAATATCGATTCCCATCGACAGTGCCTCCACCATAACAGTTCCGATCCCGCAGCAGGGGTCGATCATTTTCACACCATGGGTCCGCGGAACCGCCATATTAACCGCCGCCCGGGCCACCCGTGTGCTGAGTGCGATGGAGTAGCTGCGGGGCTTTTTCATCTGCCGGAACCAGGTCGCCTGATTCTTATGGTATGGGCCGAAGTACCAGCGTCCGCCCAGCGTAACAATCCCGTACACCCGCTCAGGATGGTTCACATCCGCTTCGCCTTCAATCCTCATGCCGATCTCCCGCTCAATGGCCCGGCGCTCATCGTATTCAATTTTATGCTCAGGCGCCAGATCATTAATCTTCACATAAATCACCTTGAAGGTCTGGCCCTCAACCTCCACCTGCTCTGTCTGCCGGTAGATCTCCTCCAGGGTATCCCCTTCATACATCACATCGATCCGCTCTTTCATAAAAGGGCTGCGGCTGACCTCCACCCGGACCCCGCTTGCAAAGATCCCTGCCGGAATCTCCCGTCCGAACAGGCAGCGCAGCTCCATCGCGCACAGCGAGGCCTCATCCGGTGAGTGGGCATAGGTATAGATATAAGTCCGGCTCCCGCCGCTGGACGTTTGCGTTTCATATTCATGGCTTGCAGATTGATTCACTGACACTGTTCTTTTCGCCCCTATCGCTTAAGTCCACTAAGTCTATCATGGTTGCCGATTAGTTATCAATAACCCGGAGGGAGGCAGGGGCTTGAACTTTCCTTTTTGATCCATCGGGGGTTCTCCAGTATAATGGATGCATTACACTGCCGAATCTAAGAACCGCAGGAGCCTGAGCCTTATGCAGCGCATAACAGGTCCCTGCGGATTAAGCAGCGAAATCCAAGGAGGTACATATCCACTATGTCTTACGAAAATTATTTCCAGGCTGAGCGTGAAGCCCAGCTTGCCGAGCTGAAGCAATGGCTGTCCATTCCCAGCATCTCCGCCCTCTCCACCCATAAGGAAGATATAAATGCCGCGGCCGCCTGGCTGGTCGAGACCCTGAAGCGCGCGGGACTGGAGAATATTGAGCTTCACCCCACTGCCGGCCATCCGGTAATCTATGCCGACTACCTT
The DNA here is from genome assembly GCF_037977055.1 of Paenibacillus sp. FSL K6-1096. Taxonomy (NCBI): domain Bacteria; kingdom Bacillati; phylum Bacillota; class Bacilli; order Caryophanales; family Paenibacillaceae; genus Paenibacillus; species Paenibacillus sp. FSL K6-1096. The sequence continues at coordinate 5,271,545 of NZ_CP150274.1, read as the reverse complement.
CATGCTCCCGGCAAGCCGACCATTCTGGTCTACGGACATTATGATGTCCAGCCGGTTGATCCGCTGAATCTTTGGACCACGCCTCCGTTTGAACCGCAGATCCGCGACGGCAAGCTGTATGCGCGCGGAGCCACGGACGATAAAGGCCAGGTCTTCATGCACATCAAGGCAATCGAAGCCATTCTCAAGCAGGAAGGTACTCTTCCGGTCAACATCAAGCTTTGTATCGAAGGCGAAGAAGAGATAGGCAGCGTGAACCTGCCTGCGTTCCTGGAAGCCCATCAGGACAAGCTGGCGGCAGACGCCGTACTTGTCTCCGATACCTCCCTGCTGGAGCGCGGCCGTCCGGCCATCTGCACCGGCCTGCGCGGCCTGTGCTCCATGGAAGTGACCGTGAACACCGCCTCAACCGATCTGCACTCCGGCTCCTATGGCGGCGGCGTTCCGAATGCGCTGCACGCGATGGTCTCGCTGCTCAGCACCCTTCATGATGACAAGGGCCGCGTATCGGTGGACGGCTTCTACACCGGTGTGCCTGAGCTCTCCCCGCTGATGCGTGAAGAGTTCGCCAAACAGGGCATCGATGAGGACAAGGTCAGAGCAGGCCTTGGTCTGGAGCAATTATACGGAGAGGAAGGCTACAGCTTCGTAGAGCGTGTAGGCGCCCGTCCAACGCTGGAGCTGAACGGCGTCTACGGCGGATTCCAGGGAGAGGGCAGCAAGACCGTCATCCCTAAGGAAGCCCACGCCAAAATCACCTGCCGCCTCGTAGGCGACCAGGACCCGCAGCATATCCTGGATGCCGTTGAAGCCCATCTGAAGGCCAACATCCAGAGCGGCGCCAAGGTGCAGGTGAAGCAGATGGAGAAGGCACGCGCCTTCAATATTGATCCTTCCCATCCGATTCTGCAGACGGCTGCGGATGCTTACGGCAAGGTGTACGGCACCCGTGCCCTCTTCACCAAGGACGGCGGCTCCATCCCGATTATGGAGAGCTTCGCCCGCATCCTGAAGGCACCGGTGGTCCTGATGGGCTTCGGTCTGGATGACGAGAACCTGCACGCGCCGGATGAGCACTTCAACCTGGAGAACTTCGACAAGGGCCTGCTGACCATCGTGGAATTCCTGAAGACCGTCTAATTCCGGCCCCGCCCGGATGGATAATTAGCCTGGCCCCTATACAGGAGCCAGGCTTTATTCAGTTTGCGTTCTCGCTAGTAGCTCATCAGATCTAAACGTGTGAGAATTACTTTAACTAATGTTATGCTGAGGGTTTACCTCGGGTGGAAGAGGAAAGTAGCGGTTTTTATGCAGGGGTAGGCTTAATTGTAATTCGTACAACTAAATCGCCGGATGTGCAGCCGAATCTCCGTTTAGTTGTATTTCTGCAGTTAAAATGCCTCTATATCTGGATTTTTGCTCATCCGGGCAAATTTAGTTGTACAGAATACAGTTAGACGAGGAAAACCTTCGCCTTCACTGTTTTTAGTTGCACAGAATACACTTATCCCTGTTTTTTTGCTACGAACGCAGCTTCATACCTTACCGTTTTATGGCATGAAATCACTTGTTTAATTCTGATGCTCTACTAGTACAGCATCAGATTTAATATTGTGAATATGATCATTACTGGAACGATAGTAACTGCATTTTGTACATTGGATTGCTGTAAAAAAGGCTTCGAAACAGAATCGATTGTATTCCGTACAATGGAATGTTGAACAAGGGCCAGTTTTCACCCAAAACCCAACATTCTACTGTATGAAATCCAATAGAATCTCATTTTACGGTCAGTAATCCATTTTCTATTGCAGGAAATACAATCACCTATTTGAATGTAAGAGCAGAAATCTACTAGTCAAACGTATTCGCTTTTCCGCCCACATCAGCCCGCCTCCAGGAAAACACAAAAAAACCCTTGCATAACAAGGATTTAGGTTAATCATTATGGAGCGGGTGATGGGAATCGAACCCACGCTATCAGCTTGGAAGGCTGAAGTTCTACCATTGAACTACACCCGCAACTCGAATCGAGTACATGAAACATTCTACCACCGCTACGAATAAAATGCAACCCTTGCGGCGGCGGATTTGTGGGGGCTAGGAGGGCATCTCCAGCAAAGGCTTCAGGAAGGACTGCTCGAACTCCGCCGCCTTCACCGGCTTGCTGAACAGGTATCCTTGCGCCTCATGGCAGTGCTGCTGGCGCAGGAATTGCAGCTGCTCCTGATTCTCAACGCCTTCGGCGGTTACCTTAAGCTTCAAGTGGTGGGCCATGGACGTAATGGTCGAGACAATCGCCGCATTGTTGCTGTCCTCCATGACATCAGATACGAAGGAGCGGTCGATCTTCAGCCGGTCAATCGGCATATTCTTCAGATAATGCAGAGAGCTGTAGCCTGTGCCGAAATCATCGATGCTGATGCACACGCCCAGCCGCTTCAGGCGGATCAGCTGCTCGAAGGCGGTCTCCTTATCCAGCGTCATGCTCTCGGTAATCTCCAGGTCCACATAGCAGGGATCGAGACCGATCTCCTCCAGGATGGCATCGATCTTGCCGGCCAGATTCGGCTGCAGGAACTGGCGCATCGACAGGTTAATGGACACGCAGATCGGATGATAGCCCGCGTCTTGCCACATTTTATTCTGCAGGCAGGCCGTTCTGAGCACCCATTCCCCTATAGGCACAATCAGCCCGCTCTCTTCGGCGATTGGAATGAAGTCTACCGGAGAGACCAGTCCGCGCTTCGGATGGTTCCAGCGGAGCAGCGCTTCCATGCCGACAATCTCCTCGGTCTCCAGCAGAACCTGGGGCTGATAGACGAGATAGAATTCATCCCGCTCCAAGGCCCGGCGCAGATCATTCTCCAGCTTAAGACGCTCCTTGGCCTTCATCTGCATCGCCGGGATATAGCGCCGGATCTCCACCCCCTGCTCCTTCGCATTATGTACCGCCGTATCCGCATTCTGGATCAGCTGCTCGGCGGTATCCCCGTCCCCAGGATAGATGCTTACGCCCAGACTCAGCGAGATATGGTATTCCCCCGACTCCAGACCCACCGGCGTATCGAACAGCTGCAGCAGCTCGCCAGCCCGGACGAGGCAATGCTCCAGACCGGTCCGCTCCGTCATCAGAAAAGCAAACTCATCCGCCCCCATGCTGAAGAGCTCTTCCCCCGCCTTCACCTCATCCTTAATCCGCCGGGAGACCAGCTGCAGCAGCAGATCTCCGGCATAATGGCCAAGGGAATCATTGATATTCTTGAAGTGATTGATATTCATAATGACCAGCCCCGAGAAGCCGCGGCTCTTGTCCTTCTCACTCTGGAGTACGATCTCCTCCATGCGCTGCATCAGACGGCGTCTGTTCGGCAGGCCGGTCAGCTCATCGTGGTAGGCCAGGTAATTAATTCGCGCCTCCGCCTCCTGATTCTCTTGAAAGGGCTCCTCCAGCGTCAGCCGGTAGACCCCGGTAAGGAGCAGGTAATACGCCGCTGCGCTGCTGAGCATCCCGAACAGATAATCTGTCTCTCCCACACTGAACAGATTCATGAAGAAGACCTGGCCCAGGGCGAAAAATACCAGCGAACGGATAATAATCAGCAGGGAGGCCGATTTCTCCCTTTTCCCCGGATAGATAATGATGCCTGCGCCAAACAGATATACAAACAGCACTGCCATATTCATCAGATTTCTGGCTGTTTCTGCCCATGCAGAATCCTCAAGCCCGGACACCCATAGATTGCCGAAGCAGAATAAGGCACCGGCCACCAGCAGCAGCAGGAAGGAATTCCGGAACACCTTATTCTTGCTGGCAGCCTCTACCGGCTGGTCCGCATGACAGAAGATAAACACGATGCCCAGGGCACTGGCCAGACGCGAGAAGGTCAGCAGCCACAGGGACTGCTCCACGCTGATATATGAGGTGATTCCCGGGATGCCTGTGAAACCGAGAACATGCAGGAAGTCGAAGATGCTCACGCCGAGGAACAGCGCAGATGTATAGAGCCTTGCTCTGGATAATCTGCTCGAGAACAACAACCAGCCCTGGGCAAAAATCGCAAATCCAAACGCCACAGTACAGCAGCCCAGAATAAGGTAAAGCGCCATAAGCAGATCCTTATCCTCAATCAGGCCCAGCGGTGTACGAAAAATCTGGATCAGAAGGAACAGCACAGCTCCTAGAACAGCCGCATGAATGGTTTTTCTCTCTTCTTGTCTCATAAGTCCCTCGCGTCTAAAAATGATATCTATAGTAACTATTGGATGTATACAATGTCCTATGTATAAATATCGGCATGACAGCTCCGTAAAGTTACATCGATCATCTACAATATTGAACGGAACCGCCACCGGAAGAAAAAAAGCACCGGCCACAAGTAGAGGCGAGTGCTTTGCTCCTTCGAGACGGTTATTTATCCCCGAAATTAACCTCAGGTGTTGTCAGCTTGTCATAGAAGTCAACCGCTTTGTCTTTATCGTCTGAGGATCGCAGCGCCATTGCCGAGCGGGGATGTTCGTCCAAGGTTCCGGTAATCATGTAAGGAATGATATACCCCCACTCTTCCTTCTCCCGCAGCGGGATCATCAGGTTCTCGACAATATCCAGCACAGGACGCAGGATGTAATTCGTATGCTTCAGGTGGGTAACCAGCAGCTCTGTCGGACAGTTACCTGCCGCACGGCCCATACCATAGCAGGAGGCATCCAGCAGCTCCACGCCCTTCTCGGCGGCAACCAGCGTATTGGAGAAGGCCAGCTGAAGATTGTTGTGCGTGTGTACGCCCAGGCGCTTATTGGGCAGATGTGTCTTGAACTTCTCGATCAGGTAATGCATATCATTATGGTCGAGGCTGCCGTAGGAATCCACGATATACACCACATCCACAACGCTCTCACGGATCATCTCAAAAGCTTCCAGTAATTCATTCTCCATTACATTGGACAGAGCCATAATATTGATCGTCGTCTCATATCCTAGATCATGGAAGGTCTGTACAAGCTGAAGGGCCTTGTCCACATCCTTGCTGTAGCAGGCCACACGGATCAGATCCAGCATACTCTCGCTGCGCGGCAGAATATCGTTCTCGTCCACACGCCCGATGTCCACCAGAGCGGACAGCTTGGTATGACCCTTTTGCGGAATGACCTTGCGCAGGAAGTCATCATTCAGGAATCTCCAGGGACCCGCACCCTCGGAACCTTTGAGCAGCTTCGGCGAGTTTTTGTATCCGATCTCCATATAATCAACACCGGCCTCATTCAGCCCTGCGTATAATTTCTGCACAAATTCAACGCTGAAATCCCAATTATTCACCAATCCCCCATCGCGGATGGTACAATCGACAATTTTACTCTGATTCGTCTTCACAATGCGGCTCTCCCTTCGGGGTATCTCTTTACTATGCTTACATTATCGTTCAATCATACTTTAATGAAGAATATATTGTAAAGACAAATTCCGCGATTTCTATACTGATTTCAGCAACCTTAGACAATGACATAAATCACTGTACTTTTTACATAAAAATGCTACATTTCAAGATATCATTGAGATTGATTATCAATATCTTTTGGAGGGATAATAATGGTATCTGCATCCTGCTCCCTGCTGCATTTACAACCAGGCTCAACCGGTTCCATTCATAGCATTGAGGGCATGAACCCTGTCCTGCGGCGGCGTCTGGCCGATCTTGGAGTGTCTGAGGGTGTGGTCATCCGTCTGAAGGGCAAGGGGCCTTTCCTGGGACCTGTTACACTGGAATGCAACGGCCAGTTATTTGCAATCCGCCGTAAAGAAGCATCCTTGATTGAGGTGAAGGTGTCATGAGCTCTATCGCACTTGTGGGCAATCCCAACACCGGCAAAACCTCACTATTCAACACCCTTACTTCCTCCTACGAATATGTCGGCAACTGGGCGGGCGTCACGGTCGAGAAAAAGATCGGCAGCCTGAAGAACGGAGCCGGCAAGCTGATCGACCTGCCCGGAATCTACTCCCTTCACCCCCTCTCCCGCGATGAAGGCGTTGCTGCCCAGTACCTGATCGAAGAGAACCCCGAAGCGCTGATCAACATTGTCGATGCCTCCCAGCTCGAACGGAACCTGCTCCTTACAGTTCAATTGCTCGAATACGGCAAACCGGCTATTCTTGGACTGAATATGACCGATGTGGCCCAGGCCCGCGGCATTCAGGTCAATCCGGGTATTCTGCAGGCCCAGCTCGGCATTCCCGTCATGCCGCTGGTTGCCAGAACCGGGAAGGGCACCGGCCAGGTGCTCAGCGTCCTGGAGAAGCCGTCCCATATCCCGACTGTCAGCTTCCGGCTGGATTACGGCAAGTTGGTTGAAGAGACCATCGCCTCTATTGTTACGCAGTTGCAGAAAACCTCTGAACTGCCTAACCTTCGTTGGGTAGCTCTGCAGCTGATGGAGCAGAATCCGGTTGTTACAGAATTCCTTATGAAACGGATGGATATTACCGGCTTAACAGAGATTTGTGAAGCCTGCCAGAGCAGGCTGCAGAAGGATAAACTGGCCCTCACGCTTCCCCAGTGGATACGCTCTGTCCGCATGGATTACATCCGCTCTGTATGCGCGGCTGCGATTGATTCCTCCCGGCAGAAGCCGCATAACCTGACCGAACGGCTCGATTCTATTCTCACTCACCGGTATCTGGGCTTGCCTCTGTTCCTGTTCTTCATGTATGTCATGTTCAAAACGACCTTTGACTGGGCCGGCAGTCCGTTATCGGATCTGGTTGATGGCTTCATCGGCGGACCGCTGAGCGACTGGACGAATTCGCTGCTGCAGATGCTTGGAGCCTCGGAATTCACCCATGCGCTGATCGTCGACGGGATTATTGGAGGTGTCGGCGGGGTAGTCGTCTTTGTCCCGCAGATCTTCATTCTGTTCCTGATCATCTCCTTCCTGGAGGATTCCGGCTATATGGCCCGCGTCTGCCTGCTGATGGACAGCACGATGGAACGGATGGGCCTGAACGGCAAAGCCTTCATTCCGTTCATCATCGGCTTCGGCTGCAATGTGCCGGCCATTATGGCCGCCCGCAGCATCGAGCAGCCCAAGGACCGGATGCTGACCACGCTGCTTCTGCCGCTGATGTCCTGCTCCGCCCGCCTGCCGGTATATCTGCTGTTCGCAGCGGTCTTCTTTCCGGCCCAGCAGGCTACAGCTGTAATGGCGATGTACGTTCTGGGTGTTGTGTTTGCACTGATTCTGTGCAAGCTGTTCTCCAAGCATCTGTTCAAGAATGAATCCTCTATCTTCATTATCGAGCTGCCGCCCTACCGGATGCCGCAGCTTAAGACCCTCGGCCGGAGCACCTGGGAGAAGGGTAAAGGCTTCCTGCGTAAAGCGGGTACGATCATCCTCGCCGGCTCGGTAATTATCTGGCTGATGTCCTACGCAGGCCCTGGCGGTCTCAATGTTGATATGGATCATTCCTTCCTGGCAGGATTCGGCGGATGGATTGCCCCGCTGCTGCAGCCGCTTGGCTTCGGCACCTGGCAGGCCGGCTCTACTCTGGTTCCCGGCTTTCTGGCCAAGGAGGTGGTAGTCTCCACCATGAATATCATCTACCATGCGCCGGATGCCGCCGGATTGGAGAGCCAGATTGCTGCCGTCTTTACGCCGCTTAGCTCCGTTAGCTTCATGGCCTTTATTCTGCTCTACATTCCTTGTCTGGCTACAGTGGGGGTCATCAAGAAGGAGACAGCCTCCTGGAAATGGACCTTTTTCTCCATGGGATATTCTTTGGTGCTGGCTTATGCAGTGTCACTGGTCATCTATCAAGGCGGGCGTTTGCTCGGATGGTCGTAACCGTAACTTAGTCCAAGGTTCAAGTATATTGAGAGGAAGCGATGGCAGCGATGATCGTTAATATTCTGATTGTAGCGCTAATCTTCGGGTACTCCGGCTGGATGATCTACCGGCATATCCAGAAGGGCAAGCAGGGCGCCTGTGCAGGCTGTGACAAGGGCAAGAGCTGTCCTGCAGCATCTATGGACTCCCCCCTGTGCTGCGGAGGCACTACAGCGGGTCACAAGCGCTAAGACGCCGGACTTGCCTTGAGGATCTGGTATTCCTTCGTTTAGAACTCCCGGGCTCGGGGTATGTTAGTTATAAGCCTGTGACAACCAGACCAAGGAGGAATAACCATGAACACCAAGAAGACATTATTTACGACGGTAGCATTGGGAGCGGCCTACTTGCTGAAGAACAAGAATACACGGGATAAGATTATGAACGGAGTGCAGTCCCTCACTGCGCAGATGAAGGCCCGCAAATAGGGGGCTCTCCCTCTGGCTAACCATACAGGGTCCACACGGCGAACAGCCGCAAGTCTCAGTTACTGAAGACTTGCGGCTGTTCTTTATTTATAGGTTATGAGCTCTTCAATGAACGAGCGGAAGGGAAATAACGAACCGGGTTCCTTCATTCAGCCGGCTGCTGACCGAAATCGTGCCGCCATGGTTCTTGATGATCCGGTCACTGACGGACAGTCCAAGTCCCGTCCCGTTCTCTTTCGTGGTGAAGAAGGGGTTAAACAGCCTGTCGAGCGTGCAGATATCCATGCCCTTGCCGTTGTCAGAGATGAAGATGCGCACCTCTGTGCCTTCCTTGCGGGCCCCCACCTCTACTCTGCCGGCAGATTCATCGGCCCGCTCTGAAATCGCTTCCATTGCATTTCTTATCATATTCAGGACCACCTGCTTCATCTGCTTGATATCTCCTGAGATGAACAGATCTTCCTGAAGCGGCTGCAGATGAATCTGGCAGTTCTTCATCAGAGCCTCGCTCTCTGTAAGGAGCACTACCTCCTTAAGCAAAGCGGAGACCCGGATCATACTGACTTGGGGGACAGAGGGCTTCGAAGAGTTGAGAAATTCATGAATAATGTCATTAGCGCGGTCGATCTCTGCCAGTATAATCTTGGCATATTCCTCTTTGCCAAGCAGATGCAGATGAGGATGCAGCAACTGAATGAAGCCGCGGATTGCAGTCAGAGGATTGCGGATTTCGTGGGCAATGGAGGCCGATAACCGGCCCAGCATCGCCAGACTGTCGTTCTGATAAGCGGTCTGCTCGATCAGCTTATAATCGGAAATCTCTTTGAACGTGAACAGATAGCTGCCCTTCATTTGCTCTCCGCTGCACAGAGACGCACGCCAGTACCGTCCGTATTCGTCTACAAATTCATAGCTTGGCTTACCTTTGAGCACCATTTCACGGTAGCTCCGCAGGACCTGCTTCTTCTTGAAGCGGCTTAACTGAATATGGGATAACAAATGTGACAACGTGCAGCCCAGAAGAGAATGGCGGCTAAGCTCCAGGATGCCATACATCTGCTTGTTGACGAAGGTTAGGACCCCATCCACGTCAAACAGCAGAATTCCGCTGTCGATATGCTCGAGCACATCCTCATAGGTAGTATCCATTGCACCAGTTTGAAACGTTCTTGCTGTTAACAGCAAGCTTTCCTGATATTGGCTTATCACGATACGAAGTTCCCCCTTTTAGTGCAATTAACAAAGACGCTTAAGCGACATCAATTTACTATGTATATGAGTATATGACGAAGCCGCCAGAACATTCGGAAATCGTATTATATTATCCAACCGTTTCAACTATATTCCAATCATATCCAAGAGCAGAAGACAACGCAATCAGAGAATCTGTCGAATCCCAAAAATATTCTTAAAATGATTCTTAAGACACATTTAATATCAGAAGAATACCTAATTTCCTGCAAATTCATTGAAAAGAGCCCCCGCAAACGCGCGGAGGCTCATTAATTTATTACCTACTGGGAGCTTATCATGCAGCGGCTCAGGCCTTCTGCTGCAGCCGGTTACGGCGCTGGCTCATGACGGCCAGGCGCTTCTTCAACTCGCGTTCCCACTTGGCATCACCGATCTGCTTGGCGATAGCGAGCAGATCAAGCGACATGTCGATCTGGCTGCGTACAATGGCCAGCGGGTCTTCGCTCTCCATATTAATGACATTCTCGAAGATCGCTTCCTCATCTTCCATCACATAATCCTGGAAATCCACATCGGTGACACCGTCGCCATGGGCATATTCGGCCAGTATTTCATATTCGTTCTCGACTTTGTAATGTACCTCTACCCGGTGGCACACCGGACAAAACAGCAGGGGAACATTATGGACTTGCGTGCGATAATGCTTTAGGGTTCCCTTCGTTCCAACCATACTCGCTCCACAGCAAAAGCTCATTTTTGTTCACCCTCCTTGAGTATTATCATCGCCGGTTTCCTATTATTATATTGCGGAACAGGGGAAGAGATTCCTCTCCTTTAAGCTATATATTAACCTGAAAGCCTAATTTCAAACGGCTTGTCCGGCTAATAATTTCCATTGGTGCAAAAAACCTCCCAGCCCGGAAATATTCCGGGAAGGAGGTTCTCTCACACTATCAAGGATCGCGGCTTAAAGCGTCTGCAGGCTTACAGGTTCTTGTCGCCCGGCTTCCAGTTCATTGCGCACAGCCCGCCGGATTGGAGAGCCTGCAGCACGCGCAGTGTCTCTTCTACGCTGCGGCCGACATCGTTATGGTTGACGACCTGATACTTCAGTTCGCCGTCAGGATCAATGATGAACAAGCCGCGCAGCGCTACGCCTTCTTCTTCGATCAGGACGCCGTAATCGCTGGCTACCTTCTTCGTGATGTCGGAAGCGAGCGGGAAGTTAACCGGTCCAAGACCGTTCGAATCCTTCGGTGTATTGAGCCAAGCCTTGTGGCTGTGGATCGAGTCAACGCTCACGCCGAGGATTTCTGTATCGAGCTCTGCGAATTCAGCCGCAGCTTCGCTCAGGGCTGTAATCTCAGTTGGGCATACAAAGGTGAAATCAAGCGGATAAAAGAAGAATACAAGCCATTTACCGCGATAGTCGGACAAGCTAACCTTACCGAAATCCTTACCGTCGCCTGTTACTGTCTCCATAGTGAAGTCAGGGGCGGGTTTACCTACCAAACGTTCTGCCATTGCTTAAATCCTCCTTTGAATTATGTAAGAAAAACAACTCCCGGAGCACTGCCGGGTGTAATATGCTTTTCTTGATTTTGATGGATGGTTACCTTCTTACTGGTACAGAACAAATGTTATCATCGTACAAAATCAAAGTCAATATTACAGTCATTACTTTTTTATAATTATTATAAACAAGCAATATTTTGTGAAGTTTTTCTTGCGTCTGCTTCAAAGGTGGAACAATGTGGTAATGACTAGGCCCGGCGGATAGCTGCTACAATCAGGTCGCCCATCTGCTCTGTGCTGATGGCCTGGCTCTTGTCTACAGCGATATCGCTGGTCCGGTGGCCGGCATCCAGCACCTCAGCCACAGCGGCTTCAATGGCAGCGGCTGCATCCTCATAGCCGAAGGTCATCCGCAGCATCAGTGCCAGCGACAGGATCGTTGCAATCGGATTCGCCAGCCCTTGTCCGGCAATATCAGGCGCCGAGCCGTGAACCGGCTCATAGAGGCCGTAGCTGCCTTCTCCGAGCGATGCCGAAGCCAGCATCCCGATAGAGCCTGTCAGCATCGCTGCTTCGTCACTGAGGATATCTCCGAACATATTCTCGGTTACGATAACGTCGAAGCTCGACGGACGGCGCAGCAGCTGCATGGCACAGTTATCGACCAGCACATGCTCCAGCTCCACCTGCGGATATTCCGGCGCAATACGGTTGACTACTTCACGCCACAGACGGGAGGTCTCCAGCACGTTCGCTTTGTCCACACTGGCCAGCTTCCCGCGGCGCTTGCCGGCGATCTCGAACGCCTGACGGACAATCCGCTCTACCTCTGTAACATTGTATACACAGGTATCTACCGCTTCTTCTCCATGCTCGCCCTGACGGCGCAGCTTGTCCCCGAAATAGATGCCGCCTGTCAGCTCGCGCACCACCATCAGGTCTGTACCCTCCAGTACCTCCGGCTTCAGCGTCGAAGCATCCTTCAGGCAGTCGAAGACGACGGCCGGGCGCAGATTGGAGAACAGCCCCAGCGCCTTGCGGATGCCAAGCAGCCCGGTCTCCGGACGCAGCTCCTTCGGGTTATTGTCCCACTTTGGTCCGCCGACAGCTCCCAGCAATACAGCATCAGCACTGCGGCAGATCTCCAGCGTATCCTCCGGCAGCGGTGTTCCCCGCTCGTCAATGGCAATTCCGCCGAACAAGGCATGCTCTGTTTCGAATGCATACCCGAACAGCTCTTCCGTTCTTTTCAATACCTTTTCCGCTTCAGCCACAACTTCAGGTCCGATTCCGTCCCCGGCAATTACGGCGATTTTCTTGACCTCGCTCATTCCAGTCACTCCTTAGTAGTCCTGCTGCACGCAGACATAGTTCTTCTGTATATTGTTGTAACATAACCTGGACCAAAGGACAAAGATATAGATTCTATCACATCCATAGATATAGCCTATAAGCGTTCATTTAACCTGCCGGACTATCAAAAAAGGTATCCTGCACGCACGATGGCGGCTTAGGATACCCTTCTCTCTTTTATTGAGCGGTCTCTACAGTGATGGAACCATTGCTGGTGGATAAGCTGACCTCATGGGTCCCTTTGCCGAGTACAGCCGTCCCGTGATTGTCACCGCCGTCCCAGGTTACGTTGCCCTTCAACGAGCCTGAGCTGGTATCCGCCTTGATCTTGGCATCCGTAACCGCCGGAACTCCGAGGACAATCTTGCCGTTGCTCGACTTCAGTACCCAGTCGCCTGTAATCGCAGAATTGGCTGTGACCTTGCCGTTGCTGCTCTTGGCAGACAGAGCCCCGTCGATATTGCCGAGCGTGATTGCCCCGTTCGAGCTGACCACATCGACCTCACCCTGAACATTCTGTACATTCACTGTGCCGTTACTGGTACGGGCTGTCACGCCACCGGAGATGTCATGGAGATCCATCGTTCCGTTGCTGCTGCGTACATCCACGCCTGCTGCCAGACCTCCGGCTTCAATCGAGCCGTCGCTGGTCTCCACTTGGGCCGCCAGGCTCTGCGGAATACTGACATTCAGGTAAGGGGAATTGGAATTGACGCCGAAGTGGATGTTAGCGAGCCAGTTGTTCTCCCCTTCCAGCTCCAGGACAAGCGTATCGCTTTCTGTTGTCACCTTCCATCTGCGCTCCAGAGCGTTAGCAGCTTCAGTGTCCGTATTGCCGGGCACCTCCAGCTTGCCTTCATACTCCAGGGTGATTCCCTGTACGCCTTCAAGCTTAACCTTCCCTTGAGGCAGAACGATTCTCACCTTCTTGATGTCCTGCTGCACCTCTACCTTCCCGCTTACCGGGACAAGCTTGTGATTGCCCAGGAGGCTGCTCAGCGAACCGCCGGCCAGTACCGTCTGTGCCCCGCTGGCGGCGATAAGCACAATGATCAGTACGATGGCCCAGCCGCTCACCCTGCTCTTGACATCGGATTTAATGAAGAGCCTGAGCAGCATCTCCAGGCCGAACAGGATCAGCAGTGCAGGCCAGATGTAACCCAGTGCATCGTAAGTAATGATATTATACTGGGCAAGTACTACAAGAACCCCCACAACTATACAGCCTATTGCGGCAGTGAAGCTGCCGACTTTCCATCTCCCCATGTGTTCACTTCCCCGTTTCGTTATACTTTGGAATTGTTCTTCAGCATTCTGAACCCATACCCGATCAAGGCAAGCGACAGCAGAATTGCGCCGATATTCATATCGTTAAGCAGCTCCCAGAGGGCTGGAAAAGCTGTAATCAGCAATAGCAGAATTCCCGCTACCACACAGCCGATCCCGACCCATACCGGGTTCACATCATCATGCGGATACATCGGGGGCGGCGTAATTCCCATCGTCCACGGAGCCCCGAAGCTGTCCGGATGGAACATCATCCGTTCATGCTCGGCCGCAGTGATCTTCATCCAGGCTGCCTTCTGAAGCGCATCGAACAGCTGGTAGAACCAGAGGGCTGCCAGGGCAAACGGAAATACAGCAGGCATGGACGGAATGAATATAATACATAGTGATGCTCCAATCATATACTCCAGGCCCATTTTTTTGAAGCCCAGATACATATGTCCCAGTCCCGGAATCATAGCCAGCAGAAAGGTGAGCCAGCGTCTTTTCTTAATCATGTGTTACCCTCCCAAAAGTATTGTGGAACCGTGGAACCGCATAAGGCTGCCGGAGAAGCTGCCCGTAATCTATGGGGTGCTGCTTCGCGGACTGAACCAGGAGCTGACCGAGGTGGACATATGCCCGTTAATCTCGGTAATTCCGTAGGCCAGATTCTCAAATACGCCAAGCTGGAGCAGAAGAAACGTCAGGCCGACAGCAACGCCGTAATGGACCCAGGAGGTTCCCCGTCCTGCACGCCGTCTTACCGCAGTCGCCTTGACTGCCCGCTCCCTGCGCCCGCTCTCCAGCTGGCCGATCCGCGCCATAACGTCTGCGGTCAGGTCAGGGAAGCCCGGCGGCAGCAGCGGCTCGAGTCCGCTCGCAGCGTCTGCTTCCATCTCATTCCACATCGCCGCGAGTCCGCGCGCCTCCTCCAGCCATTCCGCGCAGCCGGGGCAGGAGCTGATGTGCAGATGCATCATCTGCTGCGCCTCAGGGGACAGCTGTCCATCGATATAATGCGGCATCCACTCTTTTACTGTTGCACAATTCATCGCCATTCCTCCCCGTTTTTGCGCATCATCTGTCTGGCCCGATAGAGCTGCGATTCAACTGTTTTGACTGAAATTCCTTTTTGATCGGCAATCTCCTGATACGAGTGTCGCTGAAAATAGTACAGCTGCACAACCGACCGGTACGGTTCCGCCAGACTATTCAGGTTCTCACCCAGCTCCCGGGAGGCTTCCTTGCGGAGCGCTGCCTGCTCAGGTGTCTGTGAGGTAACATAGTCGTTCTCGGTATAATCTGCTGAGCTCCGGTGGCGCCATTCCCGGTCATTGGCCCGTTTCCAGTCCAGACAGGTACGGTAAGCGATCCGGTACAGCCAGGTCGAGAAGGACGACTGCCCTCTGAAGGAGGGGAGGGCTTTATAGGCTTTGATGAAGACCTCCTGGGCCATATCCTTGGCTGACTCGGCTTCACCTGTTATTTTGATGCATACACTGTATACCATGCCTTGATAACGGGTTACCAGATTCCCGAAGGCCTGCGGCTCCCCGCCCAGCACAGCATTGATCCACTCCGTCTCTTCCAAGTCTATTCTCCCCTCCTCCAGTTACATAACGTTAGACGACGGATGTCCCCGTTCCCCTGCAGGAATTTTCAGATTGGCTCCAAAAAACTTTATCTCCGATAAATCGGCCGCTGATTCAGCCGTAAGGAGGAATACCGCCGTACCTGTCGAATTGATGTTAACATACCCTTTAACAACGTTTGGCATGACAACATTCCTAAATGAAGTGGTGAGATAGATATGATTCAGGCCTTGCTGGTAGATGATGAACGGCTTGCTCTCGTGAAGCTGCAAATGATGCTGGAAGAACTGACAACTATACAAGTAATCGCTGCCTATACCGATCCCACCGAAGCCGTACGTGCTGCCCCGCAGCTCAGTCCTGATGTGATATTCCTTGATATTGATATGCCAGAAATGAACGGAGTTCAGGCCGCAGAGGCGATGCAGAAGTCATGCCCGCAGGCCAGCATCGTATTCGTTACTGCTTATAACCATTACGCCGTCGAGGCATTCGAGCTCTATGCGCTTGATTATATCCTGAAGCCTGTGCAGCGGAACCGCCTGCTGAAGACCATCGAGCGGCTGGAAAAGCGGGTGAGCCAGGCCCAGGAGAGCTCTGCCAAGCCGCTGGATGCTGTCATGATCCGCAGCTTCCAGTCGTTAAGATTTGAGCGCAGCGGCCAGCCGCTCCCCGGTATCCGCTGGCGGACCTCCAAGGCGCAGGAGCTGTTCGCTTATCTGTTCCATAACCGCAACCGCTTCGTCAGCAAGGACACCTTAACGGATCTGCTGTGGCCTGATTTCAATGAGAAGAAGGCCTCTACTCATCTTTATACAACGATCTATCAGGTTCGGCAATCCCTGAAGCAGGCCGATCTTGACCTGCAGATCAGTAATGTCAGCGGCGGGGAAGGCTATACCCTGGAGACCGGCAGCCTGCTGGTGGACAGCTATGAGTGGGAGAAGGGTATTCTTACCCTGGACGCCATCAATGCAGACAATTATGAGGAGCATCAGCGGCTGTTTGAATTCTATTCCGGTGACTATCTGAGTGATTACGACTACCTGTGGGCTGAAGGGGAACGGCAGCGGCTGCGGACCATCTGGCTGCATCATGCCATGGGCATTGCTGAATTCTATATCAGCAGCGGCAAGATACCTGAAGCGGTGACGGTCTACCAGCGCTTGGTGCAGCTCCAGCCCTTTTTTGAACAGGGGCATCTCGGGCTGATGAAGGTCTATGACAGCATAGGCGAACGTTCTGCCGTCGAAGAGCAATATCATACACTGTCCGAGCTTCTGCGCCGGGAGCTTAATGTGGAGCCTCCAGCCAACATTAAGCGCTGGTTCCATGAATGGAAGCATCAGAATCTCAGGAGCTTGTAAATTAATTGTTGCCGGATCACAGCAAAGACACCCGCAGATGACTGCGGGTGTCTTTGCTTGTGATTAGCTTCTTACATTTTCTTGCGGGCACTGAATCTTCTGGCCAGGATTGCTCCCAGGATAATCAATCCGCCGCCTGTCAGATAGATCGGGAGAGGGCTCTCTTCACCGGTCTGCGGCAGCTTGCCGGGAAGGCCGCTGTTGTTGCCTTTGTCCGTTGGTTCTGTAACCGTACCCTTCGGTACTTCGTCGACCCCAACTTCGATCGTGACCTCTTCTTCGTTGCCGTCCTCATCCGTTACGACAACCGTGAATTTATCCTTTCCGGTGTAGCCCGGATCAGGAGTATACGTCCATTTACCGTCCGGTGTAATCGTTACAGTACCATGTTCCGGCTCCTTGCTAATGCTAGGAATGCCGCCCAGCGGAATTTCACCCTCAACAGGCACTTCCTCAATCGTGGTCACCTGCGTAGCCTGCGGCGTTGGTGTGCTCACTACGCCTGGCTGTGCCGGTGTAGCTACCGGTGTAGCGCTGGCTCCAGGCGTGCTGGAAGCAGCCGGTGTAGCGGTTGTGCCTGGAGTGGCCGATGGCGTTGGTGTTACGATCACGCCAGGAACACTTGATGTTTCAGGTGTCGGTGTGTAGTACACCGGCGGTGATGTTGGTACTGGTGTTGATGTTGGTTCTGTGACTGGTGTTGCAGTCGGTGTCGGTGTCGGTTCTGTCGGCGGTGTGGTTTGTTTCTGGTTCGTAATCGGCGACAGTACCTTTTGCACACCTGAATCAATGGTCACAGAATGCTCTGTGGCAGCCAGCACATAACCGGCCGGAGCTGTAATTTCCTTCAGCACGTAGCTTCCAAGCTTCAGAGAGGTGAATACCAATTCACCATTTGCATCCGTTTTGCCGCTTGCAATTAACGCCTTGGCGGAATCATAGAGTCCAAATTCTGCGCCTTCCAGCTTCTTGCTGGCATCCTCTTCCGCTACCTTAGTTACCTTGAGCGAGCCCAAGATTTCAACCGGAATCAGGGTGTTCTTGATTGGGGCCAATACCTTTTGCACGCCAGAATCAATCGTTACGCTATGCTCTGTCTCATCCAGTACATAACCAGCCGGAGCGGCAAGCTCCTTCAGGGTGTACGTTCCGAGCTTCAGCGATTTGAATTCCAGTACGCCGTCAGCGTCTGTTTTTCCGCTTGCCACCAGCTTCTTGCTGGAGTCATACAGTCCGAACTCTGCGTCTTTCAGCTTCTTGCTGGCATCCTCTTGGGCAACCTTCGTTACCTTCAGTGAGCCGAAGACTTCGGCAGGAATCAGCTTGTTCGTGATTGGCGACAGTACCTTTTGCACGCCAGAATCAATCGTTACGCTATGCTCTGTCTCATCCAGTACATAACCGGCCGGAGCGGCAAGCTCCTTCAGGGTGTACGTTCCGAGCTTCAGCGATTTGAATTCCAGTACGCCGTCAGCGTCTGTTTTTCCGCTTGCCACCAGCTTCTTGGCGGAATCATACAGTCCGAACTCTGCGTCTTTCAGCTTCTTGTTAGCATCCTCTTGCGCAACCTTGGTTACCTTCAGTGAGCCGAAGACTTCGGCAGGAATCAGTGCGTTAGTCACGGAAACAGTTGTCTGTTGTGATGCATCAATGGTCACATTAATGACTTTGGTATCCAGGACATAACCGGCAGGGGCGGTTTTCTCTTTCAGGGTATACTCCCCGCCTTTGAGCTTAGTGAACTCCAGTTCACCATTGGCATCGGTTGTTTTCGTTCCCACCAGTGCCTTCTTGGAGTCGAACAGTTCGAATACTGCGCCTTCCAGCTTCTTGGAGGCATCCTTCACATCTACCTTGGTCAGCTTAAGCGAACCGAAGAAGTCATTCTTAACGGTTAGCTGTACAGGAGTGGACGAATTAATCGTCACCTTAATCTCTGAGCTGTCCAGTGAGTAGCCTGCCGGAGCTTTGGTTTCTTTCAGTACATACTTACCTGCCTTGAGATTTTCAAAAGTCAGCGTTCCATCGTTTGCGGAGGTCTTTTTCTGAGTCTCCTTCAGTTCAGTTCCAACCACCCGTGAGAGTGCGAATTCGGCACCTGCAAGCTTTTCATCGCCTGCCTGATTGGTTTTGGTTACAACCAGGGACCCTTTAACACCGCTACCCGTACCGGATGTATCAACAATGTTTACACTGCTATTGGAGGTATAAGGTACATCAATTTGCTTCACGCCATCCCCGCTGAAGGAGATTGCGTTGCTCACCACCACATTCCCTGCCTCAGTCACAACAGACTGATATGTCAGAATGTATGGCTTGCTGATCGGGTTCAGGAAGACAAGCTCGAAGCTTTCCTTGCCGTCTGTTCCGGTTTTAAAAGTAAGAGTGTAGTCTATATCCTTCTTCAATTCATTCTCAGTCTTTGGATTCGCTGCGTTCCCACTCTGATCCACTGTTGTCACGTAGAGGTGGAAGCTGTCATGTAACAGCACCTGATTCACACTTGGCGTATCCACGATTTTAACGTTTTTGACAACGGACTGGTTGGCGTTAATGACCACTTTCCAGTTCAGAAGGGTCTGGTCATTGTTATCTTGGGTAAAGTTTTTAGCTACATATTGTCCGCCCTTAGGAACTGTTACTGTTGCATCCAGGGGCTTAGAAACCGGGTTGTTGTCCTTGTCATATAAAGTGGCTGTATTCTTAACCTGCTCTTTATTGACATCCCCGCCAATGAACTCCGTGCGGAAGACCACATAGAAGGCATAGTTGATCTGGTCTTTAAATTTGACTGTCAGCTTCGTATCGTTAACTGTAAGCGTGTATTCGGAAGCATCAATGACAGCACCCTTCGTGTGGTTCCCGTCTTTGCCATATTCCATCTTGTAGACTGCTGCGGTTACATTGGTTACTTGCTGGCCTTCTGGAATCATATCCACCAGCGCAGCTCCTGCAGCCAATACCCGCTTATTATAGTTGGCTCCTACAGTCCAGGTAAGTTGTTTGGTGTTCACATCGTATGAGCCTGTTTTCTTACCGTTATTCTTGACTTCAGATCGCGGATCAAAGGTTGATGAACCCTTAATGGTGTGGCCAACACCGTTAGTATCCTTCCAATCGAGCTGAGCGGTGTTCTTGAAGCTGGTTGCACCACTTTGCAATTGATAATAGTCAAAACTGGTCGAATACGTCACCGTAAACGGCTTATTAATAGGCTTAGAGAATGTGATGGTAAACCCTGCACCTTTGGCATAATCCGTTCCGTTCGGTGTAATCGTGTAATCGGCGCTGTCTATAGCCGGTGTAGAACTAATAGTGATCGGCTCAATTAATTTCAACCCGCCATTATCAAAGGTATCCTTCAACACCAGATCGTTCATCACTTTAGAGTCTTTGTTTACATTGATAGTCCATTTTACTGTCTTATTCAAATAGTCCACTTCCGAGTACTTTTTATCCACGATGCGCTGGTTAATATCCCGTGTAGCCCCTTTGGTTTCACCGTTGTAGGTCACATCATTGCGGATCGATTCCGTATACCCGTATACTCGATCTTTAACTTTTGTTTTATAGACAATTTTGTAAGCTGAATTAATGTCATGACTGAATTGCAATTTGAACCCGGTCTTGCCTGTTTGGGTCAAAGGCGTATCGATTGTAAAATCCGTCCCCTTAGTCAGGGTTCCGTCTTCACTGGCATTGCCATTCTGGTCCAGCTTCATCTTATATACTGTCACTGAATCTTCAACCAATACCTGAGAGTCGTTAAAATAATCCACTAACACCGCATTGGCGGATGTAATGGTCTGTTCATTATAGTTGAACCGGATTTCCCAGGGAATGGTCTCATCGCTCTCATTAAAATCTCCGGCAATCTTCTCAAGCGGAACTCCGCGCACAATGCCAACCGTTTTAGAAGAGCTCTTATCGATTCCTTCACCAGTAAGCTTAGCGGTATTAGTGAAATTTTTAACCGATGTATCTGTAATCTTGGTCGAGAATTTCACCCGGTAAGCATCTGTAATGGTATTGTAGAACTTCACGTTCAAGCTGCTCGCCGTGCTGCTTGAAGCATCATATTGGTCGGACCCGATTTCTGCTCCCTGCGATGCATTCCCTTGGACATCCACCGCAAGCTTATAGACTTTGATTGAACTTGGGTCAAGCTCCAGGCCTGCCGGAATGGAGTCAGTAACGACCGCTTTGTACACCTCATCCTGCACAGTGTTTACATCAACGGTCCAGAGAATGCTGGACGGGTTGTATTTTTGCGGCTGCGGAATGCCGTCCTTAACAATGCTTGTGCCGCCCTTAGGATGAACTTTGATCACAATCGTATTACTCAAGTTCCCGGCGATCGGGAATAACAGCTCCTGTGTGGTAGTTCCTGTGACTTTGGTAGAGCTAAGCGTGGATGTCAAATTGAACGTACCGCCTACATTAAACAAACCTTCAATTTCACTATTGAATGTAAGCACCACTTTGTTATCTGTACCTACCGTGTAGGTGCCGATGCTTCCTGAATCCACGCCGCTATATACCAGCGGTCCAGTGTAGCCTTTATCAATGGCCAGCTGGTGAGGCAACTGATACACGTACGTATCTCCACCCTTATAGCCGTGTGCCCCCGTCTCAGGGTCCGTTACCGGAAGCTTGAAGGTCAGCCCTACTTTAACCTCAGAATCAAGCTTATACACACTGTCGGTAACCTGTGTGCCGTTCTCATATACAGACATAGTAACGCTGGTGATGATTTCATCTGTAGTATCCGCATTAACCTGCGGGATGAATCCGAGGCTGTTGGCAAATTGTGTGATGATCATGACTACAACCAGCCAAGCGCCGATAGTCTTTCTTTTCATATCCCAGTAACCTCTCTCTCTTTAGTAAAATGATGAATCCGAACTGCATGGAGTGTCCTCGCTCTTCCCTTCTACCCGATCGTCCCCCTGTCATTAATATGTATGTGAGCCTTCAACATTCGCCTAAGCTGTACTTCTGTAACTCTACTTTCTGCTAATGAACATTTTCTGAACAAATTATGATCTAGATCATAGCTATCAATAAAAATAAATAATTTTTTTCGACAAAAAGGGTGTTTCAAATGGTAAAAGTGAGGATTCTGCACAAGAGGTACGAAAGGTTTTTCGTTATTTTGCCTTATGTTATTCATATTTTTGAGGGGAAACCCGGTTTCAATAAGTGATTATGTGGATTCTGCACGGGGATTTAATTGCTTAAGAAAAATTTTCAACAGATTGTTGAACAAAAAAAAGAAGCTGTCCCCGGAGAATAAGTTCGTCCGGTGAAGCTTCATTTCTGTTCATATGAACTATTACAGGTTAACATGCTCCCGTCTGGTATACGTCTTGCGCTTCTCAATCAGCTTGTTGAGCGCATCCAGATATGCTCTGGCGCTCGCCTCCAGAATGTCGGTGCTGAGTCCGCGGCCCTGCGCAGCCACCTCGCCCTGGGACAACACGACATGCACCTCGCCCTGGGCATCCTTGCCCCGGCTCACAGCCTTGATCGAATAATCGCCAAGCGTAACTTCCTCGCCGGTCGCCTGATCAATCGCGTTGTAGATCGCGTCTACCGATCCGTTGCCCTCAGCCTCGGCCACAATCGGCTGCGGGTCCTGTCCCTGAATAATGACTTTGGCGGTTGGTGTGGCTTCATTACCATAGGTGACATAAATCGTCTGCAAACGGAAGGTCTCCGGCGTATCAATCAGCTTCTCTTCCAGGAGGGCCAGGATGTCCTCATCCGAAACTTCCTTCTTCTTATCGGCCAGTTCCTTGAACTTGGCGAACGCCCCGTTCAGTTCCTCCTCCGAGAGGTCATAGCCCAGATCACTCAGCTTGTCACGGAAGGCATGGCGCCCGGAATGCTTACCAAGCACCAGCTTGCTCTCCTTAAGGCCGATGGTCTCTGGTGTCATGATCTCGTATGTGGTCTTCTCCTTCAGCATGCCGTCCTGGTGAATCCCCGATTCATGGGCGAACGCATTGGCCCCCACGATTGCCTTGTTCCCCGGCACGACCATCCCTGTCAGCTTGCTGACCAGACGGCTGGTCCGGGAGATCTCGGACAGCACCAGCGAGGTCTTGGCGCCGAAATATTCACTGCGGGTCTCAAGGGCCAGGGCCACCTCTTCAATCGCAGTATTCCCCGCACGTTCCCCGATACCGTTGATCGTGCCTTCAATCTGATCCGCGCCGTTCTGGATGGCTGCCAGCGTATTTGCAGTAGCCATGCCCAGATCATTATGGCAATGGGCGCTAAGCTGCACCTTCTCAATATCCGGCACGGTATCCTTCAGGAACTTGAAGATTGCACCGTATTCCGCCGGGTTCAGATAACCTACGGTATCCGGAATATTCACGACATTCGCACCCTCGCGGATCGCCATCGCCACCACTTCGGCCATGAAGTCACGCTCCGTGCGCCCGGCATCCTCCAGAGAGAATTCCAGCTTCGGGAAATATTTCTTGGCATAACGGATCGCCGATTGTGCGGTCTCCAGTACCTGCGACCGGTCCATCCGCAGCTTATGCTGACGGTGGATCGGCGAGGTCGCCAGGAAGATGTGGATGCACGGGTCCTGTGCCCCCTGCAGCGCTTCCCGGACGGCATCAATATCGCTCTCCCTGGAGCGGGACAGACCGATCAGTGTAACGTTCTTGACGGCTCTGGCCACTGCATTCACAGAGGCCAAATCTCCCGGGGAGGCTGCCGGAAAGCCTGCCTCCATCCGGTCAATTCCCAGCTTCTCCAGCTGATATGCAATTTCTACCTTCTCACGCGTATTCAGATTCACACCCGGCGACTGCTCCCCGTCACGCAGTGTTGTATCGAACACATAGATTTTCCGCAAGTTGAGCACCTCCTGAAGATTGTCCGTAAACCCTCAAATGCGGCCCGCAATAGTACGGCCGCATCTGAGTGTGTTCATTAAGATTCAAGTAGTCTTAAGTATATGACCTATTTCTTGATCCAGTGCATCATTTCGCGCAGCTGGCTGCCAACCACTTCTACCGGATGAGCAGCTTCGTTGCGGCGGGTAGCCGTCAGGAAGGCACGGCCGGACTGGTTCTCCAGGATGAAGTCGCGGGCGAATTTACCCTGCTGAATATCGGACAGTACTTCTTTCATTGCTTTCTTGGTCTCAGCAGTAATGATGCGTGGTCCAGTTACATAGTCACCGTATTCCGCAGTATTACTGATGGAATCGCGCATGCTGGACAATCCGCCTTCATATACCATGTCAACGATCAGCTTCAGCTCATGCAAGCATTCGAAGTAAGCCATCTCAGGAGCATATCCGGCTTCAGTCAATGTTTCGAAGCCAGCTTTGATCAGTTCAGACACACCACCGCAGAGGACAGCCTGTTCACCGAACAGATCCGTTTCAGTCTCTTCACGGAAGGAGGTTTCGATGACTCCGGCACGGGTACAGCCGATCCCTTTGGCATACGCCAGACCGATCGCCTTGGCATTGCCGGTTGCATCCTGTTCAATCGCGATCAGGCCGGGAACGCCGAAGCCTTCAACATAAGTACGTCGTACCATGTGTCCCGGGGATTTAGGAGCTACCAGCAGCACATCAGCATCCTTAGGAGCTACGATTTGTCCGAAGTGTACGTTGAAGCCGTGGGAGAACATCAGGGCCGCGCCGTTCTTGAGGTTCGGTTCGATATCGTTCTTATATACAGCCGCCTGAGTCTCGTCCGGCATGAGGATCTGAACTACATCTGCACGGGACACCGCTTCGGCTACAGACAATACTTCAAAGCCGTCATTCTTGGCAGCTTCGAACGATTTGCCTTCACGCAGGCCGATAACCACCTGAAGACCGCTGTCACGCAGGTTCTGTGCCTGGGCATGTCCCTGGCTACCGTACCCGATTACCGCAATTGTCTTTCCCTTCAATACGCTAAGCTCTGCATCCTTTTCATAGTACGTTGTAACTGCCATTGTCAAAATCCTCCTTTAATTTGGGACCCATCGTAAAGAGCGGGTGCTTCAAAAACACACTTCTTATTAGTCTTACTATATAATGGAGTGTTCCTCAAGCCCCCGCTCTTCCGGCGGGCAGACTCTATCTTCATCTCAATAAATTAATGCACGCAAGCAGCAATCCGTTAAAGCTGTAAAATGTGACGATCAGGCATTCCCGCGGATCATTGCCGTTACTCCCGTCCGGGACAGTTCCTTAATCCCGTAAGGCTTCAGCAGCTCGATCATAGCGTCGATCTTCGTGGTCTCGCCAACCACCTGCACCAGCAGGCTGGTCGAGCCGATATCTACGACCGAGGCCCGGAAGGTCTCGACAACACCCATGATCTCGGGCCGCTCGGATGGCTCTGCCTTGACCTTGATCAAGGCCAGCTCCCGGGCAACCATAGGCTTGGAGCCAAGGTCGACCACCTTGATGACATCAATCAGCTTGTAGAGCTGCTTCTCAATCTGCTCCAGGGTATGCTGGTCGCCCAAGGTAACAATTACCATCCGGGACAATCCGGCTTCTTCGGATTGCCCCACCGTGATACTCTCAATATTGAAGCCCCGGCGGCCGAATAAACCGGATACCCGCTGCAGCACGCCCGGCTGGTCATTCACCAGCACCGCAATCGTATGTTTCATCACTGCTATTCATCCCCCATCAGCATTTGATCAATGGTCGAGCCTTGCGTAACCATCGGGTAGACATTCTCGTCTTTGGGAACAACGAATTCTACCAGGACAGGTCCAGGGGTTTCCATCGCTTCTTTCCAGACCGCGCCGGCTTCTTCTTTGTTCGTCGCCCGCAGCCCTTTCACTCCGTAAGCTTCAGCCAGCTTCACGAAATCCGGGCTTCCGGCCAGATCGGTATAACTGTAGCGCTTCTCATAGATCAGATTCTGCCACTGGCGGACCATTCCGAGCACCTGATTGTTGATAACCACAATCTTGACCGGAATGTTATGAATCGCACAGATCGCAAGCTCCTGGGAACACATCTGCATTCCCCCGTCCCCGTTAATGGAGACTACCAGCCGCTGCGGATGCGCCATCTGCGCTCCGATGGCTGAAGGGAAGCCGAAGCCCATCGTGCCGAGCCCCCCTGAAGTGATCCAGGAACGCGGATGATTGAACTTGTAATACTGGGCAGCCCACATCTGATGCTGGCCTACGTCAGTAGTAACAATCGCTTCACCCTTAGTTGTATCATTGATCATCTGGATAACCCATTGCGGCTTCAACTCGCTGTCCGAATCCGTGTACCGGAGCGGATAATCCAGCTTCCACTGCGCAATCTGTGTTCTCCAGGCATCCGCCCGGGCCGCACGCTGCACATCCGGAATGAGCATTTCCAGCACCGTCTTCACATCGCCGACAATTGGAATGTCCGTTGCTACATTCTTGCCGATCTCGGCTGGATCGATGTCGATATGCACGATCTTCGCCTGCGGCGCGAAGCCGTTGAGCTTGCCGGTTACGCGGTCATCGAACCGGGCGCCGATATTAATCAGCAGGTCGCATTGCTGAATGGCATTATTCGCGGTGTACGTACCGTGCATTCCCGGCATGCCCATCCACAGCTCTTCGGCACTTGGATAACAGCCCAGGCCCAGCAGTGTAGTGGTGATCGGAATCTCTGTACGCTTCACGAATTCATACATTGCCTCATGCGCACCGGAGTAGATAACTCCGCCGCCTGCAATAATAATCGGACGCTCCGCAGCAGCGATTGCCTTCACCAGCTTATCAAGCTGGAGCTTGTTAGGAACCGTACGCGGGTTGTAGCCGCGGAGGTTAACGCCCTGCTGCTGGGCCGGCGTGAACAAGGTCATTGCAGCCGATACATCCTTCGGAATATCGATCAGCACCGGACCCTTACGTCCAGTACCCGCAATATGGAAGGCCTCATGGATAATCCGCGGCAGATCTTCAACATCCCGTACCAGATAGCTGTGCTTCGTGATCGGCATCGTAATGCCGGTAATATCCGCTTCCTGAAAAGCATCTGTGCCGATCAGGCTGGAGAATACGTTGCCGGTGATTACTACAAGCGGAACAGAATCCATATATGCGGTGGCGATTCCCGTCACCAGATTGGTTGCTCCCGGGCCTGAAGTAGCGATACATACGCCTACCTTGCCGCTAGCTCTGGCATATCCGTCCGCCGCATGGATTGCTCCCTGCTCATGGCGTGTCAGTATATGCTGGAAATCATCGAATCCATATAACGCATCATAGATATAAAGTACAGCCCCGCCCGGATAGCCGAATACGGTGTCTACCCCTTCCAGCACCAGACTGCGCAGCAGGACCTCGGACCCTGAAATCACCTCGGGATTCTTCCACTTCTCACGTAACTGCTCTATTGACCGCACCTCTTCAGGTAATTGCGCGCTCATCAGTATTCCTCCCTTCAATCATTCACATGCATTATCCCAATGACAGAACGTCATATCCAACCTTTAATATTAGCGAACACGGCCATATCCTTCCGCATTTCAACAAAAAAACCTTCCGCCTCCCACGCGCAGAATAAGCGCGTGAGGGACGAAAGGTTTAGCTTCCGTGGTACCACCCATGTTTGCATTACATCTCACGATGCAATGCCTTATCAGGATACAAAAATCCATCGATGTAGGCAGGGCCCAAATCTTCGTAACCTGAAGTCCCTAACGCGGACCAGACGATTCCCCCTAATAATTCTGCCGCTCCTGCTGGCAGACCTTTCAGGGAAACAGCTCCGAGGTGAGCTCGTATATAAGGGATTCTGGTGGAGGTTGCAGCAATTCCTCTCACTCTCTGAGCAAAAGAGCCCTTAAAACTTCGTCCTCATCATTGCCGATACATGTATGTTCGTTAAATGTTTAGACACATTATATGATTCCTCACACGGTTAGTCAATACCCATCTGCGGGATAAAACTTAAATTCTTCACAAAATATTCGCCTATTCCTGCCGGAACGCCCACACCCCGCCAGGCATATGATGTACGACAATGCGTGGAAAGGGGCATTTGATATGATTCGTTACCGGAGACCCCGGCAGGATGACGCCGTAATTTATGACTTAATTGAGAAACAGCTTGTCCCGCTGTCCCATCTCCCGCCGGCCATTATTAATCAGGTCCGGAAGGATCTGCCCCGCCGCCTGGGCCAGGGGGTTACCCTGGTCGCCTGTCCTGACTACGAAAGCGATCCGCTGGGATTCGTGCACTTCATGCTGCATGGAGACCTGCTCTACATTGATATGCTCGCCATTGCCCCGGCCGCCCGCCGCAGACGATACGGGAACATGCTGATGGACCGGGCGGAGCGGTTTGCACTATCCCGCGCATGCCACAGAGCGAAGGTCTCCGTGGATACCGGGAATACCGCCGCCCTTGCCTTCTATGAGAAACTGGGCTACAGCGTAGCCCGTTATCAACCGCAGAATTATTGCTATGAGCTGGAGAAGCAGTTCCGCTGATCCCTCACCTCCAGCCGGAACTAATTCTTAGAAGAAGCCGATGGGCGGAACGCCGTAGCCCGGGCGGGGGCCGTAGCCGCCGTAAGGGCCGGGGCCATAACCGTAGCCATAACCGCCTCCGTAGGGAACGCCGCCGCCATAACCGTAGCCGCCGCCGTAAGCGTAAGGAGCCGTGCCGACGGCCAGCAGATCGAACAATACGAGCGGAATCAACGCCTTGGTTTGTACTTTTTTACCACTGATACGCTGCAGGATCAATCGGTTGCCCGAGATGCGGACCAATTTCCCCGTTACCCTGCTGCCGTCCTTTTTGACCGCCACAATATGTTTACCGATCAGCTTTGTTACCTGTTTTTTTGTAACCGGCTGTACCATGATATCCCTCCTTCTTAATGTTTCTTAAGCAGTCTATTCGCCTCACCCGGTATTTGCCTGTACATCTGCCCGGCTCAAGGCGGTAATGTACCGATAGAAGCAGCACGCCAAAAAAGCGCATTCCCGTAATAACCGGAAATGCGCTTAAATTCATGGCCAGATCATCTGAGCTGCAGCTCTAGCGTTTGCTTGGATCGTACGGCTCGCCCAGAGCCTTAGGCGCCGAGGAACGCCCGACTGCACTCACCAGTACGATAATCGTCAGCACGTAAGGAATCATGAAGATGAATTCCTGCGGGATGTTCTTGGACCATTCAAACAGTTGTACATAGTTGCGGATCGCCTGGGACAGGCCGAAGAAGACCGCCGCCCCGAAGGCGCCCAGCGGATTCCACTTCCCGAAGATCATCGCGGCAATGGCAATGAAGCCTTGTCCCGAGATGGTGTTGTGGGCAAATGTACCGGTAGTCGTCAGGGTAATGGTCGCTCCGCCGATACCGGCCAGAAGCCCGCTCAGCATAACGCCGATATATCTCATTCTGTTGACGTTAACCCCCAGCGTGTCTGCAGCGCTTGGATGCTCACCCACAGCGCGCAGACGGAGTCCAAACGGAGTTTTGAACAGTATGAAATAGATGACAATGACTAAGATAATCGCCAGGTACGTGGTAGGATAGGAATTGAATATCCCTTCTCCGATCACCGGAATCTTGGACAGTCCGGGAATAGCCACCTTATTGAAGCCGTCCAGCAGCGGAGTCTCGCCGGACCCCTCAAAGATCAGCTTAACCATATACAGCGTACTGCCCGCAGCCAGGAAGTTGATCACCGTACCGCTGATCGTCTGGTCCGCCTTGAAGGTGATTGAAGCGACCGCATGAATCAGGGAACCGATCACGCCGACAGCCATGGCACTCAGTACGCCTACCCAAGGAGCCCATGCGCCCATGCCGGCTTCCTGGGCATAATATCCCCCTACCGCTGCTGCAAATGCACCGAACATCATCAAGCCTTCCAGTCCGATGTTGACCACGCCGGAGCGTTCAGAGAAGATGCCGCCAAGGGAGGCGAAGATCAGCGCTGTCGAGAAAACAAGCGTCGTATTGAGCAATTGGCCTAGGATTACGAAATCCATCTATAACACCTTCTCTTTCTTGCGCTTGAAGTAGAACGGTTTGAGCACCCAGCGTACAATGCCTTGCGCAGCAATGAAGAATATAATTGAACCGATAACGATACGGATCAGCTCCGGCGGTACATCTGCTCCAAAGCTCATTCCCGCAGATCCGTAGGTCAGCGTACCGTACAGAATGGCCGCCAGAATAACACCCAGCGGATGGGTCAGCCCGAGCAGCGCCACGGCGATGCCGTCAAACCCGTACCCCGGTGATGCGGCGAAGACAGATTGATAATGGAATACCCCCAGTACTTCACCCGCGCCCGCCAATCCGGCGAACACGCCGCTGATGAACATAGCCTTGACCACATTGCGTCCAACGTTCATCCCTGCATATTCCGCAGCATGCGGATTGAGGCCGACCGCACGCATCTCATACCCCTGCTTGGTCTTCCACAGGTAGATATAGAAGAAGGTAGCTGCGGCCAGAGCGATGACAGTCCCCCAGTGCAGGCGGGCGTTATCAAAGGTCGAGAACAGGAAGCTCATGGACAGGGAGGCCGGAATATCCTCCGACCGGTTCTGTCCTTGTAACAGCAGGAATGTCCGGACGATATAATTGGACAGGAATAAGGCGATCCAGTTCAGCATGATTGTGGTGATAACTTCATTGATCCCACGCTTAGCCTTCAGGAAGCCGGCAATTCCGGCCCAGAGCCCGCCGCATACCCCGGCTGCAATGACCGCAAGCGGAACCAGCACGAAGGAAGGCAGCGTGCCGGCCAGCTTAATTCCGACAACAGACGCAGCCGTCATACCGATCATGACTTGCCCGTCTGCACCGATGTTGAACATCCCCGAACGGAAGGCAAAAGCCACGGCCAGACCTGTCAGCATCAGCGGAGTCATCTCACGTATCGCCTCGCCGAAATCGTACGGGCTGCCGAACACGCGCTTGAACAGCGCAGAATATGCGGCTATTGGATCATATCCGCCGATCAGCATGACCACCGCGCCGACAAGAAAGCCCATCAGAATGGCGACAAGCGGGACAATATAGCTGTCTGTGGCGAATATTTTTTTGAACTTAGACATCTGCATGACCTCCCCGCTTCAGACTGCCCGCCATCATCAGACCCAGCTCCTGGTCATTCGTATCCTGCGGGAATACCTCTCCGACAATCTGCCCTTCGTAGATAACGGCAATCCGGTCGGATACATTCATAATCTCATCCAGCTCAAAAGAAATCAGCAGCACGGCCTTGCCCTGGTCACGCTGGGCAATCAGCTGCTTCTGAACGAACTCAATCGCACCGACATCAAGACCGCGGGTAGGCTGTGCGGCAATGAGCAGCGTCGGATTTTTGTCTATTTCCCGCGCAATAATCGCTTTCTGTTGATTACCGCCGGATAATGAGCGCGCTTTGTTGTCAATGGAAGGCGTACGCACGTCGAACTGCCTTACAAGATCCTCGGCATGCTGGTCAATAACCTCTTTGTTCAGGAAGCCGTTCTGATTATAAGGACTCTTATAATATGTCTCCAGCACCATGTTCTCACTGACCGTGAAATCCAGCACCAGGCCATGCTTATGACGGTCCTCCGGGATATGGGAGACATTCATTTCCGATACCTTGCGCGGCGACAGATTGGCGATCTCCTTACCGGAGACCGTGATCGAACCGGAATCAATCTTACGCAGGCCGGTAATGGCCTGAATCAGCTCACTCTGGCCGTTGCCGTCTACCCCGGCTATCCCGAGAATCTCGCCAGCCTTCACCTCAAAGCTTAGGCCGTTCAGAACCGGGACACCGTCCTTGCTCTTGCTGCTTACATTGGACAGCTTCAGAATACTGTCGCCGATATGGGCCTGCTGCTTGTCCACCTTGAAGGTGACCCCGCGTCCGACCATTTTCTCAGCCAGCTCATTCGGGTTGGTCTCAGAGGTCTTCACCGTATCAATGACCTTCCCGCGCCGGATAATGGTTACCCGGTCGGAGATCTGCATAATTTCCTTCAGCTTATGAGTAATAAGAATAATGGACTTGCCTTCCGCAACGAGCCGCTTCATAATCGCCATCAGCTCGGTAATCTCCTGTGGCGTAAGCACAGCGGTAGGCTCGTCGAATATAAGTATATCCGCTCCGCGGTACAGGGTTTTCATAATCTCTACCCGTTGCTGCATGCCTACCGAAATATCGTGTATCTTAGCATTCGGATTGACCTGAAGACCGTACTGCTCCGATAGCTTACGAACCTGTTCCGCAGCGGATTTATAGTCGATTTTAAGACCCTTCTTCGGCTCCATGCCAAGAACAATGTTCTCGGTAACCGTAAAAGGCTCAACAAGCTTGAAATGTTGGTGAACCATACCAATGCCCAGCTCAATAGCCTTGTTGGGGTTATCAATAATAACCGGTTTCCCGTCGATTTCGATGCTGCCTTCATCGGGCTGGTACAGTCCGAATACGATATTCATTAAGGTAGATTTGCCTGCCCCGTTCTCACCAAGCAGTGCATGAATCTCCCCCTTTTCCAGCGTCAGACTTATCGAGTCGTTCGCAACAATACCGGGAAAGCGTTTTGTGATTTGCTTCAACTCTACGACAGGAGCCGCAGCACTCATGGAATCACCCTCATCACAGAATATATAAGTTAGCCTTAAAGACACGGCTGTACCGCCCCAGACAGGACGGTACAGTTGTGATTGATTATAGCCAATGCTGTACAGAGAACAAGGCCGGTACTTCAACCGGCCTTGCCATTTGTTGTGTTACACAGTACAAGGTGATGCTGACAATTACTCGGAAGGAACAGTGATCGTTCCGTCAATGATCTGTTTGCTGTACTCGTCAACCTTAGCCAGAATTTCAGGAGTCACATTGGCTTTGGAGGTCTCAGGAAGACCTACACCGTTGTCCTTCAGACTAAGTACGGTAGTAGTGCCGCCTTTGAATGTTCCGTCAACAACCTGCTGGGACACTTTCTTAACCGCTTCATCTACACGCTTGATCATGGAAGTCAGGGTAACATCGTCACCGAATTCCAGGGATTGGTCTTTGTCTACGCCGATAACCCATACTTTGGAGCCGCCGGCTTTGTTGCGGGATTTCGCTTCGTTAAATACGCCGTTGCCTGTTGCGCCTGCAGCAGGGAAGATGATGTCGTTGCCGGCATCGTACAGGGTAGCAGCGAGGGACTTACCGGTATCCGGCTTGTCGTATGCACCGGCATAAGTGATTGTTACCTTCGCCTGAGGGTTAACTGCTTCTACACCGGCTTTGAAGCCAACTTCAAAACGCTTGATAACCGGGCTTTCCATACCGCCGATGAAGCCGACTTTGTTAGTCTTAGTAGTAAGACCTGCAACTACACCAACCAGGAACGAACCTTCATTCTCAGCAAAAGTTACAGATTCAACGTTAGGGGCATCCACTACGCTGTCGATGATCGCCAGCTTGGCATCCGGATTCTCTTTGGCAACCTTCAGCAGTGCGTCGCCCAGGTCGAAGCCGATCCCCCAAGTCAGATCATAACCGCCCTTAACGAACTGGTTAAGGTTCGGCTCATAGTCTGCGCTGGACTTACTCTGCAGATACTTGATCTCTGCGCCGTATTCCTTCTCCATAGCCTGCAGGGCTTCCCAGGAAGACTGGTTGAAGGACTTGTCATTAACACCGCCTACGTCAGTTACAAGACCCAGCTTGACAGCCTTAGGGGCTTCAGTTGGCGCCGGTGCTTCAGTTGCTGCTGCTGCATCCGTTGGTGCAGCTGTTGCTGCTCCGGAATTAGAGCCGGAGTTAGCGCTGTTATTGTTACCGCAGCCTGCCAGAATGACAGTGAACGCCATAACCATAACTAAGGATAGTTGGTAAAACTTCTTCATCGAAAGTGATCCCCCTTAATGAATTGGATGTCTTCTGTGTTCTGCTTGGACATACCATTAGTACAAATTATACCTGCAAAAAAAGCTAAAATCCAGTCTATTAATGACCTCAGGTCAATAATAATTTGCATTTTTCAGCAAGAAATCGCTTACTATGACACAGTCCCGTAATCTCCATGTCTGCTCTATGTCAGTAAAGCTCAAAATGACGTTTATGGCTCCAATGCATTAACATTATTATTGCACAGCTTCATCTTTTCTATTATCATGTATGATTACATATTGTCCGCAAAGGGAGTCTGAACATGGAACAAGAACACACAGCCCAGCCTGTACCAGAATTCAAATACTGTCACGAATCCCGCGTCTTCAAAACCGGGCGCGTCTTCCCGAATGATGTCAACAACCACAAGACACTGTTCGGCGGCAAGCTGATGAGCACGGTGGACGAAGTTGCCTCCATCTCAGCCATGCGCCACTGCCGTGTCAATGTAGTCACCGCCTCCGCCGATTCAGTAGACTTTCTGCTGCCGATCCGGCCGACGGATTCCGTCTGCTTCGAATCCTTTGTCTCCTGGACGGGACGCACCAGCATCGAGGTGTTCGTCAAGATCATTTCCGAGAACCTCTACACCGGCGAACGCGCCGTAGCCGCTACATCCTTCCTGACCTTCGTCGCCGTTCATGAAGACGGCACTCCATGCCCGGTACCGGCTGTTGTAGCCCAGACCGAGGAAGAGAAGCTGATCTGCCAGTCTGCCGATGAGCGCGCCTCGCTGCGCAAGCTTAGACGGGCCAGCAGCAAGAAGCTGGCTTCAATGCTGGGAACCACGAAATACTGGGAGTAGGGGCGTCTGCCCCGCTTCCCCGCGTTCTCACCGCACAAAACAACCCCACAAAGTGAGGCATTAGCGTAGGTGATGACTCAGGTACTTTGCGGGGACCCCAAAACATATAAATTCTTATCCATCAAAAAAAGCACCGTCACACGGGAACTCCCGCAGGCGGTGCTTTTCGGTTCATATCGATCTTACGCGTTGATCTTCTCTTTGGCTACAACAGCCAGGGAGTTGAATGCGTTCAAATCATTAACGGCCAGATCAGCCAGCATCTTACGGTTCACTTGTACTCCAGCCAGCTTCAGGCCGTATACAAGCTTGCTGTAAGAAAGTCCGTTCAGGCGGGCTGCTGCATTGATACGCACGATCCACAGTCTGCGGAAGTTACGCTTAGTCTGACGACGGTCACGGTAAGCGTAAACCATCGATTTCATTACTTGTTCTTTAGCAGTTCTGAAAATGCGGTGTTTGGAACCGAAGTAACCCTTTGCCAGCTTCAATACTTTTTTATGTCTACGACGAACTACAAATCCGCCTTTAACTCTTGCCATATTAATAAACCTCCCAAAAATGTGTGATTAACTATTTCAAGTTAGCAAGCCCTTGCTTCAAACGTCTTACATCCCCGGGAGCCATTACCGGATTGCCGTTCAATACGCGTTTTGCGCGTTTGGACTTGTGGGACAGCAGGTGGTTCTTGTGAGCCTTGTAACGCAGTACCTTGCCAGTACCAGTGATCTTAAAGCGGCCTTTCAGGCTGCTATGTGTTTTCATTTTAGACATGGTGTTTCCTCCTTGAATATTATGCGGCGCCAAATTGCTGAGCAAGTGGCTCCAGATTATTGGGGCTTCGGAGCCAGAATCATAATCATACTGCGGCCCTCCAGCTTAGGCTGGCGCTCCACAATCGAAATGTCTTCCACTTCGTTCTTCACGCGCTCCAGAATCTTCTGGCCGATGTTCGCATGGGTGATCTCGCGTCCGCGGAAACGGACAGAGCATTTCACCTTATCGCCTTCGTTCAGGAACTTGATAACATTGCGGAACTTGGTCTGATAATCATGCTCCTCAATGTTCGCACGGAACCAGACTTCCTTGATATCCACAATCTTCTGGTTCTTGCGCGCTTCCTTCTCTTTCTTCTGTGTTTCATAACGGAACTTGCCGTAATCCATGATGCGGCATACCGGCGGCTTCGCCTGCGGTGCTACGTTGACTAAATCCAGGTTCAGATCGATCGCCATCTGTAACGCCTCGCGGATCGGCTTGATCCCGATTTGTTCACCCTCTGCTCCAACCAGCCGAACCTCTTTGGCACGAATTTCATCATTGATCATATGTTCCTTACTGATAATCCTCCACCTCCGCATGTTGTTAGGTAATATATTTCGGTTCTCCATAAAAAAGGGATGCCGGTAATTCCCCGACACCCCGTTTGATCAACGTTCATGAATTATTAGCATTCATAAAGCATTGAGATCAAAACCAGCCGGCCATAAGCCAGTCAGGTGAGAAGCCGGTGCTTCTGCTTGCAATCCCTATGTTTTGCACACTTGAATACTATACAGCATCAGGACGATAATGTCAACACTAAGAAACTTGTTTGCTCTGAACCTCTTCAAGCCGCACTACGCGCGTATGCTTGGTATGGCTCCACTGCTTGTTGTTCTGCGTGAAGAACGCATAGAACGTGATGGGATACCACGAGAGCAGGTAGACCGGGAAGGCCAGCAGGTACAGATAGACCTTCTTGAACTTCACCTTCTCCAGTACCATCGCCAGCAGGAAGGTCAGAATGTTGGCGCCGACAGCCAGATAGCCCAGCCAGAGCGGCAGATGGCCGTATATGTTGGCGATGTGCGGCCCGTCGAACAGGGCATTGTCGATCCACATGACGGCTGTCATCAGGAAGGTCAACAGCACAATATACACATTCGCTCCATACAGCGCCAGGTCAAACTTCGTCAGGCTGCGTTCCTTGATTCCCTGCCACAGGAGCGGGAAGAAGTAACGGCGGGCCACGGTGAAGTGCCCCTGCATCCAGCGCAGACGCTGTCTGGACGAGGCCTTGAACGTAAGCGGCTTCTCATCGAACACCTTGGCGTCATAGTTGAAGCGCGGATATACACCCTTGGAGGCGCTGCGCATGGTGAACTCCAGGTCCTCTACCAGGCTGGTTGCGCCCCAGCCCATTTCCTTCAGCAGATTCGTCTCGAAGCACATGCCGGTTCCGCCGAGGAAGTTGGCCATCTTCAGGTTATGACGGGACAGCTGCCAGAGTCGGTTGATGTACCAGTAGGATACGCCGTAAGCGGCGGTAATCCAGGAGTCTTCAGGATTCTTGGTATCGATATAGCCCTGGATCACCCGGGCGCCTGTGCACAGATCATGGTTCATTTCCATCAGGAATTCCGTATGCGCGAGGTTGTCGGCATCGAACATGACGACCGCATCATACTGGCGGGGCAGCGCCCACAGCTCCTTCAGCATCCACTCGATGGCGTAGCCTTTGCCGCGCAGGTTGGCGTTGGTGCGCACACAGGCGTTCATGCCGTGCTCCCGTACAATCGCCGCTGTATTATCCGTGCAGTTATCGCAGATAACAAATACATCGTACAGCTCCCGGGGATAATTAAGCTGCTTCAGGTTCTCCATCAGCGCACCGACCACTTCTTCTTCGTTGTGAGCGGCGACCAGTACGGCAAATGATTTTTGCGGCGCGTGAACCGCCCTTTTCTTCTTCTTGCGCAGTCCAAACAGCGAGAAGCCAAACTGATAAACTGCAATTGCTGCCAAGATCACCTGCAGTGTAACAAACAGTGCGTCTATCATGATCTTTTGATGCCCCCTTTTTCCAAGTCTAGATGTTCTCTTTTTCTCTCAGGCTTGTTAACGTTTCATGACCCTTTGTTACAATCCTTACAGTAGACAAGATTTATCCCTTTTTTCGGGCAGGTTTCCGAATGGTTTGTGTTCCGTTTCAGAAGGTATGATTTCGGATTCCGGCAGCATGCCCGGCTCCTTATTTCTCTGTTACCTTATAAACGGGATATCCCTGCTTGAATCATTGTAGACGCTTTAGGGTACACAAGTCAAAAGAGACATTATTCGAGCGGACCCGAGCTTTTTCTTGAACGGACTTCCTTAAAAAAGTATGATAAAGACAGCTTCAGATTGCAAAATCTGCAGCTCAGACTGCGCCAGATCTCTTATAGCCGGACCATCGGAGGGACAAGATATGAGACCTATATTCAAGAAACTGCATCTCCTGGAGCAGCGCATTTTTCTGTTTATCAACGGACGCCTTCACAACCCGTTTCTGAACTTCTGGCTCGTGTATCTCACGCATCTCGGAGGTGCGACAAGTACCATTGGAATCAATCTTCTGATCTGGGCACTGTGCCCGCAGCCCTGGAGCACTACAGGACTTCAGGCGCTGGTTGCACTCGCGGTAAGCCATATTCCTGTGGCCATAGCCAAGAAGCTCTATCCGCGCCTGCGCCCGTATCTTGCGCTGCCGGATATCAATACTTTCCGCAATCCGCTGAAGGATCATTCCTTTCCTTCCGGCCATACGACCGCTATCTTCGCCTCAACGGTTCCTTATATGATAGCCTACCCGGCCCTGACCGCAGTCCTGCTCCCCTTGGCCTGCATCGTCGGCTTCTCGCGGATTTACATCGGGCTGCATTATCCGTCCGACGTCATGGCCGGCGCGGTTATCGGCTCGGGTGTCGCCGCAGGCACGCTTGCCCTGTGGTTCTGACTCCCTGGAGCAGCCGGGCTTAGGGGAGTGTGCCCCGGACCCGGAGAACGGCAGCCATCTTACCACATTTGCCCTGGACCGCCTAATTTATACGCAGGTCTTAAATATTGGAGGATACGGACACATACGGCAGCAGTAAAGGCAGCCCGGGGGAACCCCCGGACTGCCTTTACTGTGTGCAGGTATGACTTATGGATCAGACCCGGGGCAAGAATAGCCCTGCCTACAGGCGGTACTTGTCCAGCCGGGTGGCCTGATATTGCTTCAGCGCCTCTTCCCCCACTATGGCCTCACAGCGGTGTATATTCACACCGCGGTTGTAGAACTTCGTCTCGTATTCGGTCATCACATGAGCTTCATTAATCACGCCGCCCTCATGCAGATCGAGCGAGATATTCTTCATCTGCAGGCCGAAGTCGGCAAAAGCGTTAAGCGAGAACTCGAACAGGCTGCGGGAATCAGTCTTCAGATGGATCTCGCCCTCCGGTCCGAGCAGCCCCCGGTACTTGTCCAGGAATCTCGGATGGGTCAGGCGGCGGCGGGCATGCTTGCTCTTGGGCCAGGGATCACTGAAATTCAGGTAGATCCGGCCCAGCTCCCCCGGGGCAAAGACCTCTTCCGCATAATCGATATTCGCCAGCGCAACCCGGACATTCGGGGGCGTCTCTTCCCCGGCAGGCTCCCATACATTCCGGGCCTTCTCGGCGGCGCGCCGGACCAGCTCATCATACATATCGACGCCGATGAAATTAATCTCCGGATATTTGAAGCTCATCTGGCTAATAAATTGGCCCTTGCCCATTCCGAACTCCACATGGATCGGATGGTCGTTGCCGAACAGCTCTGACCACCGGCCCTTCAGATTGCGTGGTTCGAGGATGACCAGATCGGTCTGCTGCTCAAGACTTTCACGTATTCCTTTTCTTCCGCGTAAACGCATAGGTATTCCTCCGCTGTCTCTTACTTGCTATCTGCTGTCAATTGGATAACTGCCACTTGCAATATTGTGCCGAACTTGAAGACAAATGTAAAGGGATTTCAGACAATACAGCCAAAAGAAAAGGAACCTCCATCCAGCCCCTGTCGGACTGATCGAAAGTTCCGTGCGTGTTGTATCCGTAATCCCATCCCGCTGCTTCAGCGGACTGTTATTTATTTATCGAACTCGAAGGTCTTCTCGAACGCATTGCGGATCTTGCGCTGCGCCTCTGTCTTAATCTTGTGGTTGCCGTTAAATTCTACGCCTGTCAGAGCAAGCGCCTCGTCAGGAGTCAGCTGCACATCAATCGAACCTTTGTTATCAGGATATACCGTTGGAGAATTCATCGTTATCACCTCTGTGGTTTAGTATGGACCAGACGACACGAAATTATGAATTCAGGAATGGAATTGTGGTTGCTGCAGCGGCTTTTTTACACTTTAAATATAACATAAGGTGTAAGCATTTTCAAGCGGAATCCCGCTTAATTCCGGCCTATTTTTCGTTTTCTTTGGCGGGATTGCCGGGAGGGATTGTTACGTTCAACCCGGTTTTTTGATACAATGGAAAGGTTAATGAAAGGAGCTGCAAATGTCCAATCTTTTACAGACCTCCTCTCCGCTCCTGTGGGGGGATAAACGTTTCCATACCTGGAATTATGAAATGCGCAGCCAGATGGACGCCAAAGTGTTCAAGGTCATGCTTGATGCGGGCTTCACCTGCCCGAACCGGGACGGTTCGATTGCCAAGGGCGGCTGTACCTTCTGCAGTGCCCGGGGGTCCGGCGACTTCGCCGGAAGCCGCAGGGACGATCTGGTGACCCAATTCAACCATGTGCGTGACCGCCAGCATCTGAAATGGCCGAACGCCAAATATATCGGCTATTTCCAGGCCTACACCAACACATATGCCCCGGTCGAGGAACTGCGTGAATATTATGAAGTCATCCTTCAGCAGCCAGGGGTTGTGGGACTTTCCATTGCCACCCGCCCGGACTGCCTGCCGGATGATGTCGTCGAGTATCTGGCAGAGCTGAACCAGCGCACCTACCTGTGGGTGGAGATGGGACTGCAGACGATCCATCAGTCCACTTCGGACCTGATCAACCGGGCGCATGATACCGCCTGTTATACGGAAGCTGTCGCCAAGCTCCGCCGCCACGGCATCCGGGTCTGCACCCACATCATTCACGGCCTCCCGCAGGAGACGCATGAGATGATGCTGGAGACGGTATCGGCTGTAGCGGGTATGGGCGTACAGGGCATCAAGATCCACCTGCTGCACCTCATGCGCAAAACGCCGATGGTCAAGCAGTACGAAGCCGGCCTGCTTCGGTTCCTGGAGCAGGACGAGTATGTAAGACTCATTGCCGACTCGCTGGAGATCCTGCCGCCGGACATGATTGTCCACCGCCTGACCGGCGATGCCCCGCGCGAAGCGCTGATCGGCCCGCTATGGAGCCTCAAGAAATGGGAAGTGCTGAATGCCATTGACCAGGAGTTGGTTGCCCGGGACACCTGGCAGGGTAAATACTGGAGGAAGCGCTGATGGGCTTCCTCTCTGTGCTCAGCTTCGCCCATAAGCTCACCGCAGAGCGCCTCGCTGCCGGCGGGCGGGCCATCGACGCCACCGTGGGTACCGGCGCCGACACCCTGTTCCTCGCCAAGGCGGCCGGGCCGCGCGGCGGGGTATACGGCTTCGACATCCAGCACGCGGCGCTGGCTCTTGCCGGAGAGCGCCTGCGGCTGGCCCGGGAGGCAGCGCCGGCCGCGCTCGCTCCCGTAACCCTGCTGCAGCAGAGCCATGCAGCAATGCTTGAAGCCGTTCCGCCGGACTATCGCGGAACGGTCTCGGCGGTGATGTTCAACCTCGGCTATCTGCCTGCGGGCGATGCCGACAAGACCATCATCACCGAGCCGGAGAGCACGCTGGCCGCGCTTCAGGCGGCGCTTGCGCTGCTGCGCCCCGGCGGGATCATCACGGCCGTGCTGTATCCCGGCCATGAAGGCGGCGGCCAGGAAGCCGCCGCTGTCGAAGCCTGGGCCGCCGGACTGGCCCAGCAGGATGCGCAGTCTATCGTGTACCGCCAGCTCCAGCGTGCATCCGCCCCTTATGTGGTGGCCGTTGAGAAGCGGCAGGGCGCGGAACAGGCCGGCTTTTCCCGCAAATAAACTCATCATATGATCAGGAAGGAAGATGTAATTATGACAAAGCCATATCCTCTGAAATTTCAGCCGGAGTTCAAAGAACGTGTCTGGGGAGGCCGGGCGCTGGAGAAATTCGGCCTCGCGCTGCCGGAAGGCCATATCGGTGAAGGCTGGATGATTGCCGACCATCCGAACGGCACCTCCTCGGTAGTCAACGGCGAGCTGGCCGGACAAGGCCTGGATGCCATCCGTGAGCAGTTCGGCCGTGAATGGTTCGGCAGCAAGGGCATCACGGAAGAAGGCGGTAGATTCCCGCTGCTCATCAAGCTGCTGGATTGCAATGATAACCTCTCCGTGCAGGTGCACCCTACGGATGATTATGCCGGACTGCCCAAGGGCGAGCTGGGCAAAACCGAAATGTGGTACGTGCTGGATGCCAAACCCGGCGCCAAAATCATCTACGGCCTGAAGGAAGGCGTAACCCGCGAGGTGCTGAAGGAAGCGCTGGAGAACGGAACGGTGATGGACAGCCTTCAGGAGGTTCCGGTATCTGCCGGAGATTCCTTCTACATTCCTGCCGGTACTGTACATGCCTTGTGCGCAGGAGTCGTTGTTGCCGAAATCCAGCAGAATTCGGATACTACATACCGGATCTATGATTATGACCGCCCGGGGCTTGACGGCAAGCCGCGCGAGCTGCATATCGAGGATTCCCTGAACGTTACCGCCTATGAAGGGGCAGGCGCAACTTCGATGAAGACTGACGGTGCGGTCGCAGGTGAATGGCTGCAGCTGGCCGCCTCTCCATATTTCATTGTAGAAAAAGGAATTGTCTCCGGCGAATGGCAGCTGGCCACCACGGACGACAGCTTCACCATTCTCGTAATCTGTGAGGGCAGCGGCCATCTGATCTGGGAGGGCGGCTCCCAGCCTTATGCTGCCGGGGAATGCTATCTGCTCCCGTCCAGCCTGGGCGCTTACAGCATTGAAGGACAATCTACCGTACTGCGCTCTTATCTGCCGTAAGCAGGAGGACAGGCGATGACCGAGAACACCTTCACGATGACCGATCCGGTAGGGGTGCGGATTCACGTCTATGAATGGCTTCCTGAGGCGGGGAACGGTGTCCGGGGGATCGTGCAAATCTCGCACGGCATGTGCGAGACGGCTGCCCGTTACGCCCGGTTCGCTTCGGCGCTCACCCAGGCGGGGTATGCAGTCTATGCCAATGACCACAGGGGCCATGGCCTTACGGCCGGCAAGGTGAACCTGCTCGGCGACTGCGGCGAGAACGGCTTCACCTGGATGCGGCGCAATCTGCTGCAATTGGCGGGCATAGCCCGCTCCCGGCATGAGGGCGTACCGGTCTTCCTGTTCGCCCACAGCATGGGCTCCTTCCTGGCCCAGAAGCTGATGTGTGAGGAAGGCCATGAGATGTACAGCGGCTTCATCCTCAGCGGCACCAACGGACCCCGGAGCATGCTGCGTATGGCGGAGTCCCTCTCGGCCCTGCAGCTGAGGCTCCAGGGGGACCGCCACCGCAGTGTGCTGCTCAACGGCATGGTCTTCAGTACCTATAACCGTGCCTTCTCCCCCGTGCGGACAGCGTTTGACTGGCTGAGCAGCGACCCGGACGAGGTTGACCGGTTCATTGCCGATCCGTTCTGCGGAGCGATCTGCACCACCCGCTTCTTCCGAGATTTCTTCCATATGCTGCGGGAGCTTCATACCAAGTCCACCCTGCGGAGCCTGTGCAGCGACAAGCCGGTCTATCTGTTCGCCGGAGAGAAGGACCCCGTGGGGATGAACGGCCAAGGGGTGAAGCGCCTGGCTGATCTGTACCGGGAGCAGGGGCTGCAGGACGTGGAGCTTAAGCTGTACCCCGGCGGCCGGCATGAGATGCTGAACGAGGTCAACCGGGATGAGGTCACCGCCGATGTGCTGGACTGGCTCGCCCGCCACCTGCCTGCGGAATCCATGCGGCTTGAGCCTGCGGGTGATTAGCAAAGGAGCTGTCCCAGAAGCCATGAAACGGCTGCTTGGGATAGCTCTTTATGCTGAAGTAGATTTAGCGTTAGCACCTGGGAGAGGGAGACGCTCCACAACAGAACGTTGTTCCCATCGATGATATTACCTGCGCGCCAGCAAAATGTATGCTGTTTTTCGCATACATAATTCCCCACAATAAAGGGGCTGTCACTTTCGGGACAGCCCCTTTTTTATTTTGCAGCAAATGGGACATTAGTGTCTAAAAGTATGCCTTAAGCCTCTCCGCTAAAACTCGCTTATAAGCTGGAAGGTCATACGCAGAGTTGTTTACTTTAGTTTTATGCATACTTAGCAGGTTGTAGATACGTTCCTCCAGTTTACTTCTGCCCCTAAGAACCTGCACAGTTCCTTCTAAGCCCTGGTGCCCCTGTCTTAAGCCATATCCTTGGGTGGTGTAATACTGGATGAACCCTTCCGACCACTCTTGGGCTCTTTCCTGGACCGCTTTGCGGAAAGCATACTCCAGATCGTCCTGTTCGACCACAATCAGCAGTGGATTCAACCGTTTGATGATGGCCTCCAGCTCCAGAATGTAGCTTGTCATGTATTCTTCTGCTGCACCGTGCTTGATCATCCCCATGGTTACAGGATTCTGGAGAAAAGCGCAGTCAAACACATACGTATCCGGCCCCCGTAGCGCCTTCTCCGCAAACTGCTGCCATTTGGCTGTAATCAGTTCTCTATGCTGATCCAGCGGCAATTCATAGATATCCTTCCGGGCCAGAGCATCGGTCCATTCCTTGGAAAGACACGGCCCCTGTTCGTTCATTAGTTTGCGGTATTCGAGCAGATAATTGTTGCTTTGACTGGCAGTGTACGCGCTTAATACTTCCCCTGGATTCCCGCCGCAGGTTCTAGACAGCTCATCATATTCCGCTTGTGTAAGGCAGGCTACTCCCTCGTAATCCGCCGGATGCGCCAGATTCCCTTCAAGGAAAAGTCGAGTTTCAATCCCCATCTCCGTAAGAATCTCATATACCAGCTGCGCTGTTGTTGACTTCCCGAAGCCGGGCAAGCCCTCGATTAAGATCAATTTTGGCTGTAGTTGTTGTTTCATCTGTCATTCCCCCGTTCATGTTTTGGAGGATAGCAGATTAGGGACATAGAGATGCTGTTTCCGGTGGCAACAAAAAAGGATACCCCCAGGTATCCGCACGCAGCCGGTGTATGAACCCTTCGCCCTGCATACCCTGTAAGACTAACGCAAGTCATGCCTAATAACCTAGTGATTCTCACTATGGCCGGCAAGCTTCCCGTCAATTTGTCCTTACAGAGTAATCCACATGATAGGGTAAAGGCTCCTTTGTTCGCATCTCTTTACTGATCGTAACACCTGGCATGGATAAATACAATTACGAATGGGGCATCTACCAAGGAACCACCTTAAGCTCCGGCCACTTCGATTTCCATTTGAGTGTCTTAGCTGCATAGATCTCCTCGCGGATCAGTGCCTTATTCGGACGCAGGATCAGGTCAAATAGATCGTTCAATCCAAATGGAGCGTAAATCTGCCAGTCACCGTTCAGCTCAAGCCTTGCTCCCAGCGAGGTCACAGTAGTCGGCCAGCTGTCGATTGCAGCTTCCAGCGATGTGTAAGGCTTGATCTCCAAACCAAATTTCTGCGGATA
Source organism: Paenibacillus sp. FSL K6-1096 (assembly GCF_037977055.1). NCBI lineage: Bacteria > Bacillati > Bacillota > Bacilli > Caryophanales > Paenibacillaceae > Paenibacillus > Paenibacillus sp. FSL K6-1096. The sequence continues at coordinate 5,226,691 of NZ_CP150274.1, read as the reverse complement.
CCACAGATGAACCCGAGCCTGATTTTTGAGATCGACCGGGATGGCAATATCCTTAAAAAGCTCCCTGCCCTTAGCAACCATCGCATCCTCAGCAGCATAACTCAAATCGGCCGCATCATAGTAAATAATATCGATGTCACTGATTCCGTACCCCGGCGCCTGCCCGGTAAGCTCGTTCCACACCGTTTGCACCAGGCATCCTGCGCCAATGTAATAAGATAACGGGGCCAAGCCTTGGGCACGCTTGAAAATATCCATTAGCAGTGTATCGCGGGCGAACAGCTCCGTGAGACGGTTATACATTTCATCGCAACTATTCATCGCCCGAATCCCCCACACTTCCGCTAGACAGTGCATGCTGCAAAATAAGCTGTGGTCCCTTACTCCCGCTGCGCCGCAGGCCGTGATCCTGAAATCCGGCGCGGAGATATAGCTGACCGGCAGCGGTATTGCGTTCATTCACAGCCAACACAATCTGACGGGCTTCCGGGTAGTGGCGGCGGACAAAATCCGGCAGCAGCAACATCGCTGCTTTAGCGAACCCGCGGCCTTGGCTGGCGTAGTCCATCAGGAAGGCGCGCAGCAGAACTGCACCGGTATAGTCGGGAAAGAAATTGGAGATGCCTTCACCGGTATGAAGGATGAAGAAGCCCACCGCCCGTTCTCCGCAGGCAATGACCACTCCCTCCTTACCGGCATCCTCCTCGATATCCTGAAGCGTCTCCTCCGGCAGTCCGGTGAACTGCAACTGCTCCGCCGGAAGCTGAAAGCCCAGTAACTGGTCCTTGAATCGTTCCCCGTGCTCCTCATCGTACCTAAACAATGTTATGTGCTGCTCTTGGCTCAACTGTATGCCCCCCATAGGTAATGGACTCCCGCCCACGCCACGCCAATTGTGATCGGTTTTTCGATTACATTATTAAGCCCACGCGCCCAAGCAGCGCTCTTCCCTACAAAGGCAGCGTATAATACTGCGCCCGCTGGCTCTCGTCCTGCTGATACAGGACAATCAGCAGCGTGCGGCCCTCACCTGCTCCCGGGTGCGGACCCGGCAGAGCCGCTCCGCTCCCGGCGGCCACCGACGTTACAGCCGGAAGGACGGCAGCAGCCACTGAATTGCCTTCGGTGTTGCCCACCCCGGCAGCCCATTCAGCCTGCGCCTCCGCCTCACCGCCAGGCTCCCCGTCATAGCGCAGCCCGCTGATGGATTCCAGCACCGGATCGAGCCGGAACGGCAGCACATCGAGCGCGATGAACTTTTGCAGCTCCCGCTCGCTTAGGCCTGCTCCGGCCAGCTTGGCCGAGATCAGCTCCGGCTGTCCGGCAATCCGCTTCAGATACTTGGCCCAATCCGACTTCTCAAGGCCGCCGTCCCACCAGATTTTGCGCGGCTTGTACTTGTGGCCCAGGAAGTAGTCCAGCTTCATCAGCCCCGTTACAATCTCCATCGATGGCGTGCCCCGGTCGGTCAGAAACTCCTGCAAGCGCGTGAACAGATCCTCCAGCTGATGCCCGATCTTCTGCCAGCCCCGCGCCTCCCAGTAGTCGCCGAACTCCTGGAAGAAATCGAACGGGGACGGGAACACATGGCGGATCAGATACTTGACCGAATGGTCCAGCCGGTGGCTGTTCCAGTACTTCTCCAGCACATCCTCCAGCCGCTTGAGCCGGATAATATCGCCAAACGGCATCACATGGCTGCTGAGAATCTCATACGGCGCATGCTCCATGTACGTATAGTCGTATTTGGCAGCCTGGGCGCGGAGCCCGGTGCCGCGGAGCATTTTGAGAAAGCCCAGTTGCAGCTCCTCCGGCTCCATCGCGAATACATCATTGAACGTCTTGCGGAAGGTGGGATAATCCTCCATCGGCAGGCCTGCGATCAGATCGAGATGCTGGTCGATGTTGCCGCTCGCCTTGATCTTCATCACGGTACGCGACAGCTTGGCGAAGTTCTGGCGGCGCTTGACCAGCTCGTTGGTCTCATCGTTAGTAGACTGAACGCCGATCTCGAAGCGGAAAACGCCCGGAGGAGCATTCTCGGCCAGGAAGTCCAGCACCTCGGGGCGCATAATATCGGCGGTAATCTCGAACTGGAACACGCAGCCCTGATGATTGTCGATCAGGAAGCGGAACATCTCCATTGCATAATTGCGGTTGATATTGAAGGTACGGTCCAGGAACTTAATGACCTTCGCCCCGCCTTCAATCAGGTAGAGCAGATCAGACTTCACCCGCTCGATATCATAATAACGCACGCCCACCTCAATGCTGGACAGGCAGAACTGGCAGTTGAACGGACAACCCCGGCTGGTCTCAAAATACACAATCCGCTTGCTCAGCTCCGGCAGATCCTCCGGGAAGCGGTGCGGGGAAGGCAGGGTGTTCAGATCGCTTTTGGGCCGGGGCGGGTTAACGATCAGCTCGTCTCCCTTGCGGTAGGCCGCGCCATAGACGAAATGATACTTGTGATCATCCCGGATCTCCTGCAGCAGATGGTGGAAGGTCTCCTCCCCGTCACCGTTGACGATGAAGTCCACTCCAGGCTCGCGCTTCATCCAGTACAGCGGCTCATAGGACACCTCCGGCCCGCCCAGCACAATCTTCACGTCAGGCAGTACCTGCTTGAGAATACCGACCAGCTTGATCGTCTCCTCAATATTCCAGATATAACAGGAGAAGCCGATCACATCGGGCCGCTTCTGGTACAGGTCGGATACGATATTCATCGCAGGGTCTTTGATCGTATATTCCGCCAGCAGGATGTCTTGGAACTCATGCTCGCTATATGCCTTCAGCAGCCGGATGGCCAGTGAGGTATGAATATACTTGGCGTTTAAGGTGGCCAGGACGATTCTCATGCTGCATAACCTTCTTTACATTTCATTTTGAAAAAACTCCAGGAACGCCTTGCCGTACTTCCGGTACTTCACTTCCCCGACACCCTTCACTCTCAGCATCTCGCTTTCTGTCTGCGGACAAGCCACACTCATCTCGCGCAGCGTTGCATCATTGAAAATGATGTACGACGGCACATGCTCCCGCCCCGCCAGCTCGCGGCGGATCAGGCGCAGCTGCTCGAACACCGTCTCGTTGACCGCCGACGGGGAATGATCCCGGCGGCTGCGGCTGCGGTCCCGCGTGCCGGAGGTCACCAGCGTCCGGGCCACGCGCTGCTGCACCTGGCGCTGGCCGCGCAGCACCTCGGCCGCAAGCGGCTGCAGCCGGACGACCGGATACTGGCCCTCGGACAGGGCCAGATACCCCTCCGAGATCAGCACATTGATGCTCTCGGTGATCTCCTTCTCGCTGCGGCCGGACATCGCGCCGTGGGTCGGCAGCTTCTCGAAGCCGTACTGCAGCACCTTCTGGTTGCGCGAGCCCTTCAGCACCGAGGAGACCAGGGCCACGCCGAAGCGCTCCCGCATCCGGTGGATGCAGGAGAAGATCTTCTGCGCATCCACCGTCATATCCACCAGCTCGCGCTCATCGGTGCAGGAGCTGCAGATGCCGCACGGCTCATCCCCGTGCTCCTCGCCGAAATAGTCCAGCTGCGCACTGCGCAGGCAGCGGGTCGTATAGCAGTAATCGATCATCTGCTGGAGCTTGCGGTATTCGTTCGCCTTGCGCTCCGGGTCCTGCGGGTTCTGCTCGATCAGGAACTTCTGGGTCATGATATCCTGCGCGCTGAACAGCAGGATGCACTCGCTCGGCTCGCCGTCACGCCCGGCGCGGCCGGCCTCCTGGACATAGGCCTCCATATTCTTCGGCATATTGTAATGAATAACGTACCGGACATTGGACTTGTCGATCCCCATCCCGAAGGCATTCGTGGCCACCATAACGCGGATATCGTCATAGAGGAAGCCCTCCTGGCTGTCCGCGCGCTCCTGGTCGTTCATCCCGGCATGGTAACGTCCGGCGGCGATGCCTGCCGCCTGAAGCCGCTGGTAGAGGTCGTCCACCTCCTTACGGGTGGCGGCATAGACAATCCCCGGCTGATGGGCATGCTGCGCCGCATAATCTAGCACGAATTCGCGTTTGTTCTCGCCGCGCAGCACCGACATCGCCAGATTATCGCGGCCCAGTCCGGTCATGAACACGCCCGGCTCGCGCAGGCGCAGCAGCCGGACCATATCCTCCATGACCTCCGGCGTAGCTGTTGCTGTGAATGCAGCCAGAATCGGGCGCTCCGGCAGCTGCTCGACGAACGGGGCAACCGCCAGATAGCTGGTGCGGAAGTCATGGCCCCACTGCGAGACGCAGTGCGCCTCATCCACCGCCACGCAGGAGATATTCAGGTCCGCCATTTCCAGGCGGAACCAGTCCAGCTCCAGCCGCTCAGGGGCGACATAGAGCAGCTTCAGCTCCCCCCGGCGGGCAGCGCGGATACGCTCGTTCACTTCCTTGCCGCTCAAAGTACTGTTGATGTAAGCGGCCTGAATGCCTGCCGTAGTCAAGGCATCCACCTGATCCTTCATCAGCGAGATCAGCGGGGAGACCACCAGGGTCAATCCCGGCTGCAGCAGCGCCGGAACCTGATAACAGATGGATTTGCCGCCTCCGGTGGGCAGAATGCCCAGCGTGTCGCGGCCCTCCAGCAGATTCTTCACAATTCGCTTCTGGCCTTCCCGGAAATCGGGATAGCCGTAATATTTTTGCAGGGCAGCCTGTGCCTGTTCCATGATTGTTCCTTGCATCTCCATATGTCTTCTAACTCCTTAGGGCATGTCTACCTATTAGATTACATAAAAACCGCCCGATCAAGCAACACTCTATATATATTCAATCCATTCTTTCTATTAAGGAGGCCACCCGCTTGCAAGACTGGAACAATATATACACCTCCTATATAAAAAGGCAGCAGGCCTCTCCCAGGAAGCCCGGCAGCAGCACAAAGCTCACAGGAGAATTGAAGCAGGATCTGCAGGAGCTGCTGGCCCGGCTTGGGGAGAACGGTGACCTGGTGGTACGGGAATTCAGGCTTCGCGGAACCCATCCGGCTGCAATGGTGTTCTTCTCTTCCCTCGTTAACCTGGAGCAGGTGCGCGAGCATGTACTTAAGCCCTTAATAGCCCCGTACCCGGTACAGCCCGAGCTACCCGGAGACTCCGGCAGCATCATTCATTATCTCTGGAGCACGGTGGTCGAGGTTACCCAAGGCACAGCGTGTGCAGATCTGGCCGAGCTTCCTCCAGCCGCTGTGAAGGGCGAACTGATTCTGCTGATTGACGGCGTTCCCGAAGCGCTGCGCATGGAGATGCGCCAGATCGAGATGCGCGGCGTCGAGCAGCCGCAGACGGAGCAGGTCATCCGGGGGCCGCGCGAGGGCTATGTGGAGAAGCTGGAGAATAACCTCTCCCTGCTGCGCTACAGGCTGCAGAGCACCGACCTGCGGATCGAGACCAGTCCGCTGGGGACCCGCACCCAATCCAGGGTAGCTCTATGTTATATCGACGGCATTGCCGACAGCAGCCTGGTCGCCGAAGCCATGCGCCGCATTTCGCTGATTCATACCGACGGCATCCTCGATGCCGGATACATTGAGCAATTCATCGAGGACCAGCCGCTGTCTCCGTTCCCGCAGGTTCAGAGTACGGAACGGCCGGATAAGACGGCGGCTGCCCTGCTGGAAGGGCGGGTCGCGGTTCTCGTAGACGGCTCGCCCTTCGCCCTGATTGTTCCCGCCCTCTTCAACCAGTTCTTCCAGACCGTGGACGATTACACGGAGCGGTTCATTATGGGCAGCCTGATCCGCATGATCCGGCTGATTGCCCTGGCGTTCTCGCTGTTTTTCCCGGCGTTATATGTGTCTGTCATCTCATTTAATCCGGAGCTGCTGCCCACGGACTTTGCTGTAGCCATCTCCGGGGGAAGAGCCGGCGTGCCGTTCCCCGCAGTTCTGGAGGTGCTGATCATGGAGGTCTCTATGGAGGTGCTCCGGGAAGCAACGATCCGCCTCCCGCAGATGATCGGCGGGGCCTTGTCCATCGTGGGCGTGCTTGTAATCGGACAGGCGGCCGTAGGTGCAGGGCTGGCCAGCCCGATCACTGTGGTCATCGTGGCGCTGACGACGATCGGCTCATTCGCCACTCCGGCCTATAATGCCGCCATTGCCCTGCGGATGCTGCGCTTTCCGCTGATTATCCTGGCCGGAATGTTCGGCCTGTACGGAGTCATGATCGGCACCATTCTAATCCTGAACCATCTGCTGTATCTGGAATCCTTCGGGGTGCCGTATATGACCCCTTATATTCCGGGCAACTGGCGGGACTTAAGGGACACTCTGGTGCGTGCGCCGCTATGGTGGATGCGCCGCCGCCCAAGCTTTCTTCATCCCCGGGACCCGGACAGGCTGTCCGCCGGTGTCCCTTCCCGTAAGGTGGACGGAATTCTCAGACAGGGGGATGGAACCGATGACTAAACCGCGTCAGATCACAACCCTGCGCGCGGCTGCGGTGATCAGCAGCACGATTATCGGCGTGGGCATCCTGAGCTTTCCCCGTTACATGGCAGAAGCCGGCGGCAGCAGTGCTCCCTTAATCGCATTAACCGGCGTGCTGATCTCCTTCATAAGCTACTGGCTGCTGGCCTCCCTGTGCCAGCGTTTCCCCGGTGAGACCCTGTTTGGATTCAGCCGCCGGCTGCTCGGGGCGCCGCTTGCCACGCTGTTCACCATACTGATCCTGCTGATGTTCATTGCCCTGACCGGCCTTACTGTCCGCCAATTCGGGGATGTGGCGACGACAGTGCTGTATAAGAAAACACCGATTGAAGCAACGATTATCCTGATGCTGCTCATAGGAATGCTCTCCACCAGGCGCAGTGTGGTGAAGTTCTCCTATATTCATTTTTTCTACCTGCCACTGATTGTCGGCTCGATTCTGGTAACGGTTCTAATCTCGCTCAAAAATGTGGAGCTGCTCAATCTGCAGCCTGTCCTGATGCCGCCTTCCCCCCGATTCTGGAACGGCGCGCGGCAGGCCAGCTATCTGTTCCAGAGCTCCTTCATCATTGTGCTGCTGATTCCGTTCATGGAGAAGCCGGGTCATGCCGTGCGGGCAGGAGCGCTGGCTATATTCATGTCGGGGGTGATCTATATGCTGATTGTAATTGCCTCGGTCGGAATGTTCGGGGCAGAGGAGACCAAGCTGCTGATCTATCCCACGCTGGAGATGGCCCGCTCGTCGGCATTCGGCGAGGGATTCCTGGAGCGGCTGGATGCTCTCTTCATTATTATCTGGGTCATTTCGGTCTTCACGACCATTTACACCACCGGCTATCTCTCGGCTTATCTGCTGCAGAAGCTCCTGCGTCTGCGCGACCGGCGGATGGCCTCCAGCGCGCTGCTGCCCGTAATGTTCATCGTGTCCATGCTGCCCTCCAATGTCTTCGAGACCTACCGCTGGTCTCTTCATCTGGGCCAGGCCGGAATGATTCTGATCCCCGGCTACAGCCTGCTTTTATGGGGAGTCCATCTGGTCAGAGGTTATAGGAAGAAGGAATCTTCATGAATACAAGGTTACCGAGAATGCTTGCCCTGCTCATCATACTGTCGTTTGCCGCTCCCCTGCTAAGCGGATGCTGGGACCAGGTTGAGATTGAGGACCGCGCGCTGGTTCTTGGCTTGTCCATCGACAAGATTCCTGCAGAGCAAGCCAGTCAGAAGGATCAGGTCACACACATCCGCGATGACCATCTGCCGTCCGAGATGATCAGTGTCACTGCGCAGATTGCCGTTCCGGGCAGAGTGCCGCTCGGCCCCGGCACCGGCGGCGGGGGTACAGGAGACGGTAACACCAGTCCCGTCTGGGTGGTCAGTGTGGAGGGGATTTCGCTTGACGATGCTATGAACAACCTTCAGCAGCAGATTGCGGACCCGCGTTACCTGGTCCATCTGCGGGTGATCATCATCAGCGAGGAGGTAGCCCGGGACAGCCTGCAGGAGCTGAATGATTATCTGCGGCGCAACCCGGAAATCCGCCGCCGGACCTGGCTGCTGGTCGCGGAGGGCCGCGCATCAGACTTCATGGACGTGAATCCGCCGCTGCAGCGTGTGCCCACACTCTATATTTTGTCGATGATGGAGAAATCGGTCGCCTCAGGCAAGTTCCCCCGTGATTATATCGGCCCCTTCTGGTCAGCGGATTCCAAATGGGGACAGAGCCCTTATCTGCCCTATGTCGCCCTGCGCAACAAGGATAATATCCTGATCAAGGGGCTGGCTTATTTCAGCGGGGGAATCATGGTTGGCAAGACCGACCCGATTGAAATTGGCGCCTTTATGGCGATGCAGGGCATGGACCCCGGGGGCTACTCCACCCTGCTGCATATCCAGGAACTGGGGATCGTTATGACCAAGACTAATGAACGCTTCACCCGGACCCGCAGCTACATCAAGGATGGCAAGCCGCATTTGTCCTATGAAATCTTCCTGGAGGGGGATCTGGATGAGCATTACGACAGCAGTAACCCTATTGATTCCCCCGGCAAGCTGCACACGATTGAACGGAATTTCGAGCAGCAGATCCAGACTGTACTGAAGGGGCTGGTGAAGCAGACCCAGCGGGATCATTCGGATATTTTTGGGATGGGTGAAATGATCAGAAGCCATCATCCGGCCTACTGGAAGGAGCATATTCACAGTAAGGACGACTGGGAGAGCCTATACAGCAGCGTCGGTGTAGATATTAGGCTGACCCTGCATATCCGCAGAGTGGGACTCAAGGAGAAATAAGGAGGAATGCGTAATGATTCGAGTCATAGGAACCGCTGCCGGGCTGCTCATGTTCTCTGCCCTGCTGCTCCTGGCTGTAGATTACCGGATCTATAGCAACAGAGGCTGGATACGGGAGCAGAAATCCGCCCGGCTGCTCGCCTGGGGCTATGTCCTCCTCTCCCTGCTGCTGCTCACCGGGCTGTTCATTTATAACTAGACATCCCGCCGCTCTGCGTAGTATTTCTTCCCGGCCCATGGTATATTGGAGAATACAATATTACAGGACGGAGAATGCCGGCATGAATACAAGAAGAAATCCCAAAGAAGGCGCCAGACGCGGCGCCAAGCCCGCTTCCGGGGCCAGGCCCCAGAGCAAGGCCGCAGGCAGCAGCCGGGGAAGCAAACCCGTGAGCCATAGACCGTCAGCCAGATCCGCAGCCTCTGCCAAACCTGCTGCACTCAAATCCTATACGGTAGCTGAGCCTGCGGAATTGCTTGCTTTTCTGCTGAAGACGATTACAGGCAAGGGGCGCAACGCCATCAAATCAATGCTCTCGCGCGGACAGATTGCGGTGAACGGGAAGACCGTGACCCGCCATGACCATCCGCTTCAGCCCGGCCAGACGGTGACGGTTGACCAGGAGAAGCGTGCCGAAGCCAAGGAGCTGCTGGGCCTGACCATCGTTCATGAGGATGATGATATCATCGTGATTCAGAAGGATGCCGGCCTGCTGTCCATTGCCACCGGAGAAGACAACGAGCTTACAGCTTACCGGCAATTAATGGAGCATGTCCGGCAGTCGAATCCGAAGAACCGCGTCTACGTAGTACACCGGCTCGACCGCGACACCTCCGGTGTCATGATGTTTGCCCGCAGCGAGGCGGTGCAGCAGGCGCTCCAGAATAACTGGAAGGAGGTCGTCAAGGAACGGTCCTACATTGCGCTCGTCGAGGGCGCCGTCAAGAAGCCCGAAGGCACGATCAGCTCCTGGCTGAAGGAGACCTCCACGCTGAAGATGTACTCCAGCCCGCATCAGGGCGACGGACTGCACGCGGTCACCCGCTACAAGCTGCTTCAGGGTAACCGCCACTTCTCGCTGCTGGAGGTGCACCTGGAGACCGGACGGAAGAATCAGATCCGGGTCCACATGTCAGACATCGGGCATCCGATCGCAGGCGACAAGAAATACGGCGCAGAGACCAAGGCCGTCGGCCGTCTCGGACTGCACGCGCGTGTCCTCTCGTTCGTTCATCCTACTACAGGGGAACTCCTGACCTTCGAAAGCCCGATTCCGAAGACGTTCCTGAAATACACCGCACCGGCGCTGACGAACTGATGGACTCGCGGAGGGTACAAAAGGCAGGTGCTGCTGTGTTTCATCCCACTGTTTTTGACAATATCAAGGTAACACTGGAGAATCAGCTCTACGATTATGATAATCTGGACGGACTCCTTGTGATTACAGACCGTTCGGATCTGCTTGACCTCGCCCTGATGTCCCGGGAGTTCAGTCTCGCCTTCAAGCTGACCGGAGGCAGACATGTCACCGCCGGAATTGTGCTCCGCTCTACCGTGAAGGAGCTGGGCGATGAGATTCTGGAGACTCCGGGCGGGCAGCCCGGCTGCACGCTGACCCTGCGTTTTGATATGGAGATTAGCGATGTGAAGGTGCAATGTGCGGCGGTGGAGGAGATTCTGACCACGATCTGGGGACCTGAGCTACGTCCTGTGCAGACGCTCCGCTTCCGCTACGGGGCGGTTGAACCTGTCTATCAGAATGGCGTAGAGCTTCATTTCCGCCGCCTGCTCACGGAGGACCAGATGGAGGATCTTCCCGGGCTGCTGAATTATCTGCTGCAAAGTACAGAGGAACTGGAAAAGCTATTCAATCTGTAAGCGGGGTGAACTGCACATGAGCTTCCTGCCTTCCGCCCGTTCGGGACGCTGGCTGGCCTGGGCTGCCGGTTATGCAATAATCTTATGGCTGCTGCTGATTCTGCACCGGTTCGTGCTGCTTGGGGATGAATTTAATCTTACCCTGTGCGGGCGCTGGGCTATCCTATCACTTGTCTTCTCCGGTATTGTCAACGGCTTCGGCTGGCTGGGGGCCCGGCTCCTATGGGTGATCACCACAGCCGGAATTGTGCTGGGCCTCTGCCTGATGTACCTCAGTACGTACCAGAACATGTCGGGCTGGGAGGATCTAGCCGGCTTTCTTACCTTTTGGGTATACTCAGCAGGCGGACTGGCGCTGGGTCTGATCGCAGAAGGAGTAAGACTGCTGGTACTATATATGCGCAGGCGCTGATCTTAGCTGTGAATGCCGTAACCTTTGGGGTTGCGGTTTTTTTACTAAGCCCCACATTGTGGGATTGTTTTGCGGCTTTTTTGTCGTATTGCTACACACTTTGGGCGCTTTGGGCAAATTCTGTACACCTGCTGACTTTTGCCAATACCTTCCACACCGCGGCTGGATTACACTCGGTTCAGGTTCAGTAATCAAGCAATTCTATGGAGGCGGTAAGCAGTGAAAAGAGAGTATGGCAAGGAGCAGGTGTATTTTGTCGGCGGCGGTCTTGCATCGCTTGCAGGTGCGGTCTATCTGGTGCGGGATTGCGGTTTCCCCGGCCAAAATATTCACATTCTGGAGGAAATGAAGATCCTTGGGGGCAGCAATGACGGGGCAGGCGATGCGGAGCACGGCTATGTGATCCGCGGCGGGCGGATGCTGAACGATGAGACCTATGAGAATCTGTGGGAGCTGCTCAGCACGATTCCCTCCGTGGATCAGCCGGGCCTGACACTGCGGGAGGAAATTACACAGTTCGACAATGCCAATCCCACCCGCTCCAGAGCACGCCTGATCGACAGCACGGGCGAGATTCAGGATGTCAGCTCCATGGGCTTCGATATGGCGGACCGGCTGGCGCTGGGCAAGCTGTTGATCACACCGGAGCCTGCTTTAGGCAAAATGCGCATTAACGAATGGTTCGCGCCCCATTTCTTCACCACGAACTTCTGGTTCATGTGGGCCACCACCTTCGCCTTCCAGCCTTGGCACAGCGCGGTGGAATTTAAACGGTATATGCTCCGCTTCATGCACGAGTTCCCGAGAATCCAGACGCTCGAAGGTGTCACCCGCACCCCTTATAACCAATATGACTCGATTATTGTACCGCTTCAGCAGTACCTGGAGCCGCTGGGGGTAGACTTCACCTTGAAATGCACGGTCACCGATCTGGAATTCAAGGATGGCGACGGCATCACTGTGACTGCAATGAAGGTCGTCCGTGATGGCGTGGAGGACACCATTCAGATTCATGAACACGACCGTGTAATTATTACGAACGGTTCGATGACCGAGGGCTCCAGCCTCGGGTCCATGACCTCCGCCCCCGGCATAAACGGCAGCAAGGGCAGCTCATGGAAGCTGTGGGAGAACATCGCTGCGAAAAAGCCGGGGTTGGGCAACCCGTCTTCCTTCGCCGATCATGTGAATGAGTCCAAATGGGAATCCTTCACCGTCACCTTCCAGGACTCGAAATTCTTCGATCTGATGGAGAACTTCACCCGCAACCGGGCCGGTACCGGCGCACTCGTAACGTTCAAGGATTCCAGCTGGCTGATGTCGGTCGTGCTGGCGTTCCAGCCGCATTTCCGCAACCAGCCCGAGCATGTCAGAGTATTCTGGGGCTATGGGCTGTTCCCGGACAAGGTCGGCGATTATGTACACAAAAAGATGTGCGATTGTACCGGTGAAGAGATTATGGAGGAGCTGCTCGGGCATCTGCATTTCACGGCCCACAAGGATGAGATCATGGCGACTGCCAATTGTATTCCTTGCATGATGCCGTATATCACCGCGCAATTCATGCCGAGACTGAACAGCGACCGTCCGCCGGTTGTGCCGGAAGGCTCCACCAACCTGGCCTTCATCGGGCAATTCTGCGAAATCCCGGACGATGTTGTCTTCACGGAGGAATATTCCGTACGGGCCGCCCGGATCGCAGTCTATACACTGTTTGGCGTAAACCGCCCGGTAGAGCGGATCAGCGATTACCCGCATGATGTGCGCACGCTGTTCTCCAGTGTGATTACTTCGTTCCGCTAACGGGCGAATCCGGCTGACGCGATGTTGTCTGCCTGGTCGTTCAACCCGCCAGTCTGAGGACGGCGGGTTGAACATGAACTGGCAGAAGGCTTCACACATGTATACTTGGGTGCACATTGTGTTCGGTTCTCCGCTCAAGGCCCGAGGTTCCCTGTACTCAATCAGGTTTAATCTTTCTCAGTTTCATTAAAGACAGGACATCGTCATTCAAAGCTGAAGGCAAATCAGAGTTAGATCCTAACCAGAAATCACCATACCGCTCCATGAGCAGTACGTCCCCGCATCGGTAAAAGCTATGGGTAGGTCCCTCTTCTTTAGGACCCGTATAGTACCCGTTTAGCCACACCTCTTCAACCGGCTTATCAAACAACATCTCTATAGAATCTAATTTTCCTTCCATCCTGTAAAGATATTTGCAGCCGAAAACAACCTCCTGTAAGCAGAAGCTTTTCAGAAAATGGTATAAAGAGCCGTTTACGATGCTATGTCCCTCTGCCCTGTCATCCCAAAGCAAGTGCGCGTCGCAGTAGACCGGAGAATCGTTGTTGCCTGCCTCCACCTGACAAGTCCAGTTCGCCTGATTCTCCTCCAGGAACGTAACCATACCCTGATCCTTCTTCAGCCGCTCCACTGGATACAGGCAGTCCTGCTGTTGAAATATCTCTGGAGAGTTCCCGGGGCGATCGTCCGCCCCCTCTTTCCAGCGTCCTGCAAAAGCATATAATTCATGCAACGCCTTTGGCAGATACGCTGGAATCACGTCCACCGGTACACCATAAGAGCTGTCGCTCCTTCCGTACCAACTGGTTAGAAAACCCTGCAGATCGTCAAGCTGATCCGTATCTTGCAGCAGCATAGTCATTCCTCCTGCCTAACTTTTCATTCTTCCGCACCAATCCCTACAGTTCCCATTAAAACGAAAGGGAGCTGTCACGGTCAGCTCCCTTCCAAAATTCAATTAAATACTGCAGGAACCGTCATCGCAGCCGTCAGCAGACGGTGCAGCCCCGGACTTCGGCTGGCCGACCACCTGAAGCTCCGGACCCTTCTGTTCCTCCGCCCATACGGTGTCCAGCACTTCAGTGAATACCGGACCCGGCTGCGCGCCGGATACGGCGTACTTATTGTTGAAGACAAAGAACGGAACGCCGGTGATGTTCAGCTGCCGGGCCGCTTCAATGTCGGCCTCCACCCGGTCGCCATACGCCTCACTGTCAAGAACCTCTGCTACTCCAGCCTGATCAAGTCCAACTTCGGCGGCCAGCTCAGCCAGCACCTTGCGGTCACCCACATTCAGCGAATCGGTGAAGTAAGCGCGGAGCAGCCGTTCGGTCAACTGCGGAGCCTTGCCTTGGGTTGCAGCATAATGGCTCAGGCGGTGAGCGTCGAATGTGTTCGTAGACTGGATCGTATCGAAATGGAAGTCCAGCCCCACTCCCTGGGCTTGCTCGGCAAGCTGGGCGTTCATCGCCTTGGCCTTGTCGCGGGTCATTCCGTATTTGGCGGCCAGCAGCTCGTGGATATCCCGCGTCTCATCGGTGCGGGCATTAGGATCGAGCTGGAAGCTGCGGAAGACGACCTCTACCTGATCCCGGCCGGGGAATTGGCTCAACGCGTGCTCCAGCCGTCTTTTGCCGATATAGCAGAAGGGGCAGGCGTAGTCAGACCATATATCAATTCTCATCGGAATTCCTCCTGAAGTTTGTTAATTTCACTTACTATTATATAGTTATAAACCGAAAATTACAAACAAACTTTCTGAATATAAATCTGCCGGTCCCGAACAAAAGTAAACCAAAGAGGTATATACGCCTGGCAGCCGCGGCAGGTAAAATAAAAGCAGCGAAGGGGCCCTGCGCCCCTAATACCAACGGACGGTCTATGGCGTCCCGGAAGGAGTCAATGGCAATGCATGACTTGTCGATAGTCATTCCTACACGCAACCGGATCAGCGACCTTACGCTCTGCATAGAGTCCATCGGCAGGCAGACGGGACTGGAGGACGTCTCTATAGAGCTGCTGATTGTGGATGACGGCGAAATGGAGGAGCAGGTGCTGGATTATTTCCGCCAGGTGCTCGGGCGTCTGCCGGATGCAGAGCTGCGGTATTACCGCAAAACCAGACCCGGCGTCTGGCTCTCCCGCTACGAAGCGCTTGGGCTGATCGACGGCAGGATCATGCTCAGCTTCGACGATGACGCAGAGCTGGACGACCCGTTATATATCCGCAAGCTGCTGGATACCTACGCGTCTGACCCGACCATTGCCGGTGTCGGCGGCATCGCCAAAGGTCTCTCCAGCAGCAGATCCGGCAAGCTGCTCGGCCGGCTGACCTGCCAAATGTCGGCTTCACCGGGCCGGTTGTCGGCCAGCACACTGGCCGGTTCCCTGCTGCTGTGGGGCGAGACGGAGCAGACGTTTGAGACGGACTTTTTTCACGGCTGCAATATGTCCTTCCGCAGCTCGGCGCTGCGCGATATGAAGCCCTACCCCTGGATGACCAGCTACGCGGTGGCGGACGATATCTACATGTGCCATCTGGCCAGCAGATACGGCAAGCTGGTGATTAACCCGGAGCTGAAAATCATGCACCATGAATCGCCCAGCTCGCGCGACAAGGCAGGCCGGGTGGCCCGGGCCACTGCCGTCAACCACTACTATCTGCTGAATCTGCGCAAGGCCCCGGTGAAGAATTATGCCGCTCTGCTCTGGACCTTGTCTTACCTCGCCGTCAAGTCTACGCTCAAGCGGAACTTCAATGCTGTCTCCGGCTACGCCAGCGGCATCCTGTTTGTCCTCAACCCCCGCAAGAATAAATATAGGGAGTTTATGCTGGATTAAGCGCAACATTCCGGAAAGAACAGATAAGGGGTACAGAACCAAACAGTTCAAGGATGCTGCGGCCTTGTGCCCCTTATATCCGGTCCGCGCACCCACGTTCCCGCCCATTGTGTTCGGTTTTTCGTATTCCCCAACTAATCGCAAAAAAGGGTGCCGCAGACAGCCGCTTCAACGCAGCTCTGAGGCACCCTTATATTGCTTTTATACAGTATACCCGAAGCCCAGGATCGTGAAGCTCTTGTCCTGATCTCCTTCTGCCATACAAATCTCTACGGTATGCTCCCGGCTCTGCTGCTCCTGATATAGAATAACTGCGTTGCAATGCGTCCAGTTGTTCACATGCGGATCGGCGGTCAGGACCAGCCTGCCGTCAACGAGCACCTCCGCCTTGCCGGCTTCTGCGCTGCCTGAATCCTTGAAGACCAGGATCAGATTCCGGCTTGTGATCTTCAGCCTGAAGCTCTCGCCGCCAGAGGAGGCGGTATGCTGCCAGTTGTACGGAAATTGCGGGGTGCCGGACGGACTGTCATCCATCTCCACCATCTGCACATCCTCATCTGTTCCCCCGAAGCCGCCAGCTTCGATAGTAACCGGAGTACCGGCTTGGCTCAGTTCGCTTTTGCGGTCGAGCAGCCGGACACCTACGAAGTCATTGCCAATCACAGGCGGTCCCGCCAGCGTATCCTCCTCCTCGTCCATCCCGGACTGTCCGGCTTCGGCGAACAGATGAGCCAGGCAGTCTGCCATAACCTGATGCCCGTCGTTCGTAGGATGGTAGATATCGTAGAAGAATTGTCTTTTGGAGATGAGATTCCCTTCAGCCTTGCTGAGCCGGAACTGCGCTGTCACCGCGTCCTTGACGCTGACCATAGGCAGATTATAGCGTCTGCCCACAGGCGAGAGCCGCTCCTGCAGATTCCAGTCATTGACGAACACACTGAACAGCAGGATAACCGCAGGCTGGTTTAGAGCAGAGAGGATTTTGCGGCACAGGCTTTCGTAGCAGTTGCCCTTCGTCTCGTCCCCTTCATCATTCACGGCAAATTCCACAATCACAATGTCCGGGGCGGCCGCCCCATCCTTCAGCACATCCCGCTCATAACGGATCATGCCCAGCTCGGACGGCGTTCCGCCCACCCCGGCCTTGATAAAGTGAATGTTCTCACCGCCATCCTTGCCATACAGCTCCTTGAACCGCAGATACGACTGATAGGCATAACACCCGGTATGAATCGGCTTGGCTCCCGCCCCCTGCGTAATGGACCCGCCGATATAGGCCATGGTCACATCCTCACCGCGCACTGCCTTGTCAATCGCTGTCTTCAGCCGCCGGTTGTTGCCGCGGTGCAGCAGCGATCCGGCAACCATCTCGCGGTAGGCCGGTGCGCCGAAGTCAACCGGAGGCTCCGCTGTAAGCTCAGGAGCATGATACCCGTCATGCAGATAGAGGACAATGCTGGCTGTTGCCAGTTCACCTTCCTCCTCGAACTCGAAGGCGAATTTGCCCGGTGCCACATCATCCACCGACCACCCGATGTCCTCCAGCGTAAGCAAAGTTTCTGTTCCATCCCCGGGGCAGGCTACGCGGTGCTGCGTCCCTGTCTCATATTTGCTGGTCCGGCCCCAGTTCTGCATCAGGAAGGTGACCGCTTTATTTTCCTTCGCCGTCTTCACCGACACGCCGATGCTGTGAACCAGCTTGCGGAAGCCCTCCCAGCTTGTAAGCATCGCCAGCATCGCTTCATCTGTAACCCCGCCTATGTATCTGGCCTTGTCAATCAGATAGTTGCCCTCCAGATATTCCTCCTGCGAGGGCTTACCGTCAGGCCGCGCCGTGGCCTCAATCGCCGTCTCGAACATGACGAAGAAGCCCTCCCGCCGCTCCACCGGATCTTTGGGTGCTGCCGGTCCTCCCTTTTCCCCAAGCTCCTCGCTGCTGTTATACTCATTCATTACCATCAGCCTCTCTTCCATGAAGGCGCTCTCAACTACAGGAATAGACAGCAGTACCCTGCCTTTCTATGTACTGTGCCTGATTCCGTGCTGCGCCCGGATTGTCTTCCTTCCCCAAGCCCGTTATTGCAGAATTCCTGTAGAGATGAACAGCAGCATATGCTCTTTGATCCGCTCCTGGTCCAGCGGCTCATGGGCTTTATTCCACTCCATCGTGAGGGCCAGGTACATCCGCAGAATCATGAATGCCGCCACACTGGAATCGCAGGGCTTCACCTCTCCTTGGCTGATGGCCTCCTCGATCTGCTGTCTCAGGAAGTCCAGCGCATACGCTTCCATCCGTTTGACACCTTCCAGCGCCTGAACGGTTCCGATATCCCGCACCTCCTGGGCCAGCTTCGCGAACAGCTCATGGTCCTGGCGGAATTCCAGAATGGAATCGAGCAGATGCAGCAGCTTAGTGACGAAGGTCGAATGCTCCGCCGCCACACTGTTCATCACAGACGTTAGCTCCGATGTAGCCTTGTCCAGAATTTCCTCGAACAGCTCTTCCTTGGTTTTGAAAAATGTATAGATCGTGCCTTTGCCCACATTGGCGATTCTGGATACCTGATCCATCGTTGTAGCCTTATAGCCGAATTGCACGAAGGACAAGGTTGCGGCCTGCAGGATCAGCGCTTTGCGGTCAATGGACATAGATACAGCTCCTTTCTTCGGGAATGAATATCCCATAATGACTATAATTAAGTTCCGGTCACATAACCCCCTCAATTTACCATGGCGGCAGGCAGAAGACAACTTTTTATATCAAAATATCACACCGTCCTCCCCGTCACGCGGCGCTTCTCCCGCAAAATGTCACCAAATCAGTATCCTTCCCCGTTCGTTCTGGGGTATGATAGTAAAGATGCAACCACGAAACTAATTGTATGGATGGTGGAATATGTCTAAGAACAAAAAAACCGGTGTCATTCTGGCCGCTCTCGTCCTGATTATCGCTGCTGCTGTGGTGATCTGGCTTACCGTGGGCAATAAGAGCGGGGACAGCCCGGCTGCTACTGAGACCTCCGGCGGCGCTACGGCCTCCAAAGACGGTGATACGAAATCTCTGGAGCAGACGTTCTATATTTATGATACGGTCGTCAATATCAAGGTGTTCGGCAATACGGTAGAGCAGAAGAATATGGATGATATTCAGGCCATGCTGGAGCGGATGGACATTGAATTCAGCCGGACCAAGACGAACGGGGAGTTATACGCGGTGAATCAGGCGGCGGGCAAGGAAGCCGTTGCCGTGTCTGATGAGACGCTGGATATTGTGAAGCTCTCGCTCAAATATGCCGAGGAAATGGACGGGCTGTATGACCCGACCATCGGGCCGCTGGTAGACCTCTGGGCGATCGGCGAAGGCGGCGAGCGTGTGCCGGATCAGGCGGCGATCGACAAGGCGCGGAGTCTGGTCAATTATAAGGATGTAATCGTCGATGACGCTGCGAAGACGGTCAAGCTGGCCCGGGAAGGCATGGTGCTGGACATGGGCGGGATCGGCAAAGGATATGCGGCTGACCGGATCGCCGACTACCTGAAGGAGCAGGGACTGAACAGCGCAATGATCAATCTCGGCGGCAGCAGCATCATTGCCCTGGGCAACAAGCCGAATGGCTCGCCGTGGAATATCGGCCTGCAGGACCCGGATCAGAGCCGGGGCACCCAGCTCGGCACGATTAAGATTACTGACGAGGTTATCGACGCCTCCGGGGTGTATGAGCGTTACTTCATGCAGGACGGGGTGCGTTACCACCATATTCTTGACCCGCGCACCGGCTTCCCTTCCCAGAACGGGCTGAAGAGCATTACCATTATGAGCCCGAACGCCACCGATGCGGATGCTCTGTCCACCGGGGTGTTCCTCATGGGCCTCGAAGACGGCATGAAATACCTTGAAGCACTGCCCGAGAAGGTTGAGGCGTTCTTCATCACAGACGACAACAAGATTTACGCCACCTCTGAGCTGAAAAAGCGGCTGAATCTGACCGATTCGACCTACCAATTTGCGGACTAGGATGCTGATGCCTTCTCTCACCAGCCGCTTGTATAGAGAATTGTTGCACATATTGCAGAATTCCTCTTTACCGGTTACCGGCTGAGGTACAATGTTGCATAATTTGCACAAATTTCAGTAGTTAGAGCAAATTAGCGCCGGATTTGTTGCCTTTTGTGCAGGATTTCAGCATTAATCGCTTCTATGGGGCAGAATTGTTGCAATTCTTGCAGGATTTCAGTGAAAATGTTACTGGCTGTGAAGCCCGGGGCCTATCTCTCAGAGTAGCAGTAACCATTGTATTCGGTTATAGCATAATTCCTAAATTAAAAGGTGCCTTCCATTAATGGAGGGCACCTTTATTTGTAGAATTGGATACGCCTTTGTAATCACTCAGCTCTCATACCAGCGGCAGCTCACTGAACTCTTTGTAATTGCTGAAAATATGGCTCGGCGTATGGTCCGTCCCCGGCTTACGCCCGCGCGGATTGTACCAGCAGACCCGCCAGCCTGCCGCAAGCGCCCCGACCACATCATTGGCCCAGGTGTCACCGACATAGAGGCTGTTCTCCGGCCGGGTTCCCGTCACCTTGTTGACATGCCTGAAGATCGCCGGGTCCGGCTTGGCCAGGCCGACGGCATCCGAGATGAAGATCATCTCCGGCGGGATGATCCGGTCAATCCCCAGGCCGCGCAGCTTGGCCATCTGGTGCGCCTGCGGGCCATTGGTAATAATGCCTACCGGATGGCCCCGGCTGATGAAGCGCTGAAGCTGCTCCGCCACGCCCTCAATCAGCTCAATCGTATACTGGCGGCTGATGTAGGAGGCCTGGATCTGCGCTGCCTGCTCCCTGGAGAGCGGCAGACCATACTCGGCAAAAGCCAGCTCCAGCCGCATCACCCGCGTGTCCTCCAGCTCCAGCTCCCCGCTTAAGTACTTCGGCCACAGCAGATCGCTGTGATGCCTTACCGTGTAGAACAGCTCCGCATAATCCAGCTTGTCCTCTGCAGGGGCCAGCACCTCCCGCACGGCTTCCCGGAACGGGACCAGATGGTCGTACAGCGTATCGTCCAGATCAAAAAATACAGCCAGCTTATTGCTTGTCTCCGTCACACGAACTCTCCTAACCCTGCCTTAGAAATATAAGTAATAATTGAAGAAGCTCTCATCCCGCACATACCCGTGGGCTTCATACAGACGCTGGGCCCCGGTATTGTCCATCATGGTGGACAGAGTAAGACCCTTGGCCCCTGTCCCCTGCGCGAAGCCCTTCACGCCTTCAAGCAGCAGAGAGCCCAGTCCCTGCCCGCGCTGCTCCTGCGTCACGAACAGATCGTTCAGAATCCATACAGGCTGAACCGTAACGGAAGAGAATGAGGGGTACAGCTGCGCGATCCCGTAGATGCGCCTGTCTTCCCCCTCGCCGGCAACCGCCATGAAGACAACGGATTCCCCATTCTCCAGCCTGGCCTGCAGAAATTCCCTGGCAGCTTCCCTGTCCGGCTGCTGGCCGTAGAAGCTGCGGTATTCGTCAAATAGAGGTGCAAGCTCCTCTACATCCTCAAGCCCTGCCCGTTCAAAACGAAAGTTCAACAATGCTGCTCCCCCTTTTTGCGGCATGCGCCATGTACTATAGGACTATTCTAAGACGTGGCTTCAGCCATAGCCCATAGAGAAAACAGCATATTGTATGGATAATTATCCCCTTACGCCTTGGAATCATAAAAGACATGACGGGCCGTAATCTTCCCGTCCGTTATGTCCATCAGGCCGAACGAATATTGCTTCTCCCGCCGCTTGTCCGTAGGGGAGCCGGGGTTGAACAGCAGAATCCCGTTCTCCCGGCGCATCAGCGGCTGGTGGGAATGGCCGAAGAGGATGCAGTCCACATCCTGGCCTTCAAAAGCCAGCAGCGCATTGCCATCCGTCCCTTTGCGGGAATAGGGGGCATGTCCGTGCACCATCCCGATGCGCATGCCTTCCAGGGTCACAATCTTGCGCTCCCCGAAGCGCTGGATGATGTCATATCCGTCATTGTTGCCGGCGATCCCCTCCACCGGAGCAAGCTGGGACAACATATCGTAGATCTCCATCGCCACCCAGTCGCCCAAATGCAGGATGATGTCCACCTGGCTGAATTCTTCCGTAAGCGCGCGGGGCAGGCTGGCTGCCGAACGTGACAAATGGGTATCCGAGACTACTCCAATCTTCATCTGCTTCAACTCCTACTCCGTGTAATCATGCCCTTAGCCACAGTTAAACGTTACTAATGTTCTGCTAATTGTACGATGTGCACAGAGGATAAGCAAGCAAGAGAGCGGGTAACGCGAGACGGCTTCCTCTACTTCAGCGCAACCCATTCCCCTTGGGCATCCGCCGAGCGCACCTCCGCTTCGACGATCTCCAGCGACTCCGCCGCACTCTCGGGGGTGCACACCACAATAGGCTTGTCATGAATTACCGCATCCAGAAAATAGACCAGCTCCCGGTAGTATCCGGCATCCGGGGAGAGCTCTGCCGTGTATCCCGGCCTATGATTGGGATTCACCTGAAGCTGCGCACCGTCAAACACCAGATTACCCTGTTCAAAATTGACCCGGTACCCCATGTAGAAGCCGAAATCCCCCTCCAGCGTCCAATCGACCTGGGCATTAATCACTTTGCCATCCTCATAATAGTAATGGGTGGAGCAGAGATCATAGCCGCTGCCGGGCAGCACGTTCCGCCCAAGCGTCGATACCTTCTCCGGTCTGCCGAACAGGTAGCTGATCATATCCGTATCGTGAATATGCATGTCCAGAATACTGCCGCCGCTGAGCTTCTCATCCAGGAACCAATCCTTGGGCGCTCCGGAGCCGCGGTAGAAGTACCCCTCGGTCACCTGGCCGAACCGGCCGGATTCCACCGTCTCTTTCAAATACTCATATCCCGGCCAAAAGCGTAGGCACTGCCCGATCATCAGCTTCCGCCCGCTGCGTTCTGCCGTCTCCGCCATTCTCCGGGCTTCTGCCGAGGTTCGGCCCATCGGCTTCTCGCAGAAGACGTGGTAGCCGCGCTCCAGCAGGGAGCAGGCCATTTCAGCATGAAGATACGTGGGAACGCAGAGATCAATGGCATCCAGCTCATTCTCTGCCAGCATCGTCTCAAGCTCCTCATAGAGACGGTAAGCCGTCAAATCGTATACTTCGCGGGCCGTGCTCATATTGCCGTCCGCTTTGCCATCCTTAAGCTCTGCAATCCGCAGGTCACAAATGGCTTTCAGGACAACCGGATAACCCTCTTCCCTCAGCCGTGCATAATTATCGAAATGCATCCGGCCCATGAAGCCGAAGCCGACTAATCCTATATTCAGCATACTGACACCCCTCCCGGGCTCCAAGGCCCATACTGTTCTTGTGCAGATTATTCCACCCTTACCCAGGCACCTTCCCGGCCGGCGGATTCCATCTCAGCCTCAATGATCTCCAGCGAGGCTGCCGTGCTCTCAGGCAGGCAGGTTGACACCGGATTGCCGGAACGGACCGCATTCAGGAAATAGATCCATTCTCTATAGTAGCCGGTATGCTCCGGGAGCTGTGCAACGTAGCCCGGCCTGTCGTTCGGATTCACCCGGACCACACTACCGTCAAACACCAAATTGCCTTGTTCAAAATTGACCCGGTAGCCCATGCTGAAGCCAAAGTCCCCCTCCAGCGTCCAATCCGCCTGGGCATTGATAACCTTGCCGCCCTGATAATAATAATGGGACGACACGATGTCATAGCCGCTGCCCGGCACCACATTCCGTCCGAGCGCCGAGACCTTCTCCGGTCTCCCGAACAAATACTGGATCATATCGGTATCATGGATGTGCATATCCAGCATACAGCCCCCGCTCAGCTCGCGATTGACAAGCCAGCCCTTCGGCGCGCCTGACCCCCGGTAGAAGAAGCCGCCGGTCACCCGGCCGAATCCGCCGCTGGCGACCAGCCCCTTCAGATACTCATAAGCCGGCCAGAACCGCAGGCAATGGCCGACCATCAGCGTCTTGCCGCTGCGCCGCGCCGCGTCCGCCATCCTCCAGGCTTCAGCAGAATACCGGGCCATCGGCTTCTCGCAGAACACATGGCAGCCGCGCTCCAGCAGATAACAGGCCATATCGGCATGAAGGAAGGTAGGCACCGCCAGACAGACGGCATCCAGCTCCTCACCCGCGAGCATATCCTCCAGTCTCCCATACAGGTTATACGCGGACAGATCGTAGGTCTCACGCGCTGTACTCATATTCCCGCCGGATGCTGCGTCCTTCAGCGTCCCGATCTGCGGGTCGCATATGGCGGTTAAGGTCACTCCATACCCCTCTTCGCCGAGCCGGACGAGCTGATCGAAGTTCATCCGTCCCATGAAACCAAAGCCAGCCAGCCCCACCTTGAGCATTGCCGCCATCCCGCTTATCCTCTGGAACCGGAGCGTCCCAGAATGGCATCCATAGATGCAGATGTATTGAAAATAATCTGCTCCGGATGATGCTTGTACGCCGGAATCATCTCACCCGTCACATAACTGTCGTATCCAATCTCCCCGAGCGCCTCCGCCACGGCCGGATAATTCACATCTCCGGCAAGCAGATCAACAAAGCCATGCAGCCCTCCGGCATCGCGGCGGTAATCCTTGAAGTGGACCTTCTTGATCCGGTGGCCCAGAATGCTTATCCACTGCTCCGGGTAGCCGGAATGAACCACATTGCCCACATCCAGATATGAGCCTACATAGTCTGAGCCGGCGGCATCAATGAACGTACGCATTTCAAGCGGCGACAGCAGGAATTTGTTCCACACATTCTCGATCCCGATAGCAACCCCCGCCTGCTCCGCCTCCGCCCCCAGAGCGGATACCGCCTCCAGCGCCCGATCGTATGCCTTGTCGTAGGAGACCACCTCACAGCCGGGAATGAAATCCACGCCCACTGCACCCGGAATTACCAGAATCGTATCTGCGCCCAGGATAGCGGCAAGCTCCAGCTGCTTTTTGCAGATGTCCACGGCCTTCGTCCGGTTGGCTGCGGACTCGCTGGTCATCGCGTACGACCAGTACAGACCAGTGGCTAACCCTGCAATCTCAAGGCCGGTATCGTGGATGAGAGTCTTCAGCTTGATGGCCTCTTTCTCACTGGTTTGCAGCCCCAGCTCCCCGGTCTCATTCAGAGACAGCTCGATGCCGTCGAACCCTGCCGCTTTCGCGATGCGGGCGCATTCCGCAATTTCCATACCTTCAGGAAACGACCAGATATTAATACCTTTCTTCATATGAATCATCCTCTTTTTGTTATTTTCCGTTTTTCAGGAATTTAGATTATAACACTCTGTTTCCCTTGTTATATTTAGATTATAATAGCTATACATCGTGATTGATTTAGGAGATACTGATAACTTTTGGATTATTCCGGTTAACTTTTCGTATAGGAGGATCAGCGATGGCTACACCCCAACCTTCTTATCCTTTAAGACGACAGGTGCCCTCCAGGGAATGGTCGCCTGGAATTCATTACGCTCAGCTGCAGACCCTTGCCCCCTGTACTTTTCCTAGAAGAAGACTGTATGATTTCGAGCTGCTCTACATCCGGCACGGGAATCTTGTAACCCGAATGGATCATCAGGAGTTCCGCTTAAGCTCAGGCCAGCTCATCTTCCTCTCCTCCGGGGTGTATCATCAGAACATCATTGTCTCGGAAGCCGAGACGAGGCTGCTGGGGATTCACTTCGACTTTTTTGGCGAATCCGTCATTGCCCGGGAAGAGGATATGCTGGTCAACGAGGATGACGTATCTGCCGGGAAGTTCGCAGTGGAGGCAGTGACCGCCCCGTTCATGCCGCTGTCTGAAGACCCTGTATACACGCCCTCCCCCGAATGTGTCCTTGCCATGGAGCAGCTTGTCCATGAATTTACGATGCGTCATGCCGGTTACGAATGGGTCTGCCGCGGCTTGATGCTGAACATCCTGGCTTCGCTGCTGCGCTCCCAGAGCTCCCGGCGGCTGGCCAAGGCTTCGGTGCATGAAGAACGGATCAGGGCGCTGATTGACGAAATAGAGCTGCATCCGGCCAGCCGCTGGACTAACCGGTCGATGGCTGCCGCGATGAATATGCATGAGGACCATTTCTCCAAGCTATTCCGCGAGCTTGCCGGGATGCCTCCGGGCGAATATCTCCGGGCCATCCGTCACCGGGAAGCCCGCAAGCTGCTGCGCGAGACGGATGAGTCGGTTGAAGCCGTGGGCGGACGGGTCGGCTATCCGGACATCCATTACTTCAGCCGGGTATTCACAGCGAATGAGGGCATTTCACCGCGTGCCTACCGCAAGCTTTCGCGCATTTTGTAGCCGGATGTAAAAATATAAAAAGGCGGACCAATGGCCCGCCTTCCGGATGCTTGTCCGGTTCACTCGTTGCTTGCTGCCGTCTGCAGCGTAATCAGCAGCGTCTGTCCCAGTGTATCTGCGGTATTGACCCGCAGCTTCACGGTAGGCGACAGCCGGGTAACCTCGATCCGCCCGTCTTTGCTGATGATTCCCGCCGCCGCTTCGTCCAGCTCCAGTTCAATGTACCCCTGGTTCTCCAGCGTCGGATCGGAGATGGCCAGCTTCAGTATTCCGTCCTCCGTATTTTTGCTAATCATTACAGAGGCTTTCTTATTCGAGGTTAAGCCTCCTGCTGAAGTAAGGGCATCCGTCCAGAAATTGTACCCCGTAACGTTAAGCGTGTTCTCCTGCACCGCCTGAACGGTCCGGGTATTGGCCAGCACCGTGACATCGGGCGAAGCGGAATAGGCTTCTGTAGCCTGCCGGCTGGCATTCGGCAGAATGATGTATTCATACCCCCGGTCTGCCGGATTACTGCCATGGTCCATCCACATCGTCAGGAAATAATTCTGCAGCAGCGCGGTGGGTACAGTAGAGGAAGGCGGATTGGCCAGATTGATATCAGACCATCTTCCCTGCTGGATGCCCCGGGTCACCCGCACCGGCGAGTGCTCCGGGAAAATATACCCGATATCGGAGCCTGCCGTATTGCCCTCCAGATGCGCCCAGGAAGGACTTGGTGACTCCTGCTCCGTTACATTTCCGCCCAAGGCCACGCCATCCAGCACGAAGCTGTTCGTATTGTCTTCCTTCAGCTTCCGCTGCTCAATGACCGTCTCGACCGGCAGGTTATCGGTGCTTGTGATGCCTGCGCCCAGTGCAACGATCTCATTGTCAAAAGCAAACCAGGATCTGCGCGCCTGCATTTGCGTGCCGTTCTGCATCAGCTCCATGCCCGTGGCCCCGAAGGTATCCAGTGTGGTTCCGCCTGCCCAGGCATTGGCCGCGACAGACTCGCCGTCGCCGTTCTGATAATTGCTGGCATCCCTCGGGCGGGAGACCACGGTTGTTCCGGGCAGACGGTTCCAGTTCACAGTTGCCCAGAAGCTGCCGGTATACTGCGACAGATCACCATTGTAGAGGTACGTCATTCCGTCGCCGGTGTACCAGCCCTTGGGATTCTCTCCGTTGGTAAGCTCATAGGTGGCAATGCGCTTGGAGCTTTTGCTGACACCAAACAGATAATCTCCGCCCCGGTGCACGCTGCGCGCCATGCCGTTCAGCTCATAGTGCGCCGGAAGGCTGGCTGCGGGCGCAATTGCCGGATCTTCCACCCACCCCTTAATCGTATCCGCCAGATCCAGCGGGAACAGGTAGTAGGATGCCCCCTGGCTGAGCTGGTACTGCACATGATATTTCACCAGGCTTTTGAGTGGAGCGGATAATTCTGCAGGTGCGGTCTGGGCAATCCGGGCGATGCCCGCGAGAATGTTCCTGCCTGAGTAATAGGCATCCGCACCCGGCCTGACAATTGCGCGTCCCCGCGTCATATCGATGGCCTGCCCTTGGTACATCACAGGAGCGAAGCCTTCATCGATCCAGCGGTACACATTGCTTAATTCAGGAACAACCGGCTCCCAGGTGCTTCCGTTCAGCAGGAACAGCAGATTGCCCATTCCCTGAATCAGCACCTCGCCGTAGCTCCCCGTGTAGGCAATCGTGCTGTGCTGCACATACGAGCCGTCCTCATAGAACCCGTCACCGGCTGCAGTGTACTGGAACAGCTCGCTCATCCCGTTCCGGGCCTGAATCAGCCGGTCATAATTATGCTCGACCAGTCCCAGCCGGATCTGAATCAGCATGATGTCGGAGCGGTTCGCCCCGGTCTGGTTGAACGAAGGAGCGGTGATGTCGCCGATGTAATGGTCGATGCTTGCCGTATTCCGCAGAATCTGCTGCGGCGTCAGCTCGTCGTACATCAGGACCAGGATATCGGCCAGCCGGTGGGGAACGCCGATATCCCAATTCCACCAGTTGCCGTATTCCGTACCGGAGTCCGTATACAGGTGATCCAGCATCCAATCCAGCGCCTCCAGCAGATCATCCCGCAGCGCGGAATCATGGTAGAGCGGGGTTCCTTTGGTCTGATAGGCAAGGGCCATGGTCTTCAGCCGGGTATAATGACTGTTAATATATACCGAGTCGCTGGCCGAAGCAGGCAGATCAGCCCACAGCACAGTACTGGAGGGGGTGAGCTGCATCGAATCCCAATAGCCTTGGGCAGCATCCGCACCCGCCTCAAGAATCGGCCGGACCGCCGGATCATTCACATCCAGGGAAGCCTTGCCGGTAAGCGTCTCCAGCCACCGCAGCCTGATCTCGTCATATTCTCCGGGATTATCCGGCTGAGGCGCAAGGACTTCAACCGTCACCGTATCCGCCGCTCCGTCTGCTGCGCTTACGGACACCGCAGCCGTCCCGACGGCAAGCGCCTGCAGGGTTCCGTCTGCCGCCACGCTTACGATGTCCGGGTGATCGGATACCCAGGTCAGCCCTGCATTGGTCGCATCTGCGGGTGTGACAACCGCGCTCAGCTGCAGGCTGCTGTACTTGGGAAGCTGGATGGGAACGGGTGAATACGTAACCGTAACCGCTGTAACCGGAATATACGGAGTCACAACTACCGTTACCGACGCTGACACTGCCGGATCGGCTTGGGATACCGCTGTAATGACTGTAGAGCCAGCCGCTATGCCCGTGAGCTCGCCGGCAGCATTGACCGCAGCCACCGCAGGATCAGCGGAGCTCCAGCTCACCGCCTGATTCGTTGTATCCGCAGGCCCGAATACGGGCTGAAGTGTCCGCTTGCCGGTTACGGCCAGGTTCACTTCATCCGGCAAGGCCATGGACTGCGGCAGCACCTGCCGGGTCACCGTTACAGGAACGGTCAGCGAATAATTGCCCTCATAGGTGCTTACTGTTACAGTAGTGCTCCCCTCGCTGAGAGCATGGACCGTGCCATAGGTCACCGATGCCACGGAAGGGTCCGCCGTACTCCAGACCAGGCGCTGGTCGGAGGCGTCCTGCGGCATGACCGTAACTGCAATATCGGCGCTGGCTGTCTCCGGCAGTTCAAGTGCTGTCACGGAGGAGGTGATTCCGGTAAGCGGCACATAATCCGCGAGCTTCAGGTCATCGACCCGCCACTCGCCCTGCTGGCCGCTCTGATAATACTGATGAAGGTAGACATGTCTGATATTAGACCAGGCGGACGGCAGCGCAGCTTGTCCCGCGTACTGGTCGTTGATGAAATAGGTGACGGTGCGCGCCGGGCTGTCCACGAACATTTTCAACCGGACCCATGTGTTCTGCCCGTAGCTGCCCAGCAGCTCATTGCCCGCTCCCCGGATTTCACCTGCGGTATTGAAGGTTAGAGCGGCGACATTCGTAGTGCTTGTAGAAGGATAAGGGGCATTCAAGCTGCGGAATTGAATCTCCCGGCGGTGCGAGGTGCTGTTCATATAGACCGAGGCTTCAAAAACCAGCTTCCCGGTAAGGCCGGTATCGCCGTTCGCCGTTCCGCCCAGATGATTCCTTCCGGTACTCACATTCTTGGTGTTCGAAACAATGCTAAGGCTATAATCCTCACGCTGGGGAGCATTCTCAATGATGACATAATCGGTATCCGGCGCAGAATTATAGATGCCCCAGCCTCCCCCGACGGAGCCTTTATAGGTAGAGCCGTTATACAGCTTCGTATTCCTGGCATTGCCGCTCTCGTCATAGCTCACATTGACATGGACAGTGCCGGCGGCGGAGGCCGCCGGCCATGGTGCAGCAGGCAGGATGAGCGACAGAATCAGCAGTACCAAGTAGAAACGGCTGTGCCGTCCTTTTAAAGGACGACACCGTTTCAGCGAGAAATATAAGGATAATTTATAGCGTGAAACACATAAATTCTTATATTTCAGGAAAGGACGGAAGATAAACGGCTTGATGCCTGGCCTCATGAACAATTGCATGGCAATCCCTCCAAGAATGATAGTGTTTAAGCCCTAATTCCGCTCACGCTCATACCAATACCCGGGAATCCCCTTCTCCAGGCGCATCAAAGCTTCAAGATAATAATAGTCCCCCCAGATCATATAGCCGTCCGGTCCATAGTCGCCTCTGACATGATAGGAGCCGTGATCCAGGAGACCTTCCGCCTCCTGTGCCATGCCCAGTGAAAGTTCAGCCAGCGCATTCATCGTCCGCTTCACAGCCTGCTCCAGACGCGGACGGAGCAGGTCGTCAGGCGCGAGATGCTCAAGCAGCTCAAGCATACCGCAAGCCGCAATGGCGGACGCAGAGCTGTCCGGGTTCACAGAACCGGCGGCCGGAGCATCGAAGTCCCAATAGACAATGCCGCTCTCCGGTATCCGTTCGATGAAATAGGCGGCCAGGCGCTTCGAGGTCTCAAGAAACTCAGGATCGCCCGTGAAGCGGTATGATAGAGCAAATCCATAGATGCCCCATGCCTGTCCGCGCGTCCAGGTGGACCCGTCGCGGAAGCCCTGATGCGTTCCTCCCCTTAGCGCATTGCCGCTCCCGTCGAAGTAGAAGGTATGATAGGAGGAATCATCCCCCCGCACCAGGAATTTGCGCGACAGCCTGGCTTGGGCGGCTGCAATCCGGGCATACCGTTCATCACCGGTTATCTGGGCGGCCCAGTACAGCAGAGGCAGATTCATCAGGCAATCAATGATAATCCGCCCGCCGTTCTCCGGATCATCCTCCGGCCCCCAGGCCTGGATAAGCCCGGCGGATTCACGCCAGCGGCCCAGCAGATGGTCGGCGGCACGCAGCGCCAGCGCCTTGTGCTGCTCATTTCCTTCCACAATCCAGCCCGCCATTGCAGATAAGCCGTACAGGAAGCCGATGTCGTGATGGTCCAGTGCAAGCTTGTCACTGAGCCGGCGGTCAAAGCTCTCCACTTGGGCATGGGCGTGCTGGCGCAGCGATTCATCGCCGCTGTACTCGTAACAGAGCCAGACGATTCCGGTCCAGAAGCCTTCAATCCAGTCTTCGTTGCTGCCCCATTCATAGTGCTTGCCATTGGAGATATGGGGAAAATCTGTAGGGTGCTGCTCCAGATTGCGTTTGGTTTTGAGCAGAGCGGAGGCAATAGCCTCCTGCCACTTCACGCCTGTTGCCGTTGCTTCTTTCACAAGTCTCATCCTTTCACTGAACCGGCTGTAATGCCCGAGATAAAGTACCGCTGGAAGAACAGGAAGACCGTCACGACAGGAATAAGCGACAATACGGTGCCCGCCATCACCAGTTGGGTCTGTGAGGTGAACTCGCCGTTCAGACTGGCTAAGCCCAGCGGCAGGGTCTTCAGCCGGTCGCTGGTCAGATAGATCAGCGGAGCCTGGAAGTCATTCCATACCCAGGAGAAGGCGAAGATGCCAAGGGTGGCCAGCGCCGGCTTGGCCAGCGGCAGAATGACCCGGGCGAAGATGCCGAATTCATTGCAGCCGTCAATCCGCGCCGCCTCAGACAGCTCCTTGGAGATGCCGGAGAGGAACTGGCGCATCAGGAACACGCCATAGGGGCTGAAGATTTCCAGCACGATCAGCGCCCAGTGGCTGTCCACCAGGCCCAGCTTCTTAATGACGAAATACTGCGGAATCATAATGACCTGATAAGGGATCATGAAGGCCGCGAAGTACATGATGAACAGCCGGTTCTTCCCGGGGAAGTCCAGTCTGGCGAAGGCATACCCGGCGAGGGAGCAGGTAATCAGCTGCCCCAGGGTGACCAGAATGGAGACCTTCAGGGAGTTGAAGTAATACAGCGGAAAGGGAATGCTGGTCCACACCTCAGCATAATTCTCGAAATGGAAATTCTGCGGAATCCACTGGATCGGATACTGAAACACTTCCTCCTGCATCTTAAAAGAGGTGGAGAGCATCCACAGGAAGGGCACGACCATGATCAGGGATATGACAATCATGAGCAGATGCGACAGCGATTTCGGCACTGCCCGGCCTAGTAGTTGACCCATCGTTTCTCCCCCTTGAATTGAACATAAGTGATTACCAGTACGATCAGGAACAGCACAATGGCTTCAGCGGAAGCATAGCCGAAGGCGGAATTGCGGAACGACTGGACGAAGATATCGTAGACGAGCAGCTTCGTGGACCGGCCCGGACCGCCGCCCGTCATGACGTACACAAGATCGAAGGATTTGAACAAATTAATAATGCAGGTGATAATCACGAAAAAGGTGACCGGAGACAGCATCGGCAATGTGATGTTGCGGAAGCGCTGCAGAATGTTGGCCCCGTCAATGTTGGCCGCCTCATACAGCTCCTTGGATATGCCCTGCAGGCCGGCCAGGAACAGCAGCATATAGTATCCGGCCATCTTCCAGGCGGAAACCAGGATAATACTGAACAAGGCCCACTTTGAGCTGACGAGCCATCCGGGCGGCTGGTCCATGAAATTCCCGAGGAACATGTTCAGCGGACCGAGCGTCGGATTGAAGATCGCCTGCCAGACTACCGCTACGGCAATGAATGAGGCGATATGCGGGAAGAAGAAGGCCGCTCTGTAGAGCGAGATCCCCTTCAGCTTCCGGTTGACCAGCAAGGCCAGGGACAGGGAGGCAATGATCACAAGCAGGCAGGAGCCGAACGTGTAGACCAGCGTATTCTGCAAGGCGATCCTGAAGTTATCGTCCCGCATCAGCCGGACATAATTGTCCAGCCCGTTCCATTTCAGCGCATTATAGCCGTCCCATTCCGTGAAGCCGAGCCCAAGCGCCATCACGCTCGGGATGCCGATGAACAGCAGGAACCCCAGCAGATTCGGCAGAAGGAACAGATAGGCCGTCCTGGCCTGCGGATGCATCATCCGCCGCCATAAAGACGCATCCCCGCCTGCAGCAGGCCGCAAGGCCTGCTGCTTGCTAAGCGAGCTTTTATTCAAAGTAGACATCTCACCATCCTCCCCCTGGTATCTATTGAATCTCTTGATCTCTTCTCTTCTTAATGTCCTGAACCGCCTGCTCCGGTGTAATCTCACCCAGCAGCGCCAATTCCCCTTCCTCGGTCACAATCGTGTTCATTTGGGTAATGCCCTTGCGCAATTCGCGTTCCGGCACAGAGGTAATATTGAAGATGGCGTCGAGGTTGACCGCATCGTTAGTGAAATTGTCCTGGTACTGCTTCTTCACACTGTCGGCGGTGGATGCAGGCGTCTGATACTTCGCTACAATCTGCTGCCCTTCCTCACTGGAGATGAAGCTGATCCACTTCTTGGCTTCCTCCGGATGCTTGGCATCAGAGCTTACAGCGTGCACAACCACTGCGGTCATCGTGGTGCCCTTCTTCACCTCAGGCGGGTGCGGAACATAGGTCATTCCCCAGTTGAACGTCAGCTTGTTGTCCTTCTTGTCCTGCTCCAGCATTCCCGGGAACCATGTGCCGGTCACCACCATCGCATATTTTCCGGTGAGAAAAGCAGTTCTGTAATGGGCATTCGTCGCCTTATTCTCGGCAATGGAAGGCTGGGCCCCGCTGTCCGACAGCTCCTTGCGCAGCTTGAGGCCCTGCACGTAAGGGGTCAGATCATCACTATAGAGCGAAGCGCCGAGCTGCTGACCATAGACGTACCAGGTCTGCGGCCAGTCCGGCATGAAGGAGCCGTAGATCTTGTCCTGTCCGCTCCCGCTTGTCATCTGCTTCGCCAGCTCCACATATTGCTCCCAGGTCAGATCATCTCCGGGATAAGCCACTCCTGCACGGTCGAACAGATCCTTGTTATAATAGAGCGCCCAGCCGTCTGAACGGAAAGGCAAGCCATACAGCTTATCGTTAATTTTCAGGCCGTCTAGGGAAGCCTCAACACCCGCAAGCGCCGTGCTGTCAGCAGCGGCCAGTTCATCGAGCGCCAGCGCGCGTCCCGAGGAGGCCAGCTTGTAATACTCATCCAGACTCTTGAAGGCGAAAGCGTCAACCTCACCGCCGCCGGTCAGCGTAACCGTCAACCGTTCACTGTAGGTATTGGCATCGCTTTTGGTGAAATCCACGGTAATGCCCGGGTTCTTCGCTTCAAAGGCCTGGGCCAGCTCATCGTACATCCGCTCCGAGGCGCTGTCATTCCAGAGCATAAATTTAACCGCAACATCCTGTTTGGGTGCTGAAGTCCCCGCCGTGGTGTTATCCGTGTTGTCCGAGCCGCAGCCTGCCAGAAGCACCGCGCCTGCCGTCATTCCCATCAAAGGCTTTATCCAATTCCTCATGCTTGTCGTCCCCCCAAGATCGTTTGTGTAAGTGTTTCTCACTTGATGTAAATATAATGGAGTTTGCGGCCGTTGTCTTTGCACCTGATTCAGTAGAATTGTTGTTATCCTCATATAAAATAAATGATGAATGCGCTTTCTGTAAGTTACATGTTCATTTTCATAACATAACTATAACATATGCATAGAAAAGAAGAGAAGCTATCCAATAGCTCCCCTGCGACTGTTCCAATGTTCAGTTTTGTATTCTGATTCACAGATTATCCGCGATATTCGGACGGAGTCTGTCCGGTCATTTTTTTGAAAACCTTCGAGAAGTGGCTGAGGTTATGCAGTCCCACCTTCTCGGCAATCTCCTGGACACTGCCTTCCCGGCGCATAAGCAGCTCCTTGGCCTTCTCTACCCGCAGACGGGCTACGTAGGCCATGGGCGTCTCCCCCGTCTGCTCCTTGAAGACCGTAGCGAAATAATTCGGATTCAAATGTGCGGCATCGGCCAGGCGTCCCAGTGTCAGCTTCCCGGCATAATGCTCCTGTGCGTACCGGAGGGCAGCTTCCACATCCACCGTTACCGGGCGGTCCTTGTCCGG
Organism: Paenibacillus sp. FSL K6-1096; assembly: GCF_037977055.1. Taxonomy (NCBI): domain Bacteria; kingdom Bacillati; phylum Bacillota; class Bacilli; order Caryophanales; family Paenibacillaceae; genus Paenibacillus; species Paenibacillus sp. FSL K6-1096. The sequence continues at coordinate 5,191,807 of NZ_CP150274.1, read as the reverse complement.
CATTACCGTTCTCAGGGCAGCCGATATCCGCTCCAGGAATTCCCCGGCGGTGGCGCAGGAAGGAATGCGGCCGATAGCCTCTGCCCATACAGCGGTATGCTCACGCTCCAGATATTTGCCCGGAAGATTCCGCATCAGCAGCAGGGTAAGCGCCTGGATCAGCCGCTTCGGATGAATGCTGCGCCGTTGTGCGTCCTGGAGCAGCTCATCCAGACACTCCATGATCGCATTTACGTTCCCCACGGCCAGCAGTGCAATCAGCTGATCCGTCTGGCTGCCAGTAAGCGCCGGTGCAGCCAGCTGATAGACACGCTTATGCTCATATTCCACCGCATGATTCCAGCCCGTGTAGAACAGGTCGGCCTGCAATTCCTCGGCCTCCCGGTACGCCCGCTCCCACTCCCCCGTTCCAGCCACTCTGGAGCTGATCAGAATGCCCGTATCCTCGTAACGCTCCAGCAGAAGATGCGGCACTTCTATCTCATCCGCGATGATGAGATGCACCCGTTGCTCCGCATCGACGAATAACCGCCGCTCGGCGATGATGTCCGGGTAAGGGAATCCCTCCAGCCAGGCGTGAATATCCGTCTGTTCCCAGGCATCCCGGTTAATCAGCATGATGACCCACCGCCAGCCGCCGCCTTCCTGCGCACCCGGCTTGAACTGCTTCAGCCAGGCCGAGGGTGACTGCATCTCCAGTATCCGCAGCTCCGGCTGAAGGGCACCGCCAGACCTTAAGCTTGTGCCGCCGTATTGCCCGGTTGACCCATAGAATGTGTTATGAAGCCGCTCCAGACAGTGCTCAATCTCGCCGGACGACAGATTCAGCTTGTCCAGATACTCAAATACGCCGTACCGGATACCCTGCTTAGCCAGTTCAAAATCAGTATGGCTGCTCAGAATACATATCAGGACAGTCTGCGATATCTTGCGGATGCCGGCAATCAGCTCCAGCCCGTCGATCCCCGGCATGCGGATATCAGTTATGACTACATCCGGACGGAGCCGGATGAACATGTCGAGCGCATCGCTTCCATTGCCCGCCTCCCCCACAATTTCGAACCCGTATTCCGTCCAGGGCACCGTCCTCAGCAGCGCTTCCCGGATCAGCCATTCATCCTCCACCAGCATCGTTCGTATTGCCATGTTCCTCCTCCTTCAATTGACTGCCTCCGCCCGTTTACTGCCGTTTGGGCAGTGTAATCTCCACCTGTGCCCCGGCACCCGGACGGCTCTCGAAGTGTAAAGTCCCGGCACCGCCGAAGTACAGGGCAATGCGCTGCCGGATATTGGACAGCCCGATCCCGGAATATGCACGCGGATGGCCTGCACTCTCCCGGTCCAGGTCTGCATCAAGCGGCCGGCTGGCTGTACCGCTTCCGTTGTCGGTTACTGAAATGGTAAACATAGCGGACACATCGTAGGCCTGAATCCAGATATGAATCGCTTCCTCGCCGCTCATCCCGTGATAGATGCTGTTCTCTACCAGCGGCTGCAGGGTGAAGCGGGGAATATGCTGCCCAAGCAGGGCATCCGGGACATCAATCATTACATGGATCCGGTCCGGATAACGGATCTGCATGATGGTCAGGTAATGCTGCAGCGCGTCCAGCTCTTCCTCAATGGTGACAAGCGGATGCTCGGGATAGATTTTGGATGACAGGAAATAACCTAACGCATGAACAACCTCGCGGATCTGCTCCGTCTGGCCGCGCAGCGCCAGCCCGCTGACGACCGCCAGCGTATTCTTGATCATATGGGGATGAATCTGCGACAGCAGCGCGTCCAGCTCAGCCTGCAGCTTCTGCTGCTGCTCCACCTCCATGCGTTCCTGCAGCTCCTTCAGATCCGAGGTCATGCTCTGAAAGGAGCGCTGGAGCAGGTCCAGCTCCGGATCGGTGCGGATCAGCGGAAGATGCGTCCACTCCCCGGAACCGATCTTCCTCATCACCCGGACCATATGCTTGATCGGCCGCAGAATCCGCCCGGTGAACAGATGCCCGAGCAGCACCGAAAGGGCGACACACAGCCCGATGACCAGCAGCATAAGGTTGCGGATCTGGCCAAGCTCTGACAGGAGACTGCGGTAAGGAACCTCTTCGACGACAATCCAATCGTTCAGCAGCCTGGCGGAAATATAGATCGACTTGTTCATGCTCTCCCCGCCGTTCAAGGTTCCGGCGCCCTTGCTGTAGGATGCCCTGAGCGCTTCCTCAAGAATGGCTTCAGGCACAGCCGGACCCGGGGACGCGTAGACTCTCGTACCATCCGGCCTCATAATAATAAACCGGTTATTTATCGCCATGTCGCCCACCAATGAGTTCAAGGAGCCGGTGATTATTATTTTGCCCCATTCTATACCGGTCGCAGGGTCAATATATCCGGCCTCATAGGACAGCATAGGCTCCGGTGCGCTTGACGGATCAAAAGGAAGATGCGGGGCTGCCCATACAAACCGGCCGGCTCCTCCCGCCTTCAGCACTTTCATGAATTCCGCGTTGCCCTCCAGATAATCGGCCAGTCTCGTACCGTCTGCCCCCCAACTGGTGAACACTTTACGGTTATACCCGTAGATCACAACGGACGGTGTCTCCTCGAACCGGGAGAAGACCAGCTTGCTCACTAACTGGTTGAACAGGTCCCATTCATGGATATAGCGCTTCAGATCATCCGGCCTGGACAGCGGATCAAGCATCTGGCGCAGAGGCTCCTCCTGCACGAACGACCCGGCCAGAAGCTGATACATGGCCAGCTCGCTGTCCACGGAGGCCACCGTCTGCTCCAGCATCCGGGACTGGATCTCTACAGCCTGATGAGTAATCGAACGCTTCGAGGCATCATATCCGGCCCAGCCGATTACCAGCATGGGAAGCACGCCGAGCAGCAGCAGCATCAGAATCAACTTGGAACGCAAGGTACGTCTGGTAACTTCAGCGCCCACCACCTGCCACCTCCTGTAGACGGCTTAAATACATTTAGTATCATTCATCCGGGCACAAACTTCAACAAAAAACGACAGGAAACGAGCACACCCGCATGAACGCACGGCCGCAGCATCCGTAAAGCCTTACTTGAGCTACAATTATACTAGAACCCCGTACAGGGATATTTAGCGGATCAAGAGATTAATTGCATCATTCCGGTAAGACGCAAGCTTCACCCGGGTAACTCAAAAAATGGCCGGGAGCGCTGTAAACAGCAGCTCCCGGCCATCCTTTATAGTACAGTCCTCACTCCTGCCAGTTCCACAGCCGGACTTCGCCTACCTGCAAATGGCGGGCCCACGAAGCTTCGCGCAGCTTCAGCAGCTCTTTGACCGGTCCGGTGACAACGGCTCCGTAGAGCTTCACGCCGTTCCGCTCCAGATAAGCCACGGAATCATCGAGCTGATTGATATGCGCCGCTGACCGGGTTATCCTGGGATGCTCTTGCAGCAGCTTAAGCGTCTTGATGAAATTGGCATCCCGCAGTTCGCCGCTCCCGTATGCCTCAACGGAAGGCGACACGCTGCTGTAGGTGGATACGGAGCTGAACCAGCCTGTTTTTTCCTTGGTGACCTCTGATCTCTTCATATCATCTGCGTGCCAGATGGGATCATAGGGAAAGCCCAATGGATACAAAATTACACCTTCACGGACTTCGGCCCCGGTATCGGCCCCGAACCAGACCGGCTGAAGATTCAACGGCTCCAGCTGCTTCAGCAGCTCATCAGTCGTATACAGACGGTCCAGCGACAGATAAGCCTCGGCAACTGTGCCTTCAGGCAGCTTCGTCAGCCTCTTCCACTGATTGCTGTCATCTCCTCCCCCATCAGTGCCCTCCGCAGATGGATAATAGAATAATTTTCCGGAACCGCTTCGCTCATCCATCCAGTTATACTTACCTATATTGGCCAGCCCCAGAAGAAATTTCTGGGTATAATTTCCGACCTGTATTCTCTCGCTGCCCACCTGCTTCAGCACATTGCCGGATAACTCCATCCGGAAAAAATTATGCACATCCGCTGACAGATGCACCGTGGTGTTAGGGCGGGTAACGGCAATCGCTGATGACACCACATCACGGTAGGTATCGATGCGGTCGCCGGTGTTGTAGAAGACTGTTGTAATAATGCCGCTGATGACCGTAAAGATCAGGACCGCCGACAATACCGTCCAGGTGTTAGTGATCCGTGCTCTCCATTTGCCCCGGCGGATGATCTGCTTCTCATTCTTTTTTCTGTTTTTCTTCTGTGATCCCGAAGCCGCGTCCTCCGTCCGGTCCGTCCGGGTCCAGCGCCCGTCTGCCTGATCCTCTCCCTCCATCAGCTCATCCAGCGCCTCCTGATAGGCCTCAAGCTTAGCAAGCTCGCGCTCCACTTCCTCACGCTCTTCCTCCGGCAGGGTGCCCTCATTGTACCGGCGCAGCTTCTCTTTGATGTCGTCATTCATGCTCATTCCTCCTCCGATCCGCCTCACGCAGCTTCTGCCTGGCGCGGAATACGAGTATCTTGTATTGGGACAAGCCCACCTCCATAATGTCAGCGGCTTCCTTATAGCTCAGCCCGTGAACGTCATGCAGCAGCAGCGCATGACGCTGCCGCTCCGGCAACAGACTGAGCGCCCGCGCGGCTTCCTCCCAGCGTTCCTGCCTCAGCAGGGTGCCCTCCGTCGTCTCCGGATGGGGCAGGCTGCTGAAATAAGCGCCTTCCTTCGCCACACTCCGCTTCTCCTTGCGCGTGTAATCAATGAAGGCATTGTAGGCCACCCGGAACAGCCACGGCTTGATCCGCTCCTCCCGGCAATCCTCCAGATACAGATAAGCGCGGTAAAAGGTCTCCTGCATCAAATCTTCAGCCGCGTGATGGTTCTGGCAGAGGGAGCGCAGATAACGGTAGATATCGGCCACATATAACTTATATAGTTCATCCAGCGAATTCTTCTCCATCTCCTTCCCCCTTACTCCATCCACGGATGAGCACGCGAAAAGTTACACTTCTGCACGAAATTTCCTTTATACTTTGGAAGCCTAAACAAGTTTGTCCTAACGTGTGAACCATATGTAATTATCTTAGCACCGAATGTATGTTGTTTTCCGCATACATTCGGGCCATATGCCTGCGTGCAAGCCTTCAGCCGCATTCAGCAACAAAAGGGAGCCTCGCGGCTCCCTCAAGTAACTGCTATTCCGCCCCGTTCCCCGGCGGTTCAATAAAAGCCGATGCTGGCCGAAGCATCCTTCATCCATTCCCGTTTGCGGCCCTTGTCCAGCTCGCCGCGCATCCCGCGCACCAGAAGCTCCACATCGGCGGTGCCGCTCTCATGCCACTCCAGGGCAGCGCTGACATACAGCTCACCTAGCTGCGTCAGTGAGAAGTCTCCCGTCAGACGCGCCGCCGTGGCCGTGCCTTCATCCCCCGCGAAGGTGGAGAAGCCGCGGAGCTGCAGGTATTCGAGCCGCAGCGCTTCGCTCGGCATCTTGATCTCATAGGCCCGGTCGAAGCGCCCGGCGCGGTTCATGAGGCCCGGGTCGATTTTGTCCGGGTAATTGGTGGTGCCGATCAGGAAGATGCCCTCCTTGGAGGTGGCCCCGTCCAGTGTGTTGAGGAAGAAGGAGCGGACCTCCTGCGGCATGGAATCAATATCCTCGATCACCAGCACCATCGGCGCCAGCCGCGCCGCCGCCTCGAACACCTCATTCACCGATTCGCTGCTGGTATATTCGGTAATCTGCCAATAGAGCACAGGTCCCGGCACGCTCCCGGCAATGGATTTGACCAGTGTGGTCTTGCCGTTGCCCGGATGCCCGTAGAGCAGAATCCCCCGCTTGTACGGGATGTCATAGGTGGCGTAGAAGCTGCGGTCGCTGTCAAAAAACTGGTCGAGCGAGCGGTAAATTTCTTTTTTGATCGCAGCATCCATCACGACCTCATCCCGCTTGACCGCGCGCGTAATGGGCTCATCCTCACGGAAAATGCCGTTGCGCCGGTCAGTGAACACCGTCACCTTGTTGATATTCTGCTCCCGCTGACGCTTGCGCACATTGCCGAGGAAGCACTGCAGCTGCTCATCCGATGCGGCAAACACATAATCCTGGAAGTTAATCCCGTTCTCCTGGAACACCGGAACCCGCGCCAGGGCAACGCCCATGGCCGGATAGGCCAGCACATTGTTGCGGACCGACAGATGAATGTGGTACTCCGGCTGCTCCTTCTCATCGTCGAACACGAAGGTCCGGTCCTCCAGCCGGTCAAAAATCCGCGCCACATGCTCCACCCCGGCATTCCCGCTCTGCACATCATTCTCCAGCAGCTTCCAGTATTCACTGTTCGGGTCATCGCTGGCGTACAGCTCATAACGGACACCGTAACGGGCGTAGAGGGCCTCCAGAATGCCGTCGACCAGACGGGCGTATACATCATAGCCTTTGATAATTCCGGTTCTGTCTTCATCATATGCATAGATCACAGCCGGTTTCTTGTTCTCCTGCTCCATCCTTATTTCGTCCCCTTTATCGCTGCGAGCGGCTTGCACTTGGCCACCACGGCAGCCAGGCCGGCGCCCGTAACGCTTTCTATGATCTCATCTACATTCTTATAGGCTTGGGGAGATTCGTCAATGATAGATTCCAGGGAACGCTGGTTCACCACAATCTCTTCACTCGTCCCCACCTTCATCGACCGCGAGAATTCCTGGACAGTCACCAGCTTCTTCGTGGCTGAACGGGAGCGGATACGGCCGGCACCATGGCAAATGGAATAATAATTCTCTTCCCCGCCGGGCTGGCCGACCATGATATAGGAGGCGGTGCCCATCGAGCCGGGAATCAGCGCCGGATGTCCGGTTGCCGCGTACACACGCGGATTGTCCGCATGGTCAGCGGGCAGCGCGCGGGTCGCCCCCTTGCGGTGCACGAACTTGGTGCCTGCGGAGGTGTTCTCTTCCCAGGCATAATTGTGCATCAGATCGTAGAGGGTGCGCAGCTCGCATTTCGGGCCGAAGACGTCACGGAAGCCTTCACGGACACCATAAGCGATCAGATGGCGGTTCACCACCGCATAATTCAGCGCCGAGTACATCAGATTAACGTAACGCTGTGCCTGCGGATGCGCCAGCGGCGCATAGATCAGGCGCGGGTCGGCGCTGCCCAGCCCAAGCTGGCCCATGACCTTGGCAAAGGCCGGGGTGCAGAACTGGTTGACCAGTCCTCCCCAGGCCCGGGAGCCGGAGTGGATCATCACAGCAATCTGCCCGTCCTGAAGCCCCCAGGCTTCCGCCACCTTCCGCTGGTCCTCCGCAATCTCAATCGCCTGGATCTCCACGAAGTGGTTGCCGCCGCCAAGGGTTCCAAGCTGGCGGTGCCCCCGGTGCCAGGCCATGTCCGGCAGCTCATTCAGAATCTCTTCGTCGAAGCCGAGTCTGGCAATCTCCACATGGGACAGCGCACTGGACTTCTTCGGAGTGTAGCTGTCAGGAACATATTTGTTCGGCAGGCCGTGCAGTCCCTTGCGCACCACATTCTCCAGCCGGATGTCGCTGTAATAGCCGCGCTCCTGGGCCTCCATCGGGAGATACCGCTCGATGGCGCGGACCAGCTTGCGGCGCAGCTTCACCTCGCGCAGATCGTCCACATGCAGATTGGTCAGATGCACCCGCATCCCGCAGCCGATGTCGCTGCCGACAATGGACGGCGACACATAACCTGAATCTGCGTCCCAGACTGCCGTTGTACCGATGCAGGTTCCGACGCCTACATGCACATCCGGCGTGTAGCTCATATATTCGATGCCGGGAATCTGCAGATTGTTGTTAGCCATTTCCAGGACCTTATAATCCAGCGAGCCGAACAATTGCTCACTGGCGTATACCTTGAGGTCGCCGCCCGGAAGGGCTACCTCATGTTTATAACGGGACATCTCTCCCGCTTGTTGCTTCATGCTATTCATATATGGGTTCATTTCCTCTCAGTTTTCGTTTGTAAGTGTTGAATATCGATTTTTCCAGGTACAACAAAAAGAGCCGCAGATCCATTCCGATCCACGGCTCCCGGAGTGCTGTGCACAGCTTCCCGATGAAGCATGCGCATGTTCAAAGCACACCTGTATCCAATTGTGACCATAGCGGCAAAACCGCAGATTATGTCTTCCGGACGAAGGCGATGAGATCAGATCGTTGATATGCGGTTGTCATGTGACTGCGGTGTGTTCTTCTGGCATTCATTCCAATCATGACCCATCGGCCTCCCTTCGCTAAATGATAAACCCAATATTAAATGGCATCGCTGCCGGTTGTCAACCCTATTTCTGGTAAAGTTTATTTTATTTAAATTTGGACCAGTCCTGGCTGCTGTTCTCCAGCAGGTGCCCGAAATCGTTCTCCAGCCGCTTCTGCTCGGCCTTCCGCTTGTCCTCCGCCGCCTTCAGGGCAGCCTCCTTCTTGTCCCGTTCTTCGGCCTTAAGCGCATCGGACTGCGCCTTCAGCTTCTCCAGCACCTCGCCGCTCAGCATATCCTTAAGGGTTGTAGGAGCATCCGTTGCCGCAGGGCGCGGAGCCGGGGGATTCTTCTTCTTTTTAGCCATGGGGATCATCCTTTCATGCGGTTGAAATACTTCAAATTTGTTTTAGTTACAGGGTAATTCGTTTATAATGTACAGTAAGAGGTGAGCCTAATGAAATCCACAGAGCTATGTCCAAGGTTACAAAAAAGCATGGATCTTATCGGCAGACGCTGGACGGGCTTAATCATCTATCAGCTGCTCCAGGGTCCCCAGCGTTTCGGCGAGATTGAAGCCGCGCTGCCGGTCAGCGGCCGCCTGCTGTCTGAACGGCTGAAGGAGCTGGAGCAGGAGGGCATCGTGCTGCGCGAGGTTTTCCCGGAGACGCCTGTGCGGATTCAATATTCGCTGACCGGCAAGGGCCGGGCACTGGAATCCGTCATCCATGATCTGCAGGTGTGGTCGGAAGCCTGGATCACGGAAGAGGAATGCCGCCCCGCACCCTCTGCTTCAACCTAATAAGACCATACTTTATATACATTCACAGCTTGCGCCCGATGATCACCAGATCGCGCGGAATACCGTCCAATACGGCGACGCCGGGCAGCAGGCCCCACTCCTGGAATCCGAACTTCCGCAGCAGACCCAGGCTTGGCTCATTATGGCCGAACACGAAGCCGACAAGGTTCTGCAGGCCAAGGCGCGGGCACTCCTCCACCGCTTTGGCCAGCAGAATACTTCCGGCGCCGCTGCCGCGGAACTTCTCGTTAACGTAGACACTAATCTCCGCAGTGCCGCTATAGGCAGGACGGCCGTAGAAGGACTGGAAGCTGAACCAGGCGACAATCTCTCCGCCATGCCGCAGCACCCAGAGCGGCCGGTGATGGCTGTTATGCTCATGGAACCATCTCACCCGGTCCTCCACACTTACCGGCTCAAGATCCGCAGTCACCATCCGCCCGGCCACGGTGGAATTGTAGATGTCCACAATCGCCCCCAAATCCTCTATTGTAGCATCCTCTATGCTATAACCCTGCCAATCCATTCTGTTGTTCCTCCCGTAAGTGGTCTAGGCGTTCATTGCAATGATTATACTTCATACCGTACCCGTTCAGGCAAGCCCGGTCTGCTCCAGACTCCACTGCCATAGCCGTGCAGCCGCTTCCGGGTCCTTCGCCCTCGGGCTCAGCTCCTTAATCTTGCGGCGGTAATAATATTGGCCGCTTACTTCCCTCAGCTCAGGTGCAGTTGCCAGATAAATGGCCGTATCTGCACCCTGCTCCGATGTCTGGAACAAGACACCCACCAGCTTCATCAGCCTGTGCCCGAAGCCTGTCTCCCGGCTGACGCCGATGCTCGTCCCCACCGCTCCCGGATGCAGACAATTCACCGTGACGCCCGTCCCCTTCAAGCGTTCCGCCAGCTCGCGGGTGAACAAAATATTCGCCAGCTTGGAACGGCCATACGCCTTCGCGGCAGTGAAGCCGCGGGATAAGGTATGATCGTCCAGATAGAGCTTGCCGATCTTGTACGCTCCCGAAGCGACAACTACAATCCGCCCCTGTGCAGCTGCCTTGAGCCGGTCCAGCAGCAGCAGAGTAAGCAGGAAATGGCCCAGATGATTGACACCCAGATCCAGCTCGTAACCATCCGCCGTCAGCTCCCGCCGAAAGACCATTACTCCGGCGTTGTTGATCAGCACATCAAGCACAGGGTATGCGGCGGTGAATTCCGCGGCAAACTCGCGGATACTGGCGAACGAAGCGAGATCGCACAGCATCAGCCGGATGTTGTCTGATCCGCTCTGCCGCACCGCTTCCGCCAGAGCCTCCTCCCCCCGCTTGCGGCTGCGGCAGGCCATGATGACCGTGGCGCCCCGGCGGGCCATCTCTACGGTAGTAGCCAGCCCCATACCGGAGTTCGCTCCGGTGACCAGCACTGTTTTTCCTTGCATGGACATCTTCCCCTCTCCTGCATATAGGGCCTGGCGGCAATTGCAGCGGCCCGGCCTTATCCGAGTAAGTATATGCTAGTTAAGGTTATGTTACATCATTTTGGAGGGTTAAAATAGTCCAAGATCCGCCATTCTTCACTTCCAGTCCGGACGCAGCGCAATCAGCCGGTCATCCTGCGCCTGCGGATTGCCTCTGCCGTCGCGGTTGTTGGTCATAAGGTACAGGGTACCATCCGGCCCTTCCGCCACATTACGGATTCGCCCGTACTTTTCCTTGAACAGGCTGGTCATTGAAGGTGCTCCGCCCGCTGGCGGCAGCGATACCCTCAGGAGCTGCTGCCCGGCCAGATTTGCAACCAGCAGCTCACCAGCCCAGGGCCCCTGCGTAACGAAGGTCATGCCTGATGGAGCCCAGGTCTCCTTCCCGCTGTGAACCAGCGGAGCTGCCAGCTCCGGCTGGCCGTCACCGGTCTCATCGCCTTCGATCAGCGGCCAGCCATAATTGGCTCCGGCCTCAATGCGGTTGAGCTCATCGTGACTGGACTGGCCATGCTCGGAGCTGTAGAGCGCCCCGCTTTCCGGCTGCCAGGCCAGCCCCTGGGCATTGCGGTGACCCATACTGTAGACCGGCGATCCGGGCCACGGGTTGTCCCCGGGGATGGAGCCGCTGGCCGTAATCCGCAGGATTTTGCCGCCCAGATTATTCTTGTCCTGCGCCAGCTCCGGCTCATAGCGGTCACCTGTCGTGATGTACAAATTCCCGTCCGGCCCGAGCTTGATTCGTCCGCCGTTATGATTGGTGTCCCCTGGTATATGATCCAGCAGTACCCGGCTGATCTCTGCTGACGCGCTTCCAATCTGAATCTGCAGCACCCGGTTCGCCGTTTCGCCCTCTTCGGTGCGGTAAGTGTGATAGACATAAGCCCGTCCGTTCTGCCCAAAATCAGCATCCAGCGCGAGGCCCAAGAGCCCGCCTTCTCCCTTGCTGACAAAAGGATCAGAGAGCTTCAGCAGCGGAGCATCGCGCAGCTTCCCGTTCTCTATGACACGCAGGCTGCCGGAACGCTCGGTAATAAAAATCCGGCCGTCCGGTGCAAACGCCATCTCCCAGGGAACCTCCAGTCCGCTGGCTAAAGTCTCAGCAGTATAGGGAAAACCCGGCGATACACCCGGAGCTTCGTCAGGCTGAGCGTTAACCGGCGGACTGCCCTCTGCCCCGTTCTCCTGCAGCTTATCCTCCTTCGCAGCAGAAGTGCAGGCGGACAGCAGCGTCAGCAGCAGGACCAGTGTTACACGCAGCAGACAGGTACGGGAATGCAGCCTAATTTTGGTTATAGCCATGTTCCTAACCTCCTTCAGGTATTCGTTAAAATTATTAATGAAGATCCTGATTGTGGCAACTATTACCCTGTGCTTCTCTTCCTCAAACGACTGAGGCTGCAGTGATAACGGGAGGTGCAGCATCCATATTAATGAATTATAATGGGAGCATTGCTGTTAAAGCGTGTAGACGAAAGGGGAACACTCGAAATGAATCTGGCTCTGCAAAAACTGGAGCAGGACATGGCAGGCGAATGCCTGGATGCCCTGCTCGTCACTGATCCCAAGCATGTATACTACCTGACGGGCTTCGCCAGCAACCCGCATGAACGCTTCCTGGGCCTGCTGCTGATCCGCGGCGAAGAGCCGGTGCTGATCGTACCTGCGCTGGATGCCGAAGCGGCCCATGCCGCCTCCTCGGTGCAGACGATCCTGACACACAGCGATACGGACAACCCGTACGCGCTGCTGAAGTCACGCCTCGGTAACACTGGCCTTGGCAGCTTCGGCATCGAGAAGGAGCACTTCTCCGTCAGCCGGTATGAGCAGCTGGCCGAAGCTGTGGGCGCGGGCTCTTACACGGATATCGGCCATCTGCTCCGGGCGATGCGTGCGGTCAAGACACCGGAGGAAGTGGCCATTATGAAGCAGGCCGCCGAGCAGGTAGAGGAGGTGCTCCGCCGCGGCCTGGCGCATGTCAAGGCCGGGATCAGTGAGATTGAGCTGGTGGCCGAGCTGGAATATCTGATGAAGAAGGTTGGCGCATCCGGCCCTTCCTTCGACACCATGGTCCTGTCCGGTCCGAAGACTGCGCTGCCGCATGGCGTTCCGGGCGAACGTCAGATTCAGCCGGGCGATCTGCTCATGTTCGATCTGGGGGTATACACCGGGGGCTACGCCTCCGACATTACCCGCACCTTTGCCGTAGGCGAAGTGGACAGCAAGCTGCGGGACATCTACAATACCGTGCTGGCCGCCAACGAAGCAGGGATTGCTGCCTCCGTGGCCGGAGCAACCTTCGGTTCGGTGGATCAGGCGGCGCGCGCTGTCATTGAAGCCGCCGGCTACGGGGAATACTTCATGCACCGTGTCGGACACGGGCTGGGCATGGATACCCATGAGTATCCTTCATTGCACGGACTGAACACCGATGTGATCGAGAACGGCAATGTGTTCACCGTAGAGCCGGGAATCTATGTGCCGAATCTGGGCGGGGTGCGCATTGAGGATGATGTGCTGGTGACCGCCGAAGGTCCGCAGACCCTGACCAGCTTCCCCAAGGAATGGACCGTGCTGAGCCTGTAGCAGAGCACAAGAAACCCCCAGCTCCACCGGATCTCCGGGAGGGCTGGGGGTTTATTTTTGTATCAGGCAATACGGTTTCCAGGCTCTTGCGGTGATGATGTCTGTTCCTCTTCGGCAAACTTGAAGGAACGGCCAATGTACAGCACCGGTGTGCCTGCTGCTGTGAGCAGGAACTTCGATACATAGGTGGTCAGCAGAATCTCGGTCCAGACCCTCAGATCATACGTCCCCGCGAAGGCAATGGTACAGAAGATCAGCGTATCAACAAAAGAGCTGACCATCGTGCTGCCGTTCGAGCGGATCCATAGCTGCCGCGAGCTCCCGTAGTACTTCCGTATCCACGAGTAGAGCCGTACATCCAGGAACTGGCTGATAAAATAAGCACTCAGGCTGCCCAGCGCCAGCCGCGGCATCAGGCCGAAGATCGTCTGCAGCGAGGATTGGGCAATATCCGTCTCCTGCGGCTCAAACACAAGCACCATCTGCATAATGACGGTCGTCATCAGCAGGGTGAAGAAGCCGAACCACACGGCGCTTCGCGCTTCTTTGCGGCCATATCGCTCGTTCAGCAGGTCACTGGTCATATACAGGGTGACATACATCGTATTCCCCAGCGTCATGACAATATCGAACGGCATCGCAATCGTCTTGGCGACCTGGATATTAGCGACCACAGTGGCCATACCTACCCAGGCGTAGAGCCCTTTTTTGCCGAATAACCGGTAGCAGAGCAGAAAAAACCCGAAATTAACAACAACAAATAAAATACCCCACAACAGGTTAAACATAATGCTTTTTAATTCCTCCTAGTTTTGGTTACGCGGGATGGTTACGAACCGCGGCTTGCAGCTTACGGAAACAAAACATTACTACTCTATCACATCTAAAGCTAACATGCTATGAAAATTTCAAATTTGCACAAAGCGCCTTTTAGTTCATTCTTTTTGGCAAAATGGTGATCGTCCCGTTAAATATTCATTTTTTTCTGAAAATTGTGCGGGATATAGCAAATTTTCACTATTCAACCGGAGGTTAATTCTATAGAATAGTTATCAATTACTATTGTCCCCCCCAAGATGTACGGAAAAAGGAGAGATCGCCGTGTTTGGCCTCAAAAAATCAATAAGCCGCAAGTTTACGCTATTGCTGTTTGCCGTATTGCTGCTCACTTCCCTAACGTTAAGTATCAGCTTCTACACGATATCGATTGGAATCATTAACAGCTATGTGATGCCGCAGATCGATAAGTCTCTGACCGCCGCTGCCCAGGATACATATAAGAACCTGAATGCCACCAATGCGCAGCAGACGCTGAACAAGAATGAACAGGCCCGGACCAATGTCGAATTCTATTTCGAGGACAAGCGTAAGAATCTGGATGTGGATACTATCTTCCTCATCAATCTGCAGGATGGGAAGGCCACTGTCCTGATCGCGGACCATGGCGCCAAGCTGAAGCCGGATGAAGCTATCAAAGTAACCCCCGCTATGGAACAGGCTGCCAAGGGCAAAGCCGGACTTAGTGACCTCTATGAAGATAGCCATGGTATACATAAGACTGCCTATGTCGGAGTTCCCGGAACGACCATGATTGTAGCCGCAAGCGCAGATATGGACTTCATCAAAGACAAGATGAGCAGCATTCTGTGGACCAGTGCCGGAATTACCCTTCTTGCCCTGGTGGTAGGAGTTACTGCCGCAGGCTTCATGAGCCGCAGAATTACCCGCCCGATCAGTAAGCTGGCTGCCTACAGCAACAAGCTGGCCGAAGGGGACTTCACCGAAGCGCTTACGATCAAAGGCAGTGACGAAGTCGGCCAGCTCTCGGAGAGCTTCCGGATCATGAGCGAACGGCTGAAGGAGATGATCGGGCATGTGCTGGACACCTCCGGCACCGTCGTCGCGGATTCCAATGATCTCAAGGCGCGCGTTCAGGTTCTGAATACGATGGCTGAGCATTCCACAGCCTCAGTCGAGGAGATCGGCAAGGGCAGCGCCATGATCGCCAGCAGTGCAATGGACAATTCGCGGGCCATGGATGAGATTAATATGGGTATCCAGCATATCGCCTCCGCTGCCGGGGAGGTTACCGAGCAGATCAACGAAGCTTCTTCAGAAGCCCAGAGCGGCAATGAGATTGCCCAGACGGCAGTGGAGCAGATGCGCCAGGTGGGACAGGCCTCTGAGCAGTCGCTGGAGCAATTCCGGCTGATGAATGAACGCTCGCTGATGATTGGCGAGGTCGTGCAGGGCATCACCGAAATTACAAAGCAGATTCAGATGCTGTCGCTCAACGCTTCCATTGAAGCCGCCCGCGCCGGGGAGCATGGCCGGGGCTTCGCTGTCGTGGCCGGAGAGGTCCGCAAGCTGTCTGAGCAATCCAAGGAATCCAACGAGCAGATCCGTGAATTCCTGCTCAGCCTGCAGGAGGATATGAACCGTTCCGTGTCCGAGATGAACCATGTCAACGCAGAGGTGTCCTCCGGGCTGAACAAGGTGGTCGAGGCGGGCAATGCCTTCAATCACCTGCTGATCCTCATCCAGAGCATCAATAACAGCATCCAGTCCGTATCGGCCGCCACCCAGCAGATCTCGGCAGGCACCGAGGAGGTCAGCGCATCTGTTGAGGAGACTGCACAGATTACAGCCAAGTCCCGGCAGAACGCCGACACCCTGGCCGGCAACTCCGCCCGCCAGCACGAGGAGCTGGAAGGCCATGCCCGGACCGTCGAGCATCTCTACCAGCAGGCCGTGAAGCTGCAGCAGGCGGTTGAGCAGTTTAAGATTTAACGTTTGATAGAGCAGCAATATAAAAAAGCAGTTCCTGGGGACGCGCATATGCGGCCTTATGGAACTGCTTTTTGGTATGAGGCGGGCTTGATTAGTGCCTTGGCGCCCATAGAATGACGGATACCCCGATCACGCAGATACCGGCCCCGATCCAGTCATATAAGTCCGGTGTCTTCCGGTCCACCAGCCAGCCCCACAGCACGGCGAGCACGATGAACACCCCGCCGTACGCGGCGTACACCCGGCCGAAGGAAGGGAACTTCTGCAGTGTCGGGATCACCCCGTAGGCAATCAGAATGATGGAGCCTGCCAGTCCGTACCATAACGGGCGCGATTCCCGCAGCCAGAGCCAGACGAGGTAACCGCCGCCGATCTCGGCCAGCCCGGCGGCAATGAACAACAGCACTGCGGATACCATCTATTCCCCTCCCGCAGGCAGGCCCAAGATCCTGTAGACCGCAGCCATATCCAGATGTGCCTGCACAGCATCCGCCAGCCGGTCGAATTCCTGCTCCCGCAGAGCAGCCGCTGAGAAGGTGGCGGTCAGCGGGGCCAGTCCTTTGGCTATGCGCAGCCCGTCCAGCCAGCTCCGGCGCAGCTCATCATTATGGAACAGCCCGTGCAGGTAGCTGCCCCAGACACGGCCGTCCGGTGTTCCCCAGCCCTCCGGCACCGCCTGCCCGTCCGGTCCGGTTAGAGTGAACAGGCTGCGGACGGAAGAGGGGTCGTGATTCATGGTTGTTCCCATATGAATCTCGTAGCCGGTGACAGGCAGCTCCTCCGGTGCTCCGGGAGCTGCTGTGTTTAGCCGCAGCGGATGGTCTGCTGCCAGCCCGCCGCTGACCCGGACGGTTGTCTTCTGCTGGAGGAACGACGTGGACAGCGGCAGATACCCGAGACCTTCGGTCTCCCCCGGCTCGGCACTCTCGACGGCATGGGGGTCCAGCAGCCTGCCCCCCAGCATCTGATATCCGCCGCAGATGCCGGCCAGCTGCTGTGTGCCCAGGCCCAGCGCCTGTTCTATCGCCTGAGGGATTCCCTGCTCCCGCAGATAACGAAGGTCTGCCGCTGTGTTCTTCGTGCCCGGCAGCAGGATCACATCCGGGGTTCCCAGCTCGTCTGCGGACTGCACATAACGCACCGTTGTATCCGGTTCATCCTCCAGCGGATCGAAGTCGGTGAAGTTGGATATCCGGGGATAGCGGATCACCGCGATATCTATTACCTCCTCTGCCCCCTCGCGCTGCTTGCCTGATGTCCGCTCCAGAACCACCGAGTCCTCCGCCTCAATCCGCAGCTGCGGCAGGAACGGCAGTACTCCCAGCACAGGAATGCCTGTCCGCTCCTCCAGCCAATCCAGTCCGGGCTGGAGCAGGGAGACATCCCCGCGGAATTTATTGATAATGAAGCCCTTGACCCGGGCACGCTCGTGCGGCTCCAGCAGCTCCAGCGTCCCGACAATGAAGGCGAAGACGCCGCCCCGGTCAATGTCAGCCACCAGCAGCACCGGGGCATCAGCCCAGCCTGCCAGATTCATATTGACGATATCCCGGCTCTTGAGGTTGATCTCCGCCGGGCTGCCTGCGCCTTCCATCAGCACGATATCGTATGTCTCCCGCAGGCGCTCCAGGGCATCCATGACAGTGGCTTTGGCCTCCGGGAGGAACTTCTCCCGGTACTCCCTCGCGCTGAGCGCGGCATGAGGCACTCCGTGCACCACAATCTGCGCGCTCATCTCGCCGGAGGGCTTCAGCAGAATCGGATTCATGTCACTGGTCGCGGTAATGCCGAAGGCCTCCGCCTGCATCCCCTGGGCGCGGCCAATCTCCAGACCGTCCGCCGTCACATAGGAATTCAGCGCCATATTCTGCGATTTGAACGGCGCGGTGCGGTAGCCGTCCCGGGTCATAATCCGCCCGATGGCAGCAGTGACCAGGCTCTTACCGACATCGGAGGCGGTGCCCTGAATCATGAGCACCGCGCCCCGGCTCGCTGCTGGCCCGGCGGCAGCTTGGTCTGCATATGTATCTTTCATGTTGATCCTCCTCGCTTTCTTGCTGCTGCCGGCGCTTGGCGGCGGCGCAGATGTTGGTCCCCGTGCGGTGCGGCGTATAGCTGTAGGGTGCACAGTGGCGGTCAGGTATTGAGCGCTTGGTGGTACGGCGTATAGGCGTAGGGTAGGCGCAGCCGGATCATATGCCGGGTGAAGCGGCGCACAAGCGCAGGCCGGCGCACCGAGAACCGTTGGTACAGCGGCAGGTCTAAATCTAATTGGATCAGTTAAACGAATCCACCTGCTATTGTGTTCAGTTTTCCGCATACATTTGGCCGGATCACCTTCGCGCTACCGAATTGTATTCAGTTTTCCGCATACATTGGGCCGGATTACCTTCGCGCTACCGAATGTGTTCGGTTTTCCGCATACATTTGGCCGGATTACCTTCGCGCTACCGAATGTGTTCGGTTTTTCGTATACATTGGGCCGGATCACCTCACGCTACCGAATTGTATTCGGTTTTTGGCATACATTGGGCCGGATTACCTCACGCTACCGAATTGTATTCGGTTTTCCGCATACATTTGGCCGGATCGCCTCACGCTACCGAATTGTGTTCGGTTTTTCGCATACATCAGGCCGGATCACCTCACGCTACCGAATTGTGTTCGGTTTTTCGCATACATTGGGCCGGGTTATCTCACGTTATCGAATTTCCGCGTGGCCCGCTAAGGCAGGTTGTGCTGGATGAGCACCAGCACCAGCAGCACCACCGTCTCGAGCAGCTCGCCCAGCGCGCCGTAGACGTCGCCGGTGAGCCCGCCGAGCCGGCTCAGGGTCCGCCGCGCGGCGAGCGTGCCGCAGGCAGCCGCCGCCAGCGGTGCCAGGATGGCCGCTGCGGCCAGCTGCGGCCAGACCCCGCTGCCCGCGCCGAGCGCCAGAGGCGCTGCGGCTGCGGCCAGCGTCAGCAGCGCGGCGCATAGCAGCGCGCGCTGCTCCTGCCGGGCAGGCAGCCCGCCGAAGACGGCTGCCAAGCCCTCGCTGCCGCGGGCCAGCGGATAGCGGGCCATGGCCCGCACCATGTACCAGCGGCCCCAGACCGGCGGCAACAGGAGCAGCGGCAGCAGGCTGTAGCTGCCGCCTTCAATCAATGCCGCCAGCAGCGCGGCCTTCAGCAGCAGGAGCAGCACGCAGGCCAGCACTCCCATAGCGCCGACCCGGCTGTCCTTCATAATCTCCAGCATCCGCTCCCTGGATCGGTAGCTGAGCAGCGCATCGGCGCTGTCCATCCAGCCGTCCAGATGCAGCCCGCCGGTCAGCCCCACCCACAGGATAAGGGTGATCACAGCCGCAGGCCAAGGCGGCAGCAGCCACGCCGCCGCTGCTGCACCGAGTGCGGCGCACAGGCCGATGGCCGCGCCGACCAGCGGATAATAGACCACGCTGGCCCGCATCAGCTCCGGGGAGAAGTCGGTGCTGGCCCGCACCGGAAACCGGGACAAGAACTGAAAAGCGGCAGCGGCTTCCCTCCGCGCGCTCACAGCAGATACTCCCGGCTCTTCAGCTCCACCGGTATCCCGGCCGTCACCAGAAAGACCTGCCCGCACCGGGCCGCGAGCCGCGCATTCATCCGTCCGGCCAGATCGCGGTACAGCCGGCCCAAGGCATATTCCGGCACAATGCTATCGCCGACTTCATTGGTCACAAGAATAAGAATTCCCTCGAAGCCCTCAACACTTCGCTCCAGCACAGCAATTTCAGCCTCTACCCGTTGCTGTCTGTCACTACGGTCTTCCACCGCCAGCAGCCGGTTCGACAGCCAGAGCGTCAGGCAGTCCACCAGCACAGGCTTCCCGCTGCCGGAGAGCCGCTCCAGCAGCGCCGCCAGCTCCAGCGGCTCCTCCAGCGTCTCCCAGCGGAAGCTTCCCGCCTCGCGCTGCTGGCGGTGCAGAGCAATCCGCGCCTTCATCTCCTCATCGAAGGCTTGTCCGGTCGCCACATAGACAGCCTGCTGTGCCGGGGCCAGCTTCGCGGTCAGGCGCTCGGCGAAGCCGCTTTTGCCGCTGCGTGCACCGCCGGTTACAAGAATGCTCATACGCTCTCCGCTCCCGAGACGCCTGCACTCTCGAAGGTCGCCATCTCCCGCATGATCCGGCAGACCGCGTCTATGAAATGCAGGCACAGCGCGCCGCCTGTCCCCTCACCCAGACGCAGGCCCATATCAAGCAGCGCCTCCAGACCAAGGCGGTCCAGCATCAGCTTGTGGCCCTGCTCGCCGGATACATGTGAGGCAATCATATACGCAGTTGATTCCGGGGCCATGGCCTTCGCAATTAAGGCCGCTGCCCCGGAGATGAAGCCGTCCAGAATGACCGGAACCCGCAGCGAGGCCGCTCCGAGAATCAGGCCGGCCAGACCGGCAATCTCCAGCCCGCCAACCTTGGCCAGCACATCAATCGGGTCTGCGGGATCGGGGGCATTTACTTGAACCGCACGTTCAACCACCGAGATTTTGCGGAGCAGCTGTTCATCGCCAATCCCGGTCCCCCGCCCGACTGCCGCCTCTGCCGGGATTCCTTCTAGCGCACATAACACGGCAGCACTTGCCGTAGTGTTCCCGATGCCCATCTCGCCGGTGATCAGGAGCTCCGTTCCGTTCTCCACCGCTTCGCGGGCCGTCTCTATCCCGATCAGGATTGCTTGCATGGCCTCCTCGCGGCTCATGGCCGGACCAACCGCCATGTTATCCGTGCCCCGGCGTACCTTGCGGTTCATCAGCTGCGGGTGACTGATGTCGCCCTGGATGCCGATATCCACGAACTGGACGTCTGCCCCGCCCTGGCGGGCCAGCACGTTCACTGCCGCGCCGCCGTTCAGGAAGTTATACGCCATCTGCATCGTAACCTCCTGCGGAAAAGCGCTGACCCCCTCGCAGCAGACCCCATGGTCCGCAGCCATCACCACGACGGTACGCTTGCCGTAACAGGGCTGCTCCACCTTGGAGATTCCGGCGAGCCGGACAGCCAGCGCCTCCAGCCGCCCCAGGCTGCCTGGGGGCTTGGTCAGACTATTCAGGCGGAGTACGGCGCGCAGTGTGGCTTTTTCGTCAGGCGGAGCAATCTGTCCGGTTACTTCTTGAATGGCTGAGATCATTAATAATGCCTCCTATTAGATAGTGCGGAAGCGGTCTTCCGCTGCATGATTACATCTGTGTCTGCTGATTAATCCAGCCCAAAAACCCCCTTCACGAAGAAGGGGGCTTCCTGATCCGGCTAAGGCCGGAATGCTGCTATAATCTCCCTATTTCTTCCTGCTAGGATTATAGGGGATATGAAATCAACTTACAATTAGATTTTTCACCTTCATGAAGCTGTCCAGCCGCTCCAGCGCTTCGGTCAGCTTCGCTGTAGAGGCCGCATAAGAGCAGCGGATATAGCCTTCCCCGCCAGCTCCGAACACATGGCCCGGAACCACGGCCACGCCCGCCTCCTTCAGCAGTCTGAGAGCGAACTCCTCTGATCCCATGCCGGTACGGCTGATCGAAGCGAAGGCGTAGAACGCTCCATGCGGCATATGGCACGGCAGTCCGGCCGCCCGCAGCCCCTCCACGAACAGGGTCCGGCGTTCCCGGAAGCATTCCTTCATATGGTCCTTATCCGGCAGTGCACTGCGCAGCGCTTCAACCGCAGCAATCTGCCCCGGCAGCGGCGCACACATGGCGGTATACTGATGAATCTTCAGCATGGCCGAGAGCAGGCCGCGGTTGCCGCAGGCATAACCCACCCGCCAGCCCGTCATCGCAAAAGCCTTCGAGAACCCGCTAATCACCACCGTCCGCTCCATCATCCCGGGCAACGAGGCGATGCTGACATGCTTCCTGTCATAGGTCAGCTCGGCATAGATCTCATCGGAAATAACAATCAGACCATGCTCCTTCACCACCTCAGCCACCGGCAGCCAATCCTCATACGTCATCACCGCCCCGGTTGGATTACTTGGAAAATTCACAATCAGCAGCTTGGAGCGCGGCGTGATCGCCCGGCGCAGCGCTTCAGCGGTCAGCTTAAAGCCTTCTTCCGCCTTCGTCTCCACCGGTGCCAGCGTCCCGCCGTTCAGATGGGCAATCGGCGCATAGGCGACATACCCCGGATCAGGAATCAGCACCTCGTCACCCGGAGCAATGAAGGCCCGCAGCGCTAAGTCCACCGCTTCACTGCTGCCCATCGTAACCAATATTTCGTCCGCAGGGTCATAACTTAGGCTGAAGCCCTTTTCCAGATAGCCGGCAATCTCCTCCCGCAGCTCCGGCAGACCCCTGTTCGAGGTATACCCCGTCTCCCCGCGGTCCAGCGCACGGATGCAGGCGGCCCTTACCTGCTTAGGCGTAGCGAAGTCCGGCTCCCCGACGCCAAGTGATATAATCTCATTGTTACCCGCAGCCAGATCAAAAAAAGCTCGTATACCCGAAGGCGGAATCTCCCGTAAACGCGGAGTCACTGCGTCTTCCTGCCAGGAGCTGCCGTAGGGCAGCCGCCCGGAATTCATATTGCTCATCACCTGCCGCCCCCCTGCTCTACATAATCGAACTGCTGTACCTGCACTTCTGCCCCGTCCATCCGTCCGCGCTCCTGCATCGACCCGGTAATAATCCTATCCAGCAATTGGTCAAAAGAAATCCCAGCCGCCAGGGCACTCTGCGGCAGCAGGCTGGTGGCCGTCATGCCGGGCAGCGTGTTAACCTCCAGCACAACCGGAATCCCGTCCTTCAGCAGCATATCCACCCTTGCATAGACGGCGCATTTGAACGCCCGGTAACAGGTCAGCGCCGCCGCCCGCACCCGGGCCTCCACTGGCTCCGGCAGCCGGATAATCCGCTCCTCTGCCCCGCCCTGCTCATATTTGGCGGTGTAATCGAACCAGTCTGCGCCCAGCGACTGAATCCCGATAACCGGCAGCAGCTCGCCCTCCAGGATGGAGCAGGTGATCTCCTGCCCGGACGTATAGGACTCAATCAGCACTGCGCCTCCATCCGCACTGGCAAAAGCCCGCTCCACCGCCGCCCGCAGCTCCTCCGGCCCTCTCACCTTGCTCATCCCGATGCTGGATCCGCCGCTGTTCGGTTTTACCATCACCGGATATCCCAACCGTGCCACGGCCTCCGGATTATACTCCCCGATACGGTCCCAGCACACCCAGTCGGGGGTGGCGATTCCGCGGCTGCGGATGACCGTCTTGG
Organism: Paenibacillus sp. FSL K6-1096; assembly: GCF_037977055.1. NCBI lineage: Bacteria > Bacillati > Bacillota > Bacilli > Caryophanales > Paenibacillaceae > Paenibacillus > Paenibacillus sp. FSL K6-1096. Next base: position 5,168,733 of record NZ_CP150274.1, on the reverse strand, counting down.
ACAGCGCCTTATCCATGCACAGACTGCTGGCGAGCACCCCGCTCCCTGAATACGGAATACCCAGCGTCTCCAGGGTGCCTTGCACCGTGCCATCCTCACCATAGGCCCCATGCAGGGCGAGCAGCGCGAAGTCCAGGCCTGCGGCTCCCTCCAGCAGCTCCTTCCGCGAGGTGATAGGGACCGGGATTCCTGTATATTTTGCCGGATCAAGCGCCTTCAGCATCTCACTGCCGGTCTTCAGCGACACCTCATATTCGGACGATACCCCGCCCATAATCACACCTACTTTTAACATATCCGCACCTCATTCTCCCATTAATGTCCGTGCTGTCTTGCCGATAATTGCAATGCCCTTGACGATATCCTCATCCGCCACCCTGGAGAAGCCCAGCCGCAGCGTGTTCTGCCCCGCACCATTAGTGAAGAAGATATCTCCCGCCGTAAAAATAACCCCCTGCCCATGACAAGCCGCCAGCAGCTCCCTTGTATTGAAGCCTTCCACGAACGTAACGAACAGATGCAGCCCGCCGTCTCCCGACAATGCGGCATAAGGAATATGCTCCTTGCAGCAGGCCAGGGTCAGCTCGTATTTGCGTTTGTACTCCAGCCTGGCTTTTTTGAGATACTTCTCCAGATTGCCGCCCAGCAGATATTGGTACAGCACCGACTGGTCAAGCGTTGAGGTATGAATCGTCCGCGCCCGCTTGACGCTCTCCAGATAATAGATCAGCTCCTGATCCGCCAGCACCCAGCCGACCCGCAGTCCCGGGAACAGCACCTTGGAAAAGCTCCCGAGATACACCACACTATTCCCGCTCCCCCCCGCCGCAATCAGCGGTGCCACATGAGCGCCTGAATAGCGCAGCTCCTCGTTGAACCCGTCCTCAATGACCGGCACGCCATAGTGCTGCATCAGCTTCATGAGGCTGTGTCTTTTCTCGGGGGACATGACGATGCCGGTGGGATTGTGGTAGGAAGGGACGAGATACGCACAGTCATATTCCCGCTCCTTCAGCGCCTGCTCCAGCTCGCCCAGGTGGATGCCGTCCCGTTCCATTGTGATGCCGTGAATCCCGAAGCCGTGCAGCTTCAGATTCTTAATCGCCGTATGATGCGTCGGATTCTCGCAGAGGACCGCGCCGTGCCGCTTGCCGAGAGCCGACAGCACCAGGTCGAAGCCCTCCGTGAACCCGTTCGTGATCAGCAGATCTTTACCGCGCAGATCGACGCCTTTATGCTCCATATATTGTTTGAGATAGTCTATTAATGGCTTATAGCCCTTTGCATATCCATAGTTCAGCAGAACGTTGCCCTCTACAGCCATCCGTTCCATGAACGCCCGGCGGACCTGATCCAGCTCGAAGAGACGCTCATCCGGGGCGATACTGGTAAAAGAAATCGTTCCCTTCTCCGCACGGATGCCCCGCTTCATAATGTCCAGCTCCTCCGCAAGCAGCGCCTGCCCGCTGAGCCGTTCCTTCCAGTCTATCGTCCATGGCGCGGCTTCCTCGCCGCTGCGGGCTGCGGCACCGGGGGAGACATAGCTGCCCTGGCCCTGTACCGTGTAGGCGAAGCCGTCATCCTCAAGCCCTTCATAGGCTGAGATCACCGAGTTGCGGCTGACCTTCAGCAGGCTGCTGAGCTCGCGTGTCGAGGGAAGCTTCTGGCCACCCTGGAGCGCGCTTTTGATGATGAGATGCTTCATGTAATCCTTCACCTGGATATAGACCGGACGTCCGGCAATGAGCTTGAAATCCTTGAACATCCTGTGATCGCCTCCATAGCTATCATGGCACAGACGCCGCCGTAAAAAAAGAACCACAGCCCCGGGATTTTCTGCCGGGTGTGGTTCTGAGGGAGATGAGGGTGGGGAATGAGCCGCCTGTAGTGCTGGTGCGCATCCCCGCCTGTTGGGATTGGAATGTCTGATGAGAGGCTGCCAATACTGCCGGGACCAGACTTACCGGATATAATTTCGCGAGCTCCCGCATGGGACTGGAGTGCTGATGTGTTGCCACGAGTATCCGCGCGGGACCTAAATGACGGCTGCGGCGGGACACCCACATGATGTGATTATACGAGTTGACTCTAGACACCATTCAGACGATCACAGGGTGTTCTATTGTATTTTGTACATTCAGATTAGCTTAGATTGGCCTCTTTTTGCGTTCTGTTGCATTATGTACATTAGAAATTTGGATTTCGCACGTTATGGGGCCAGTTGATGAAATTCTATTGCAGGAAATACAGCAGAATGGGTTTTCGCGCGTTTTTTAGACCAATCTGATGTACAAAGTGCAATCACACACCAGAGTTTGCACGTTACAATAGCATTTGAGTTAAGGTTCGCGTGTTCATTAGCGTATTCGTCAGGGTAAGCATCAGCATTTGCGTTATCGTCCGCGTAATCATCAGTATTTGCTTTAGCCATAGCCTATTCGTTAGCGAAATCATCACCCGTCAGCGATTGCGCCAACAGTCACCCGTCAGCATTCCTTCTCTGCCACCCGCCAGCTTCCTTCATCCTTCCGCAAATGCAGGACCATAACCTCGCCTGGGGCCGGTGACGCTGCGGTATAGAAGGTCAGCCCTTCGATAATCCGCGCCAGCAGCTGACGTATTACACCGCCGTGGGTTACCAGTAATATACCGGTTACTGCGGGAGCCTCCGCCTCCAGCTGAAGCTGTGCCCAGAAAAGGTCCACCCGGGCTGCGAAGTCTCCCCACGCCTCCCCTCCCGGTGGTGTTGCCGCCTCCGGGCTGTCAATCCAGCTCCGGTAAAGCGGATTCTCCTTCAATTGCTCATAGGTGCAGCCTTCCCATGCCCCGAAGTCCATCTCCCGCAGCCTGAGATCATAGACTGCCTGCGGTTCCAGGTGCGGAACCAAGGCCGCCAGGGTCTCCCGGCATCTGCGCAGATCACTGCAATAGACGCGCTGAAATTCCCCGCCAAGCGGCGGCTGTGCTTGCAATCCCTTCAGCCGCTCCGCCTCCCCTGCCACAAGCGGCATATCCGTACTGCCCAGATAACGCCGTTCCTGATTCCACTGCGTGTAGCCGTGCCGGACTAGCACCAGCTCTAGTTCCGGCTGCGCAGGCTGGGTCTGAGGTGACTGTGTGCCAGTATTCCCCATTCCGCTCAGCCCCCGATCCCTTGCCACAGCAAGGCAGCCGCTGCACAGATGCAGACAAAAATAGCAGAGGACCACATCATCATCCGCGAGGTCACGATAATATCCTCCGGCTCCATCGTCCGCAGCGGATCACCCATGTACGCGCGGAAGGAGGCGACTCCATGGTATACATTCTCCCCGCCCAGCCGGATGCCGAGTGCGCCGGCCACTGCCGATTCCGGGTAGCCGCTGTTCGGGCTGGGATGCAAACGGGCATCCCGGCGCACAGTGCGCCAGCATCTGCGCCAGTCCAGCCGCAGAAGCGCAGCACATAAGGTTAAGAGCAGCGCGGTCATCCGCGCCGGTATGTAGTTGGCGGCATCATCCAGCCGGGCGGAAGCCCAGCCGAGATCGCGGTATTTATCATTCTTGTAGCCAACCATGGAATCCAGCGTGTTCACCGCACGATAGGCCATGGCCAGCGGCGCTCCGCCCAGCAGGGCGAAGAACAGCGGCGAGATGATCGCATCGACGATATTCTCTGCGACCGTCTCGACCGTTCCGCGCACAATCTCCGGGCTGTTCAGGTGTGCCGTATCCCGGCCGACGATCATCCCCAGCGCCCGGCGGGCCCCAGGAATATCTCCCTTACGCAGCTCGGCGTATACCGCTATGCCTGCATCCTTCAGGCCTTTGGCGGCGATGGTGGTCGAGATCAGCCAGACTTCGGCAATCCCGGCCAGCCAGGGAGACAGTCGGGCGAGCAGCATGACAAGCAAGGCGGTCAGCGTCCATGCACCGCCAGCGACCAATAGCGGGAGGAGAATTCCCGCCCGCTTCAGCGCGCGGGGGGTTCCGGCAAAGCGGCGGATCAGCCGCTCAACCGCAGTAATCGCCTTCCCCATATAAATAACCGGATGAGGCAGGCTGCGCGGATCGCCGACAATCCGGTCCACAATATACGCGGCTAACAGGATGATAGCGAGCTTCAACTTGGTTCACCCTGCTGCTCTGCATAGCCGTCCATATCCGTCATTTCCGGCCGCCGTTCTCAGCGTCACGGGGCAGCGCAGATGGTGTAGTCTGTGAGGCTTCAGCGTGTACTCTGTGCGTAGCCTGCAATGCTTCCTCTTGCGCCCTGCTCACGGATTTTGCTGCCATTACCGAGCGCAGGCTTTCTGTCACCGCGCTGTACACCAGTCTCCCGACCGCTCCACCCAGATCGGTTGCGGTTCCGGCATATACATGCTCGGCAGCATAGCGTCGGCTTCCGCTGACCGCCAGCACAATGGCATCTGTAGTGGTTCCGGTAGCAATCAGGCCATTCTCGGCATCCGTGACGCCAAGATCGGCCAGCGCTGCCGCCTTCGCTTCCGTTGCTGTCATTACAGCATTGACCATGGCCGACTGGGACAGCCAGCCGTCGATGCCGAGCATGATGTTAATCGTGCCCGGCCGGTAAGCCGCCAGCACGCTGCGCTCCGACCCGGCCCGCGCAGCATTGCCCGCAGCCGCCGTCACGCAGCAGACAATTCCTGCTGAGCCTATATCCGCCTCCGCGACAGCCGCGTGCTCCAGCGGAACGGCCGTCATCAGCCCGGCGCAGCCCTCCAGCGGGTAGCCCCATTCCAGCAGCTTATTCTGCATATCCTGTACCGGATTGCTGCATTCATAATCCCGGCTGACGAACTGATTCACTGCCCGCTTCAGCCGGCCCGCTCCTCCGCCATATACCGCGCTTGATATACTGTCCGATTCGGACGGCAACTCCAGCAGGAGGTGTTCCTCCCGCCATTCCAGCACCAGCCCGGGCCACATCTTACTGCGGAACGTCTTCTCCCCGCCTTCGGCCTTAAAGGGCAGCTTTACCTGCACTTCCTTCGCTTCCTGTACTTCCTTCACAGCCTTCGCTCCTCTCCGTTTGCTCCAATTAGCACCTCTTCGCGCGCTCGCAGCCTGCACTGCCGCCGTTCTTGCTCACAATCCCGCCCGCAGCAGCTCTCCCATCTGCCGCAGCAGCCGGTCATTGTCCGCGCGGCCTTTGACCGCAACCCGGATGTGCCCCGCTGTCAGGCCGGGGTACATCGCACAGCTGCGGACGAGAATCCCGCCCGCACCCAGCCGCTGCTGCATATCGGACGCGCTCCACGGAGCGGGCAGCCTCAACAGCAGGAAGTTCGCTTCGCCCGGCGGCACCGCGCAGCCGAGCTCAAGCAGACCCTGGCGCAGCCGCTGCCGCTCGGCTGCGATCAGCGCGCGCGTCTCCTGCCCGTAGCCGTCGCCGCTGCGCAGGCAAGCTTCCCCGGCCAGCAGCGCCAGGCCGTTCACGCTCCAGGTCACCTGCTTGCCGGTCATAGCCGCGGCAAGCGCCGGATGCGCGGCAGTGAAGCCCAGCCGCAGCCCCGGAATGGCAAAGAACTTCGTCATCGAGCGCACCAGCACCGTATGACGGTAAGCCCCCAGCTCCGGCAGCAGGGATTGCCGGTCCGCCTCCGGGATGAAGTCGATGAACGCTTCATCCACCGCCAGCACCGTCCCGCAGGCCTCCGCCTGCTGCGCGAGCTGCCGCAGCGCGTCCAGCGGATACTGGACGCCGTTAGGGTTATTCGGCTGGCCGAGGAACAGCAGATCAACCTGCTCCAGCAGGCCGGAGATAGCGTCCACGGACGCCCGGTAGTCCTCCTTGGCTGTCCCCTGAACAGACAAGACCTCCGCGCCGAACTGCTCCGCGAGCTGGCGGTACTCAGAGAAACACGGCTCGACGATGCCTACCCGGCGCGGCGCAACCGCCAGCAGCAGCAGTGCCATCGACTCGGCCGCCCCGTTCGCCACGGTAATCCACTCCATGCCAACGCCCAGGTCCTCCGCCAGCAGCGCCTTCAGTCTGCGGTGGCCCGGATCGGGGTACGCGGTGACCGCTGAGCCCGCATCCCGCAGCAGTTCCAGCACGCCCGGCGGAGGCCCCAGCGGATTAATGTTGGCGCTGAAATCCAGGAATCCGCCGCCGCTGTCCCCGTATAATTCGGCTGCGGTCAGCAGATCACCGCCATGTCCATATTTTTCAAGCATATGTGTAGCCTCCATGTCCATCTTTCCCCGTTCTATATATTCCCCATCCTATATATCCTCCGTGTCCATATCTCCCCATCATACATCCTCCCTGTCCACGCTATTCATCGTCGATCCATGCTCCATCCGGTCATTCACATCTATATAAGTCCCGCATCAGCAATCCATTGCGCTATCGCCATTCTCCCAATTATTGGCCGATTTCCGGAAATCCGTCAATGCTATATCGCCTATGCACCCGCCGGAGACTACTAATCTTCAAGATTATCACTCACCTCCTGCAGCACAGCCCCGCGCGTAACCCTACCTGCACTTTGTACAACTAAAGTGACCGAAACGAACCATTCAGATGTTTTAATTGCATTATTGCAGCTAAAAACCGCCTTTTTGCGAAAATCAGCCATCCACCACACATCCAGTTGTACAAAATACACTTATCCTGCGCTGCCGGGCGGTTCCCGGTTTTTTAACTGCACGGAATACAATTAACTGTTAATGTCGCTAATTCCAGCTGCTGTACGCACCTCCTCTGCCACTCTCACCCGTCAACCTATCCACTCCCTCCATAGCCCTTCCCCCATCCACTCTACTCCCTCCCCCGCCCCCCTTATGCTTGCTTTAGCTCCTCCCCCCGCCACTCCCATTCACTTTGTAGAAATCTCTCTTTTGGTTTAGAATAAGTACAGCAGTTTACTATGGTTAACGGAGGAATTACGGATGCTTTTTATTGATAACACCGGTATTACAGACGCATCAATCAATCTGGCCATTGAGGAATTTGCGCTCAAAAACCTCCCGATGGACGAGAGCTACCTGCTCTTCTATATCAACAGCCCGTCGATCATTATCGGCAAGCACCAGAATACGATTGAGGAGATCAACCAGGAGTATGTGAAGGAGCATAACATTCAGGTCGTGCGGCGGCTGTCCGGCGGCGGTGCGGTGTATCATGATCTCGGGAACCTCAACTTCAGCTTCATTACCAAGGATGACGGCCAGTCCTTCCATAACTTCCTGAAATTCACCCAGCCGGTCATCGACTATCTGCAGGCCATGGGCGTGAACGCCGAGCTGAGCGGACGCAATGACCTTCAGGTCGGGGAGCAAAAAATCTCCGGCAACGCCCAATTCTCCACACGCGGACGCATGTTCAGCCACGGCACCCTGATGTTCGATCTGAATCTGGATGATGTGCAGGCTTCCCTGAACGTGAATCCCGAGAAATTCAAGTCGAAGAGCACCAAGTCGGTCCGCAGCCGGGTCGCCAATATCAAGGAGCTGCTGGGCAATCCGGATATGACGATTGAGCAATTCCGCGAGGGGCTGCTGCGTTCGATCTTCGGCATGGAGCCCTCCGAGGTTCCGCAGTACAAGCTGACGATGGACGACTGGGTGCGGATTAACGAGATTTCCAAGGAGCATTATCAGAATTGGGACTGGAACTACGGACTCTCGCCAAAAAGTAACGTGAAGCACACCCGCAAATTCCCGGCTGGCCTCGTGGATATCCGCATGGATATTGAAGATTCGGTCATCCGGGAGATCAAAATCTACGGGGACTTCTTCGGCGTCGGCGATGTGGCGGATGTCGAGGACGCACTGCGCGGCAAGCGTTATGAGCAGGTGGAGGTGCGCCAGGCGCTGGCTGATCTCGATCTGAAGCATTACTTCGGCCGGATCGAGCCGGAGGATTTCATCGGACTTGTGTTTCTTGAGGAATAGTTTCTTGTGATATAGCTTGCTTGAAGAATAACTGACTGATCCGCTGCCAAAAGACCCCCGCCACTCTGCATCCTGCGCAGCGTTGGCGGGGGCTTTCTGTTAGACAAGCACAAACACATACACGGCCAGCGCCAGCGTAAGCATCACGCAGACCTTCTCCACCGCGCTGCCCTTCTTCGTGCCGGTGCTCATCAGCTTCAGGCGCAGCTTGAGGGGGATTGGAGGCAGCGGAGTGATGCCCCGCTGGGTCAGGGAATCGGCCAGTAGATGCAGGCCATAAGACAGACTCCCGGCAATCCAGAGGCTGCCGCCGTCCTCCATGCCGGGGGAGACGAAGTACAGCAGCGCTCCCCATCCGGCTACCGCGTAGAGCGTATGTGTGATCCCCCGGTGCGGGACCACCGAGGCCACCACCAGCACGCAGGCAGCTATGTAGTTCCACGGATCATAGGCATCCGCGAAGGCAAACAGCGCCAGCGCAATCAGCAGCATCACCAGATGCCGCAGCCTGCGGCTGGGCAGGAAGGATACGCTGCCGACCAGCAGCGCCAGTGCGATATTCCACGGCGGCTCCGCAATCCCGGCGAAATAGAGATAGATGGCCGCTCCGATCAGCGATACCTGGAGGATACGCAGCAGGAACTCGGGCACAGCCTTGCGCACCAGCATGGAATTCGGCTCATCGATGTCGGGCAGCAGCGAGCTGACCACAGCTACAGCCACGGCCGGAATGGTGATCTGCAGGCCCAGCAGACTCATCGCGGACAGGGTGACCCCGGTACTGATAACTAAATGGGACTTGCCCATCATGGTGAATCCGCTCCTTCATATGAGAGTATAATGATTCTGGATGCCACAAATAGGAACAGGTGTACGGTTACCGAAGTATACCAAGGCTTTCCTTTTTTGTCCAGAACATAATCACCGGCCGGGCTCAGTCCGCTTGCTTCCTTATATAAACAGCACAGTTCCGGCTTGTCGTACCTACCGATTTAGGATACAATTTGGACAACTCAACGGTCAGAAAGGATGACACTTCCGTGAACCGCTCCCGGATCGCCGATCTTAGTCTGCTGCTGGTGGCGATGATGTGGGGATGCACGTTCCTGATGGTGCAGTCCGCAGTCCGGGTGTTGCCCCCGCTTGCCTTCAACAGCATCCGGTTTACAGGCGCGGCTGTGCTGCTGGCCCTGATTACCGCTGTGTTTTACCGCCGGGAATGGCGGAAGCTGAGCGGGCGTATGGTGGTTCATGCGCTGCTGCTGGGACTCCTGCTGTTCCTCGGCTACGGCTTCCAGACGATGGGACTGCTGTATACCACCACCTCGAATACCGGATTCATTACCGGATTGTCGGTAGTGCTGGTGCCCTTTCTGTCACTGGCGCTGCTTAAGCATGCCATCTCCCGGTATACCTGGCTGAGCGCCGGACTTGCAGCGGCAGGGCTGTACCTGCTGACCTTTACCGGCTCGGCGCTCTCCCTGAATAAGGGCGATGGCCTGATTCTGCTCTGCGCCGTCGCCTTCGCCCTGCAGATTGTGTATACCGGCATATACGCGCCGCGTTATCCCGCCCTGCCGCTGGCGGCGCTGCAGCTCGGCTTCGTCGGCCTGCTCAGCATCGCCGCCTCCCTGCTGGTGGACGGCAGCGGCCCGTTGCTGCATAGCGGGGAGCTGCTCCGCCAGCCGGAGGTGCTTACCGCGATGCTGATCTCCATCGGCCCGACCAGCGCTTTTGCCTTCTGGATTCAGACGGCCTGCCAGAAGTACACCACCCCGTCCCGGGTGGCGATTATCTATGCCATGGAGCCGGTATTCGCCGCTGCCACCGGCCTGCTCTTCGGCGGAGAGACTCTCGGCCTGTCCGCCGTGCTGGGCTGCGGCTGCATCCTGGCTGCCATGCTGCTCGCAGAGCTAAGCCCTGCGCCGGAGGCGGCGGGGGCGGAGAGCTGATTTTGACCCGGTAATCTGTACGCCTCAGCATCCCTTGTGCCAATTGCTTCAGACAGACAGCCGCGCCTCCGCTGGCGGAGAGCCGGACTACAACCTACTTAGGAGAGAACCCGAATGTACAAACTGATTGCCATCGATATTGACGACACGCTGATTAATGACGAGAAGGAAGTGACTCCCGCCACCCAGACCGCGCTGGAGCAGGCGGTAGCCGCAGGCGTTGTGGTTACCCTCGCCACCGGACGCGCTTACGCCTCCGCCCAGGCCATTGCCCGCCAGACCGGACTGAATGTGCCGATCATCACCTATCAGGGGGCGCTGGTGAAGAACCTGCTCGATGAAGCGGTGCTCTATGAGCGTTATGTGCCGCAGGATGCGGTGCGCAAGCTGTTCGAGTACTGCGTGGAGCATAACCTGCACCTGCAGACCTACATCGACGACAAGCTGTACGCCCGTGAAGAGAACCAGAAGCTGATCGATTACGCCACCCTGAATGGAACGAAGTATTTCATTGAACCCAATTGGGAAGAGAAGCTTGTCCCGCAAAAAACACCCAAAATGCTGATCATCGACGATCCGGCCTTCCTCGACGAGCTGTCCCCGATTCTCCGCGAGCTGCTGGGCGATGCCGTTCACATCACGAAGTCCAAGCCGCATTTCCTGGAGATCATGCACCGTGAGGGCACCAAGGGCCTGGCCCTGGAATTCCTCGCCAAGCACTTCGGCTGCGAGCTGTCCGAGACCATTGCAGTGGGCGATTCCTGGAATGACCACGAGATGCTCGAAGCCGCCGGTCTGGGCGTGGCTATGGCGAACGCCATCCCTGCCTTGAAGGAAATCGCTGATTTCGTTACCCTCAGCAACAATGAGGACGGCGTGAAGTACGCCATCGACAAATTCATTCTGAAGACGGCTGAATAAGCTCAGCCTTCCTCTGCTGCTTGCTGCCGCTCTGTACTGGCAGAACCGGATGTGGTCAATTTTTTGATCACATCCGGCCTGCGTACCTCCGCCGAGCCAAATGTGGTCGGTTTTTCGACCACATCCCGCCCTCGCTCCTCCGCCGCGCCAAATGTGGTCGGTTTTTCGACCACATCCGGCCCTCGCTCCTCCGCCACGCCAAATGTGGTCGGTTTTTCGATCACATCCGGCCTGCTTACCTCCGCCGCGCTAAATGTGGTCGGTTTTTCGACCACATCCCGCCCTCGCTCCTCCGCCGAGCCAAATGTGGTCGGTTTTTCGACCACATCCCGCCCTCGCTCCTCCGCCGCGCCAAATGTGGTCGGTTTTTCGACCACATCCGGCCTGCTTACCTCCGCCGCGCCAAATGTGGTCGGTTTTTCGATCACATCCGGCCTGCTTACCTCCGCCGCGCCAAATGTGGTCGGTTTTTCGATCACATCCGGCCTGCTTACCTCCGCCGCGCTAAATGTGGTCGGTTTTTCGACCACATCCGGCGGTCAGGCACCCTTTATGTTCCCTGCCCTGTTAAGGCCTGTGTTCCTCCCAGGCCATGCGTGCCAGCGGAAACGGGGATATAGCCCGCTCCAGAATGCCCTGCACATAAGCAATCGCCACGCCGTAATTGACGATAGGCACCCCGGCCGCCCGCGCCTCATCCATGCGGCGAAGCATCTGTCTGCGGCTGAGCATACAGCTCCCGCAGTGAACGATCAGCGCGAAGTCCTCCAGCGGCTCCGGGAAATTGATGCCGCTGGCGTAGACGAATTCGAGCTGCTTGCCGGTGGCCTGGCGTATCCATCGGGGAAGTTTGACCGTGCCGATATCATCGCCCTGGCGGTGGTGGGTACAGGCCTCGGCGATTAGCACCTTATCCCCGTCCTGCAGCCGGTCAATCGCGCGCGCGCCGCGCACCAGCTCTTCCAGCCGGCCCTTCTGCCGGGCAAACAGGATGGAGAACGAGGTCAGCGGAATCTCCCGCGGCGTATCGGCCGCGGCCTTCAGGAACACCTGGGAATCCGTCACCACCAGCCGCGGCTGCTTCCCGAGGCTCTCCAGCGTCTCCTTCAGCTCGTATTCCTTGGTCACGACCGCAATCGCATCACTCTCCAGCAGATCGCGGATCGTCTGCTGCTGCGGGAGAATCAGCCTACCCTTGGGCGCAGCCTGGTCCACAGGAACGACCAGCACTACCAGGTCGCCGGGCGAGACCAGATCCCCGACAATGCGGAACTTCTCCTCTTCCTCCGGCAGCGCAGCGCTCAGAGCCTGCATCAGCGCAGGGATGCCCTGCCTCTTCAGTGCCGAGACGGGCAGCACCTTCAAGCCGCCCAGCTCCTGCCCCGTCCTGCGGGCCAGCGCCGCAAGCTCCCCGGCCCTCGACGAATCGCCTGCTTCACCTTCAGCAACCAAATCTGTCTTATTCAATATCCCGATCGCCGGAATCCCCTTGTCCCGGATCATCCCGGCGACCTCAAGGTCCAGCGGCAGCACATCGCTGAGCGCATCGACGACAATCAGGGCGATGTCGGCGGAATGCAGCACCGCAAGCGTCCGCTGTTTACGCAGCTCGCCCAGCTCCCCCGCCTCATCCAGCCCGGCGGTGTCAATGAATACAACCGGTCCAAGCGGCAGCAGCTCCATTGCCTTGTACACCGGATCTGTTGTTGTGCCCTTCACCGGGGAGACCACAGCAGCCTCCTGCTTCGTGATCGCGTTAATCAGGCTGGATTTGCCTGCGTTGCTCCGGCCGAAGATGGCGATATGCAGGCGGCCAGAACGCGGCGTCTGATTCATGCTCACAGCCTTCCCTCCTTCTCCCGCTGAATAGCGGCTCCTTGTCCGGGCACACCCGGCCTCGTCACCTGATACGGATTCAGGATTCGCTCCAGCTCCTCCGCAGGAAGCAGCTTCGCTTCAAGCACCACCTGCTGTACGGTTTTGCCCTCCCGGCTGGCCTGCTTGGCAATCTCCGCGCTGGTCTCGTAACCGAGGTGATGAATCAGCGCGGCGGCCAGCACTTGGGAATTCAGCACATGCTCCCGGCAGCGATCCGCGCAGATGACAATCCCCTGGACGCATCGCTCGGCAAACAGCGTTACCGCATTTGTCAGCATCTCCAGCGATTCCAGCAGCGCATCGGCGATCAGCGGCATGAAGGCGTTCAGCTCCAGCTGTCCGCCCGCAGCCGCCAGCGTCACCGCTGTATCATTCGCAATGACGCGCATCGCCACCAGCCCGGCCAGCTCGGCGATGACCGGATTGACCTTGCCCGGCATAATGGATGAGCCTGCCTGTACCGCCGGAAGCTCCAGCTCTCCGAAGCCCCCGGCCGGGCCGCTGGCCAGCAGCCGCAGGTCTCCCGAGATCTTCAGGAGATTCACCGCCGCCGCCTTCAGCAGCCCGGAGACCTCCACGAATACGTCCATATTCTGCGTAGGGTCCATCGGATATTCGCTGCGGGCCAGCCCGTAGCCGGTCAGCTCCTGCAGCACCTCGGTGATCAGGAAGGAATACTTCACCGGTGCGTTAAGTCCGGTGCCAATCGCTGTGCCGCCGATGTTCATTTCCCTCAGCCGCTCCTCCACCTTGTACAGACGCCAGCGGTCGCGGGCCACCGCCTTGGCATAAGCGCCGAAGCCCTGCCCGGCCATCATCGGCAGGGCATCCATCAGCTCCGTCCGCCCCAGCTTCAGCACATCGGCGAATTCCGCCTCCTTCTCCTGGAGCGCCTCCTGCAAGACCGCGCAAGCCTTGCTCAGCGCCCGGACCTGCCCGATCGCGGCGATTCTCAGCGCCGTGGGATAGACATCATTGGTGGACTGGCCGCAGTTCACATGGTCCAGCGGATGGACCAAGGAGTAATCTCCCCGCTCACCGCCGAGCAGCTCAGCCGCGCGGCTGGCAATCACCTCGTTCACATTCATATTCGTGGACGTCCCGGCTCCGCCCTGGAAGGCATCTACCGTGAACTCCTCACGGTAAGCGCCTTCCAGAATCTCATCGCAGGCCTGCACAACCGCCTGGGCAACCGCCCCCGGATAGGTGTTCAGCTTCAGATGGGTCAGCGCTGCCGCTTTTTTTACCGTTACGATGCCCTGAAGCAAGCGGGGGTTGACCGTTCTGCCGCTGACTGCGAAATTCTCCATCGCCCGCGCAGTGTGAATCCCGTAATAAGCAGCCTTCGGAATCTCCCGGGCTCCCAGGGCATCCTGCTCCATCCGGACGGATTGCCGATTCTCCATCATCAGTCTCCCGTCCTTACGCCTTCACTTCGAGAACTTCCAGCACCCGGGGCAGAATCCCGCGGAAGTAGGCAAAAGCGATGCCGTAGTTCGTAATCGGCACATTCTGCACACCCGAGCGCTGCAGCCGCAGCATCAGCTGCTTCCGGTTGAAAATACAGCCGCCGCAGTGGACGATCAGCTTATAGGCTGAGATGTCTTCGGGGAACTCCGGTCCTACACTGGTCGTAATCTCCAGCCTGCCGCCGGCGCTCTCCTCCAGCTTCGCCTTCACCAGCATCCGGTCAATCTCCCCGTTATGTTGATGATGAATGCAGGCCTCGGACAGCAGCACCTTGTCTCCGGGCTTCAGGGTGGAGATCATGCCGGCTCCGGCCACGAAGGTATTCAGATCGCCCTTGAACCGGGCCATCAGAATGGCAAAGGTCGTTAACGGCACCTCCGCCGGGATCGTCTCGTTCACTCTGTCGTACACCTGGGAATCCGTAATCACCAGATTCGGCTGCCGTTTCAGACCGGCGAGCAGCACCGGCAGCTCCTCCTCCGTCACCGAGACGGCCATCGCGTGATGATCCAGCAGGTCGCGGAGAATCTGCTGCTGCGAGGCTACGAGCCGGTATTTGGGTGCAGGGATCAGCTCCGGCAGCACCAGCACCACCAGGTCGCCCTGGTTGACCAGATCGCCTATAATGCTGCTCCGCTCGAATTCGGCAGGGGCATATTCGCCCATCGCGAAGCGCAGGCTGCCCAGATTGGTGTTCCGCTTCACGCTGAGCTTCACGAACGGAATGGTCAGCGCCATTTTCAGGGAATCAATGTCGGTATAATGGTCGTCGGTCTTGGCGATTACCCCGATGACGGGGATATTGCGTGATTCCATCTCCCGCACCCATTCCTTCTCCAGCTTATAATCCCCCTCCTCATCGGAGAAGATCATAATCCCGAGATCGGTCAGGTCCATCACCTCCCGCGTCTTCTGGACGCGGAACAGATCTGGATCATCAATCCCGGCGGTATCGACGATGATGGAGGTGCTTAAGTTTTTCAGCGTGAGATACTGGTAGATCGGCTCGATTGTGGTTCCCGGCTCATCACTGACCAGCAGGGAGGACTTGCCGGTGAG
The DNA here is from genome assembly GCF_037977055.1 of Paenibacillus sp. FSL K6-1096. Classification (NCBI taxonomy): domain Bacteria; kingdom Bacillati; phylum Bacillota; class Bacilli; order Caryophanales; family Paenibacillaceae; genus Paenibacillus; species Paenibacillus sp. FSL K6-1096. The sequence goes on along the minus strand of NZ_CP150274.1, from coordinate 5,153,549 downwards.
CGCGTTGACCAGGCTGGACTTCCCCGAATTCCGTCTCCCGAACACGGCAATATGCATCTTGTTGGATTGTGGGGTGAATTGCATAACATCTCTCTCCTTGGCTTGCGATTTTTAGAAGTACAGATCCCGTTCACCGTTCTCAATGCGCCGGAGCCGGTCTACCGCCGCCCGCCGCGCCGCCTCCTTCGGAATGTCCTCCAGCCCCTTGCGGATAATCTCTTCGCCTAGCGCCCTCGTCTCCTCATCCGCATAATCCAGCAGGTATTCCTTGAAGGTCAGCAGCGAGTTGGGCTGGCAGATGTTATGGATCTGCCCGGATTTGGCCAGCCGCATGAACCGGTCTCCCGTCCGTCCTTCCCGGTAGCAGGCCGTGCAATAGCTCGGAACATAACCGTCACGGCACAGTCCGCGGATAATCTCCTCGGGGGAACGGTGGTCGCTGACCTCGAACTGCGGCTTCTCGCCGGGGCACCCTTCAGCCCCCTGTCTGCTCTCCATATAACCGCCGACTCCGGTACAGGAGCCTGCGCTCACCTGCGAGATTCCCAGCGTGATCACCTCGTCCCGGAAGGACGGCTCCTCACGGGTGGAGAGAATCATTCCGGCATAAGGAACGGCCAGGCGCAGCACCGCAACCAGCTTTTTGAAATCATCGTCATTCACCAGATGCGGGTAGACCTCCAGATTGACATTCTCCGCCTCACGCAGCCTGGGGACAGAGACCGTATGCGGCCCGACGCCGAACCGCTCCTCCAGATGCTCCGCGTGCATCAGCATAGCCACGGTATCGTACTTATGGTCATATAGGCCGTATAGCACACCTATCCCGACATCATCAATGCCTCCAAGCTGCGCGCGGTCCATTGCGGTTGTATGCCAGTCATAGTCGCTCTTCGGGCCTTGGGGATGCAGCCGCGCATAGGTTGGTCTGTGATAGGTCTCCTGGAACAGAATATACGTTCCGATCTCCGCATCCTTCAGCCGGGTGTAATCTTCTACAGTGGTGGCGGCAATGTTGATGTTCACCCGGCGGATGCTGCCGTTATCCACTTTGACGGAGTAGATGGTACGGATGGCCTCTACCACATAATCAATGTTACAGTTCACGGGATCTTCCCCCGCCTCCAGCACCAGCCGCTTATGCCCCAGCTCCTGAAGCACGCGGACTTCATCCGCCAGCTCGGCAAGGCTCAGCTTCCGGCGCAGAAAATCGCTGTTGCTGTGCTTGTATCCGCAGTAGTCGCAATTGTTGACGCAGTAGTTGCTTATATATAAAGGAGCAAATAGAACGATGCGGTTGCCGTAGATTTTCTCCTTAATGACCTTGGCCGAACGGTTGATGTCCCCCAGCACCTCCGGGTCCGTCACCTCCAGCAGCACCGCCGCTTCGCGGTGAGTCAGCCCCTTGCACGTCCGCGCCTTCTCCAGAATGGACTGCACATAAGCCTGATCGCCGGCCTTCGCCTGCGCTTCTTCCAGACTGATTCTGATTTCCTCATCATCAATGAACTCCGCTGCTTCCCAGCCGTTACGCATTCCTCTCACCTCCGCGCAATATAATGCGTATGCAGCAGTTCATGGGCCAGATGGCTGTTCGGCTCACCCAGGAATTCCTCGTAGAGCGCCTGGATGTAAGGATTCTTATGCGATTTGCGCACCGTCTGCGCTTCATCCTCCGAGTAGATCGCCTTGGCCCGCTCAGCCCGGATATCGGTACGTGCAGCGGTAACCGCATCCAGAATCGGCTGGCCGCCGCCGGCGATACAGCCTCCGGGACAGGCCATAACCTCGATGAAATCGTAGCTGTGTTCCCCGCGCTCCATCGCCTCCATCAGCTTGCGGGCATTGCCCAGCCCATGCACCACTGCTGTGCGGATCTTCCGGCCGTCCGGCAGGTCAATCACATTCTCCTTCAGGCCGTCCATGCCCCGGACTGCTGTATATTCAACCGTCTCCAGCTCCTTGCCGGAGGTGATCTCAAACACCGTGCGCAGGGCCGCTTCAGCCACCCCGCCGCTGGCCCCGAAGATCACGCCGGCCCCTGAGCCCCGGCCGATCGGATTATCGAAGTCTTCATCGGGCAGGTTCAGGAAGTCGATCCCGGCCTCCTTGATCATCGCCGCCAGCTCGCGGGTGGTGAGCACCCAGTCCACATCCTGCAAGCCGCCGCTGCCCAGCTCTTCCCGCTGGCCCTCGAACTTCTTAGCCGTGCAAGGCATGATCGAGACAACGGTGATACTCTTCGGGTCCACCCCTGCCTGCTTGGCAAAAAAAGATTTCACCATCGCCCCCTCCATCTCATGCGGCGACTTGCAGGTGGACAGATGATTCAGGCGGTCCGGGAAATTATTCTCCATGAATTTCACCCAGCCCGGGCAGCAGGAGGTCATCAGCGGCAGATTCTCCCCGCTGCCGAGGCGGGAGAGCAGCTCGGTCCCCTCCTCCATAATGGTCAGATCCGCGCCGAAGTTCGTATCGAACACCTTATCGAAGCCCAGCCTGCGGAGGGCGGCGACCATTCTGCCGGTCACCCGGTTGCCCGGCGGCAGGCCGAAGGCCTCGCCCAGCGCTACCCGCACCGCCGGTGCGGCCTGGACCACCACATATCTGCCGGGGTCTGACAGTTCCCGCCATACATCGTCGATGTTCTCATGCTCGCTGAGCGCCCCTACCGGACAGGCCATGATGCACTGGCCGCAATCGATGCACGTTGACTCGGCCAGCGGACGGCCGAACGCGGTGGAGATGACGGTATCGAAGCCGCGCTTCGCGAAGCCGATGGCCCCGACTGTCTGCATCGTACCGCAGGCCCCGACACAGCGGCCGCAGAGAATGCATTTGGAGGCATCCCGGACGACTGCGGGAGAGGTATAATCCTTCTCCTGGCTCGATTTCTCGCCGGTGTAGCTCACCTTGCGGATATTCAGCGTGCTGGAGACGGTCTGCAGCTCACAGCCGCCGCTGCGCGAGCAGCTGAGGCATTCCTGGTTATGGTCGGACAGCAGCAGCTCCACCGAGGCTCTGCGGGCCTCGCGCACCTTGCGGGTGTTCGTCAGAATCTTCATGCCTTCCTCCGCGATCAGCGTACAGGAGGCAATCAGCCTCGGCCCCACCTCCACGACACAGACCCGGCAGCTGGACGAGTGGTTCAGTCCCTTCAGATAACACAGCGACGGGATCTCCACGCCTTGCTGGCGCGCAGCTTCAAGCACCGTCATCCCTTTGATGACCTCGGTCTCTATGCCGTCAATCGTAATTTTTATCGTATCCAAGTGTATCCCCTCCTCTCCGTCAGACTATCGCTACCGCTTTGAACTTGCATACATCGAAACAGACCCCGCACTTGATGCAGACCGCCGTGTCGATCACGAACGGCTCCTTCAGCTCGCCTGTGATCGCATCGACCGGGCACTTCTTGGCGCAGAGGCTGCAGCCCCGGCACAGCTCCTCATCAATCTGGTAGGCAATCAGCGACTTGCACACGCCGGCCGGACATTTATGGTCCACAACATGGGCCAGATATTCTTCGCGAAAATACTTCAGCGTGGACAATACCGGATTCGGTGCGGTCTGGCCCAGCGCACACAGGGAAGCATTCCTAATCTGGTTGGAGAGGCTCTCCAACTTCTCCAGATCCTCCATTGTGCCTTTGCCCTCCGTGATCTTATCCAGCAGCTCCAGCAGGCGCTTCGTGCCTATGCGGCAGAGGGTGCATTTCCCGCAGGACTCATCGCGGGTGAAATCAAGATAGAACCGGGCCACATCGACCATACAGGTGTCTTCATCCATGACGATCATCCCGCCCGAGCCCATCATGGACCCCAGGCTGGTCAGGGTATCGAAGTCAATCGTGCAGTCCAGATGCTCCTCGGTCAGACAGCCGCCGGAAGGCCCGCCGGTCTGTACCGCCTTGAACTTCTTGCCGCCGGGAATGCCGCCGCCTATCTCGAAGATGACCTCACGCAGCGTGATGCCCATCGGCACCTCGACCAGGCCGGTATTCACCACCTTGCCGCCGAGCGCGAACACCTTCGTGCCCTTCGACTTCTCCGTTCCGAAGCCTGCATACCAGGCCGCTCCATGCATAATAATCTGGGCCACATTCGCCAGCGTCTCCACATTGTTGATGATCGTCGGCTGCCCCCACAGCCCCTCCACCGCCGGAAAAGGCGGCTTAGGCGTGGGCATCCCCCGGTGGCCTTCAATCGAATGGATCAGCGCCGTCTCTTCCCCGCAGACGAAGGCTCCGGCACCCAGCCGTACCTCAATGCTGAAGCTGAAGCCTGTGCCCAGAATATCACTGCCCAGCAGACCGTATTCACGGGCCTGTTCAAGCGCTTTCATAAACCGCTGGACAGCGATGGGATATTCCGCACGGACATAGATGAAGCCTTGGTCTGCGCCGATGGCATACCCGGCAATCGCCATCGCCTCAATGACTGAATGGGGGTTGCCTTCAAGGATGGAACGGTCCATGAACGCCCCCGGGTCCCCTTCATCCGCATTGCAGATCACGTATTTCTGCGCCTTATCCTGTTTTGCGGCGAACTCCCACTTCAAGCCTGTATTGAAGCCGCCGCCGCCGCGTCCCCGCAGCCCGGACTGCTTCACCGTCTCAATGACCTCCTGGCGGCTCATCGTCTTCAGCACCTTGCCGAGCGCCTGGTAGCCATCGCTGCCGATATACTCATCGATATTCTCGGGGTCAATGACTCCGCAGTTGTGCAGGGCAATCCGCACCTGCTTCTTGTAGAATTCCGTTTCCTCAAAATTGAGAATATGCCCGTTGTCCTGCCGGGTCTTTTCGTAGATTTTCTTCTCATAAGGCTTGCCCTGGAGCAGATGCGCCTCCACCAGCTTCGGAATATCCTGCACCTCCACCCGGCTGTAGAAGATGCCCTCCGGGTAGACAATGACGACCGGCCCCAGCTCGCACAGCCCGAAGCAGCCGGTACGTACAACCTCCACCTGCACCTGAATGCCGCGGGCGGCGATTTCCTGGTTCAGCTTATCTATGATCTGGCTGGAGTCCGACGAGGTGCATCCCGTCCCTCCGCACACCATCACGGACCTGAATGTGATGGCCTCCGGCAAGGCGCCTGTGACCTTCCGGTTATCCAGCCGGGCTTGCGTCAGCGTCTTGATCGCCTCAAGATCCGTTAAGAGCTTCATATTCATCCCTCCTGTCTGCTGCGCACGGGGCGCAGAATCATCACTTGTACTCCTTCAGAATCTTGGGAATATTGCCCGGCACAAGCCGTCCATGGACCTTCTCGCCAATCGTCATCACCGGCGCAAGGCCGCAGGCCCCCAGGCAGCGTGTCGCCTCCAGCGTGAATTTGTTGTCCTCCGTAGTGCCCTGGACAGGCACATGAAGCTCTGTGCTGAGACGGTCAAGGATGCCCTGGGCACCCTTGATATAGCAAGCCGTCCCCATACACAGATGGACCACATGCTCCCCCTTGGGGGTCAGCGAGAAAAAATGATAGAACGAGGCCACCCCGTAGATTTCGCTCATCGTCAGCCCCAGCTCCGCCGAGACCACCTCCAGTACCGGCTCCGGCAAATACCCGTAGATATCCTGAATCTCATGCAGGACAGGAATCAGCGCCCCCTTAACCATCCGGAACTGCGATATCGCCGACTGTACCTTCATCAGCTTCTCATCCGCCTCAGCGGTGCTGCCGCAGCTGCCTGCTTGGTGTGTTTCCATAACCCTACCCCCTCCGCTCCTGCTAAAAAGTTGTGCAAAGCCGCCAGAAATCCATCATCTTTTGCCGGATTCCCGATATACTATATTGAGAATGGTTTTCAATTAGAGTAAATCGCTCTCATGCTTCAGCTTCAGCCTGCTCCAGCGGCGTTCAATTTCGGCTTCAAAGCTATGCAGCAGTTCCTCATCCTTCAGCAGATGCTTCGTTTTGCCCATGCCCTTCAGCCAGTCTGCGGCCGGGATACGCTTGTTCTTCAGCTCAGGGTTGTAGGTAATATTGGTAACCCCCTGCTCAATCTCATACAGCGGGAAGAAGCAGGAATCCACCGCTGCCTTAACCAGGTCATGGCCGCTATGGTCAGGTGTCTTCCAGTTGAGCGGGCAGGCGCAGAGCAGCTTGCCGTAGGCTGTACCGGCATGGTTGGCGTACCACTGGGCCTTGGCGGCTTTTTGAATCATATCCTGGGGGTTCGACTCTGCGGCAGTGAAGACATACGGGATGTTGCAGGCGGCCAGAATCTGCGCTGTATCCTTGTGGTGGCCCTTCTTTCCCTTCTGCGTCTTCCCTAGACCCGAGGTGCTGGTGATGTGACCCACCGGTGTGGAGTAGGAGAGCTGGGAGCCGGTATTCATGTAGCCCTCATTGTCGTATTCGAGAATAATCATCTTATGATTGCGCAGGGCCGCCCCTACGGTTGCGCCCATCCCGATATCCATGCCGCCGTCCCCGGAGACCATGATGAAGGTGATATCATCGCTGATCTGGATCTCGCCGCGCCGCTTCAGCTCATAGAAGGCATCCACCATACCCGCAAGCGTCGCTGCACCGTTCTGGAACAGGTTGTGCACGAAGGTCTGGTTATGGGAGGAATACGGATAGCTGGCCGTTACCACGTACGCGCAGCCCGTCTGGAACAGGACGACCATATCGCCCTCGATGCCCTTGAAGAACAGCTCCAGCGCTGACAATGCGCCGCAGCCGGGACACGCGCCATGGCCGGGGGCCAGCCGGTGCGGCTTGGCAGTCAGCTGCCGCAGCGGGGGAAGCTTCACCTTCAGCCGTCCGTCCTCGCCCGGAGTCACCTCAATCAGGCCGCTTCGGTAATCATCACCGTGCAGCGGTTCACGGACCGGAGCCAGCGCATGCTTCGGGTCTCCGGGGTAATAGCCATGATAATCGAACGGCTTCTCGGCATACCCTTTACTGGCTGCGTCGATCGCCAGCTCGAAGAAGGCCGCGGCATCATCTGCATAGAAATCCTTGCCGCCCAGACCGAAGATGCGGGAGAGTATCACTGTATGATTATCCGGATCAACCTGGAGTGCAGAACGGATCTCATGGGTCAGATTGCCGCCCTGGGCGCCGTAGGAATCTGCCCGTTCCCCAACCAGCAGCGCCTTAACCTGCTTAAGTGCCTGGCGCAGCTGCTCTGCCGGGAACGGCCGGATCAGGTTCGGACGGACCAGACCGGCCTTGATGCCTCTATTCCGCAGGGCATCCACAGTATCCTTGGCCGATTCTCCGGCGGAGTTCAGCAGGAATACGGCGACCTCGGCATCGTCCATCCGGTACAGGTCAAGCACCTGATGCTCGCGGCCGGACAAAGCGGCATATTCGGCAGCCACTTCAGCATAGACCTCGCCGGCCTTCTCCAGCGCCAGCGACAGCTGGTAGTGATTATTGAGCAGATCATCTCCGCCCATATGCGCCCCGATAGTCACCGGCCGGGACGGGTCAGAGACGTTCGGATACTCATGGTTCGGGTTGGGGCCAACAAAGCTCTGCACCACTTCATTGTCCTTGAAGTATTGAACCTTGCGCTTCTGGTGGGAGGTGAAGAAGCCGTCATAGGCGACAATGACAGGCAGGCGCACCTCAGCATGCTCGGCAATCCGCAGCGCCATAATGTTCATGTCATACACCGCCTGCGGCGTGCTGGCCGTCAGAATGACCCAGCCTGCATTAAGACCGTAGTAGAGATCCGAGTGATCGCCGCGGATATCGAGCGGTCCGCTGACCGCGCGGGTGACGAGGTTCAGCACCATCGGGAAGCGGGTCCCGGACTGGGTCGGGAGCTGCTCCAGCATGTAGAGGAAGCCCTGGGAGCTGGTAGCGTTAATGACACGCGCACCGGCCATCGCCGCCCCGTAGCAGATGCCTGCCGAGCCATGCTCACCGTCTGCGGCAATCAGCTCAATGTCATGCTGGCCGCGGGCCTTCATCTGATCGAGATACTGGGCCACCTCCGTTGAAGGGGTAATCGGAAAATAGCCCATAATATGATAGTTAATCTGCGCCGCCGCCGTTGCCGCCATTTCATTCCCGGATTCGAAGCAGGTGACCTGCTCGGCAGGCACAGCCTGTGTTTCTGTATTTTCACTGACAGCCATTGTTATCGCCTCCTTGTCTAATCACTTGAATACCTGGGGAACGCGGTGCTCCTCGGCGAACCCGAGCTCCTCGCGGATGCTGGTCAGGGCCTCGGTCGGGCAGACCTCGATACATTTCAGGCAGCCCTTGCAGTAGTGGTAATCGATACCGAGCAGGGTCTGCACCGGCCGGCCGCGCTTATCCTCGCCTTCCTCCCAGACGAAGCAGTTATCCGGGCACACATTGTCGCAGGCCGCACAGCTGATACAGGAATCCAGATCCAGCACAGGCAGAACGCCGGAGCGCGAGCCGCTTAAGTCCTTCAGCACACTGTTGCCCTGAGCCAGAATGACGCCGCCGGGGGTCTGGGTCTCATAGCCGAGCAGGGATTGCGCGCGCTTGAAGGGGGAGGTCACTGTGCCCTCCGGCACCTCATAGGTCTTGAACTTGACCTCATTGTATCCCCGGTCGAAGGTGCGGATATTCGGCTCCACCAGATGCGGATATTTCTTCTCGAACGTTCGGCGGATCACCTTGCGCATCGCCTCGGGGTCCAGGAAGTCACAGATGCGGAACATCGCGCCGAGCATGGAGGTGTTCACCTTCGTCTGCTCCTCAACGGCAATACCCATGGCGTCTACCACGGCAATCGTTCCGTATTCCAGCTTCAGGTCGGCCCGGACCTCATCGAAATCCCGCGGGGTATTGACCAGAACCACGCCATCCGGCTGCAGGCCGCTGACGACATTAACCGTCCCGTACAGGGCCTCATGAAAGACCGCCACCAGATGGGGCTCCTCAATCGGGCTATGATCCCGAATCTCCACCTCGGGGTCGCAGAAGCGGACGAAGGTCTTGATCGGGGTTCCTTTTTTCTCCGAGCCGTACGACGAGAAGTTGGCAGCGTTGAAGCCCAGCTCCAGCGCGCCGGTCTCGGCCAGCATTTTGCCGGCCAGGTTGGCCCCCAGACCGCCGATGGATTCCAGCCGGATTTCATAGAAGCCCAGCGCATTCTTATGCGGGAGTGTTGACATGAAATCTCCTCCTTAATGTGCATTACGTGAATTAATTCACTAATTAAGGCATAGCAAGCCCCTCAGCTCTGATACTTCCGGGGTCTTTCCTTATAGCTGCAATGATCCCCTCTGCTGAGTTCAATCCTGTAACCCGAAGCCGCAATCCGCATTTCAATACAGTCTCTGCACAGGGCGGCCTCATCCCCCATACAGATCTTGTTCTCGTACAGCGCGTATTTCCTGCGCACCCGCAGCGGAGACAGAATCGGCATCACCACATTGCAGCCTGCCTGCAGCGCCTTCTCCCGCCCGAGCGGATCAAGCGTCCCCATGGCGGTCGTGGCCGGCATCAGCGCATCGGGCACGAGCAGCCTCGCCAGGGCAAGCATCACAAGCGTGTCATCCACTGTTCCTCCCTGCATCTCCCCGAGCGGAGTTCTGCTATGGGGAATGAACGGACCGATGCCGATCATGTGGGGCTGCAGCTTCTTCAGCAGCAGCAGGTCCTCCGCCAGATGGGAGAGCGTCTGCCCGGGAAGGCCGACCATGAAGCCCGTTCCCACCTGATAGCCGATGCTCTTGAGCACCCGGAGGCACTCCATCCGGTTATCATAGGACATCCCGGGGTGCAGGGACTGGTACAGCGGACGCGAAGCGGTCTCATGCCGGAGCAGATAGCGGTCCGCCCCCGCTTCGAACAGCGCCCTGTAGAAGCCCTCGCTCCGTTCCCCGACAGATAAGGTAATTGCCGCTCCGGGGCAACGGCGCCTGATGCCGGTGACGATGCGGATCAGCCTGGCCTCGGTGTAGTAGGCATCCTCTCCGCTCTGCAGCACAAACGAACGGTACCCGAGGCGGTAGCCCTCTTCCGCACACTCCATAATCTCCGCCTCGGTCAGCCGGTAACGCTCTGCCTCAGTGTTCGATCTGCGCAGGCCGCAATAGAGACAATCCTGCCTGCAGAAGCTGGAGAATTCGATTAAGCCGCGTAAGTAAACGGTTTCACTATAATGCAGCTTCCGGGTCTGAACGGCCAGATGGAATAACCGGTCCCTGCTTCCGGTCTTCAGCTGCTGCAGCAGGCAGACCAGCTCCTCCTGATCCAGCTCATTGCGTTCAACTAATTGGTCCAGCAACGCTTCCATTCTGATGTATCCTCCATCCCTGATCATCTGCCCAATGATTCCGCTTGTGCTTAATGAATTACTCTAAATTATGCAGAGCCCGAAGGTTCCATGACGGTGCGAAACAGCCTAATCCATGCTTTTTGTGTACATTCTGCGAATGTTGCGTCAACGCCAAACACGGACCTCCGAATGCCGGAGACCCGTGTTTGCACCAGGAAGACAACTAGCCTTCCCGGGTGGTCATTCTATGATTTTATGGTGATATCAGGCCAGGCTCAAGACCACATCCTCCGCAGCCTCTTCCTCCAGCTGGGAGTTGTACAGCTCGGCATAACGCCCGCCCGAGGCCAGCAGCTCCTCATGTCTGCCCCGCTCGGCAATCTCTCCGTTCTCCATCACTAGAATGACATCGGCATTCTGGATGGTCGAGAGACGGTGGGCGATGACGAGTGTGGTTTTGTCCTTCATCAGCTTGCGGATTGCCTGCTGGACCATCCGCTCCGACTCATTATCCAGCGCCGCCGTAGCTTCATCCAGCAGCAGGATCGGCGCATCCTTGAGCATGGCCCGGGCGATGGACAGGCGCTGCCGCTGTCCCCCGGACAGTCTGGAGCCATGCTCGCCGATCTCCGCGTCCAGGCCTTCCGGCAGCTCCATTACGAACTCATAAGCGTTCGCCTGCCGAAGTGCCTCAATAATCTCTTCCTCCGATGCTCCCGGCCTGCCGCTCTCAATATTATCGCGGATGCTCCCGGAATACAGGCCGGATTCCTGAGGCACATAGGAGAAGTAGCTTCGCAGCTCGGCAAGCGGCATCCCGCTGGTCGGACGGCCATTGATGGTGATCTCCCCGGCAGCCGGCCTATAGTAGCCCAGCAGCAGCTTGAACAGGGTCGATTTCCCGCCGCCGCTTGGTCCGACCACAGCCATCTGCTTGCCGCGCGGTAGCTCCAGACTAATCTCGTTCAGACTTTGCTTGTCACTGTCCGGGTAGCTGAAGGACAGCCCGGTGAGTGAAAGCTGCGTGAACTCCGGCTGCTTCAGTTGAGCCTCCGGCAGCTTCTCCACCTCCACCGGAGCATCCATCACCTCGAAGATCCGCTCCGCCGCGCCCAGTGACTGCTGCATCGAAGCCACCAGACCCGGCAGCGACGAGAACGGTCCAACCAGGTAGTTCATCAATTGAAT